>CALUXL010000099.1 GCA_944324735.1 uncultured Elusimicrobiales bacterium
ATGCTGGCCGGTAAAGACCCGCAGTTAACCGCTCAAATTGCCGAGGTTTTCAACGCAGACCCCATTATTGTGGTGCCCGCGCAAGACCGCCGCGGCGTGGAATATGGCGGCGGCATTAAAAACGTGCTGGCAATTGGTTGCGGCGTTATTGACGGCATTGGGGACGGGGCCAACGCAAAAGCGGCTTTAATTACCCAAGCCTTGGCCGAAATGAACGATATTACCGTCAGCCAAGGCGGCGCGGCCAACACCGTATACAGCCTGGCCGGATTTGGGGAAGCTATCCTTACCGGTATGTCCGCCATTTCCCGCAACCGCAGACTGGGCGAAAAGTTAGGCTCCGGCCTTACGCTGGAAGAAGCCAAAAAAGAAGTAGGCACCATTGCCGAGGGCGTAAATACCGTACAAAGCGTGTATGACATTGCCCGCAAAAACCATTTAAACACCCCCATTATTGACGCCATTTGGCAAATTGTATGCAAAGGGGAAAAACCGCATGTGCTGTTGCATGCCATGGGGTTTGTAAACCGTGGAAACAAATAAGTATATAAGGAAATAAGGAAAGAAGAATTATGAATAAAGACGACGTTATCCGCCATCTTACCCGCCATGTATTAGACAAGAAACAAGCCAAGACCTCTGTGGACAAAGTGTTTGAAATCATTAAACACGGCTTGAAGAGAGACGGCAAGGTGGTTATCAGCAATTTTGGATCTTTTCATTTAAAAATGGCCCGCCCTGTTACCCGCCACAACCCCAAAACCGGGGAAAAGGTACACGTGCCCGCCAAACAAAAAGTGCGGTTTAAACCGTCGGAAAACTTGCTTAAATAGCTGGCTTTTAAAACAAACACCCCGGGTTTTACACCCGGGGCGCTTTATTGAAAAAACTAATTGCCCTTATACCCAATCATCACAATCATTAAATACTGAAATACTCCACACACAAACAGAACCCATGTCCAACCGATTCTTATGAAAACATTTAACAACCTATATGGGGGAATAATCCACAAATAGATAACAACCACGAGCAAAAATACCCCCCACAATATCCCTATTGTCATAAGAACAGCATCTGAAACAGGCCCAATTACCCTTAATAAAAGCCCTAAACAAAAACTGCAAAAACAAAATAGAGTGATTTCTACAATAATTAATCCAATAGAATCCAATAAAGGAAGAGTACCAGAAACAAAACTCTTTGTTAGCCATTGATGCAATGTCCAAGGAAAGCTGATGGCTTTCCAAATCCAAAGACCTACCTTGTTAAGAAACATAAATTCAACTCCCCAAATACGGATACAATGATTTTTCAGCTATTTTTCCCTACAAAATCCATTTTAAAAAATATTTTTGTATTCAACAAACAATATATTTTTTACCAACCTTTTAATTATTATAAAACTTGTTTTAATTCCACCGGCAGGCTGGATTTGGCAACCGCTTTGGCCGTGTGCGTATTTAATTTACTGTCCAAATCAAAAATATTCACGCGGTAGCTAACCAAGAGTTTACCGTCTTTAGCCTGCACGTCTTGAATTTCAAACACATTATCAGGCAGGTTATTTTCGGACTCTAAAACCACCACCATTTGTTTGTTAAAATCCACCTGCGGGTATTTACCGCGGGCGATTTTTTTAAACTCTTTGTACTCCTCGGTACTTTTTATTAAGCGCACCTTGGCGGGAACACTTAACATAGTAATGCTGGTAGGTTCTTTTTCGGCCGGGGCGGAAGAAGACTCCTCCTGGGCAGAGCCACCGCCTGCCGTTAAGGGGATAACGGAAGATAAATCCTGTATGTTTTTTACATCCACACCGGCGGATTTAGGCTCCTCCACGGGGGCCGTTTCTTCCTCCGGGCGGGGGGCTATGCCCACCATACCCTCTACCTTAATTTTAGATAGTTGGGAAGGCAAGGCGGAACCGTCTTCCATTTTGGTTTCCTGTGGGTCCGCTTCCGTAATGCCTTCCACCAAAGAGGATTTTTCCATATTGACAGTAGAAATACTTTCGCTTAGCGGGGCCGCCGGCTGAGGGGGCAGAGCCTCCTGCAACGCCGGCTGAGGGGCAGTGGTTTCCTCGGCACGATCCGGCGAAGAAGCCGGAAACAACACATATACCGCACCCGCGCCAGCCACCAACGTAAGCAGCAAAATACCTACGGTCAAAAATGGATTTTTAGTCATATTATTTTTTCTCGTACTTGGCTACAATTACGGAACGCAAGCCGCCGCGCGGGGTGAACGTACCGGTTACCGTAGCTTTTTTGGGGTGGCAGGCTTTTACCACATCGTCCAAAATTTTGTTGGCAATATTTTCCATAAAAATACCCATATCGCGGTATTCCAACAGATAATATTTAAGCGATTTTAATTCCAGGCATAATTCGTCCGGTACGTATTCAATGGTAATTACGCCAAAATCCGGCAGGCCGGTTTTCGGGCAGACGGAAGTAAATTCCGGCAGTTCTATTTTAATATCATAATCCCGTTTATATTGGTTGGGCCAGCATTGTATATCCGGCAAAACGGCATCGGCATTTTTCCGCGCGTGGGCGGAGGTGTAACCAAAATCAATATCGTGTGTCATCGTATTCTAAGTAACCTCGCTGAATTTAAAAAGACCAGTCCCAGCCCTAACGCCAACCCACCCGGAACCATATACCACGGCAGCCGGCCCTGCGCACCAAACAGCACGTAAAAAGCCAGCCCCACACCGGCTATAAAAGCCAGCATAAAGTTCCAGCGGATAATGCGTTTAAGCTTTTTATTTATTTTAAACAAATCCGTAAGGGCGTACAAGTCATTACGCTTGATAATAATATCCACCCAGTTGTTGTATAAGTTGCGGCCGGAGAAAAACACCAGGCTGGCGTCCGAACGAAGAAGCGCAATAATATCGTTAAACCCGTCCCCCACCATAACCACTTTATGCCCGGCGCTGCGCATATTGTTTACAATCTCAGCCTTGGTTTTGGGAAGCACGTTATAGCTTAGTTTTTCAATACCCACCTGTTTGGCAATGGAAGAAACGGACAGTTCATTATCGCCCGATATAAGCACTAATTCTTTATCCTTCTGCTGTAAAAAGCGCACCGCCTCTGCCGCGCCCGGGCGAAGCGTATCCGACAGAGTTAAATGCCCCAAAAATTTACCGTTCTTGGCCACGCAAATAAGCGGTTTATCGCCCGAGAACATCTCCACCTGCGTTTCTATGCCCATTTCTCTAAGCCAGGTTTCACGCCCGCATACAATTTTGTCCCGTCCACAGTTGGCCACCACGCCCAGGCCAGGCAAAACGTCAAAAGAAACCACCTTGCGCAGTTTGATATTGTGCTGTTTGGCATACAAATTAACGGCTTTGGCAAAGGGGCCGTCCACCATCTGCTCGGCCGAGGACACGCATTCCAACATTTGTTTTAACTGGGCATCCGTTTCCGCAAATACGCCCTCCACACGCAGTTCCCCATGGGTAAGCGTACCGGTTTTATCAAAAAACACCGTATCCGCCTGGGCCAGCTGGTCCAGCGCGTCCACATTTTGCAAAATGATTTTATTGGCCGCCGCGCCCGCGTATGCAAACGAATGGCCCAACCAAGCGGAAAAAACAAACCCCGGCGTGCAGGCCAGTGCCAACACCAGCCAAAACGCACCGGAATAATAAAATAAATTGCGGTATCCGTTGGCATGCGCTAACCAAAAGAATACCCCCCCGGCACATAACAGCGCTAAGGGAACATAATATTTGGCGGCACGGTCCAGCAGGCAGGCGGAAGGCACGCGGTTTATTTCACTGTTTTTAATGGCGTTAATAATATCCATTACCACAGAAGAGGAAAGCAGGCCAGTTACCTCTATATAAATTTCATCGGCCTTGTTTAAGGTGCCGGCAAAAATAACACTGCCTTTCTTTTTGGAGGTAGGCAGCATATTGCCCGTAATAATGCTTTCATCCACCGCGCTGGCGCCTTTTGCCACTACCCCGTCACAAGGGATGCGCTCCCCCGGTTTAACCAAAATAATATCACCCAGTTTTAGCTCATGCGCAAAAACTTTAAAGGTGCGGCGGTTGCGGCAAATGCGGGCCGCTTTGGGCAGGAAGTCATCCAACTTTTTAATAAATACTTTGGTTTGCTCCCGGCGTTGCACTTCGCGGCGCATAATCCATAAAGAAAGCACCGCCAGCAAAGCGCCCTCCAGGTATAAATCAGCCGGCAGGCCAAACAAAGGCATGGAAAAAAACGTTTTTAATACGGAATATACAAACGCCGCCGTAATGCTAAGGCTAATCATTAAAGCAAAAGACAGCCGCCCCGCCGCTATATCTTTTAATGCGGCGCGGTGGAACACATCCGTACAAAACAAATATACGCTAAGAGACAGTATAAAAATACCGGTGCGGGAATGGTCAAAAACAACGGAGAATAAAATAAAACAAGTAAAAACAAACGCCAAAACCAAACGGTATGTATACGCCCGGGCCGCAAAAGCTAATGCGGCCGTGCGCTCTGCAAATTGAGTTTCGTTAGAAGACATTTTTTCCTTTTTATTTCGTTAAAAAGCGCCGCGCCACTACGTTTTTGCGTCCGGCTTCGGTACTCATCATTCTCATTTTATAGTTATACTTGGCGGCGTTGGCCGGGTCCAGCTTGCGGGCTACCAAGTAGTTGGCCACGGCAGAGGGCGGATCTTCCAGCGCCAGCATATCACCCATTAATTCATAAGCGGGCACATAACGGCTGGCCAATTCTTTCGTTTTGGAAAGCATACCCAAAGCTTGGTCCGTATCCCCCTGCAAAAACAGCAACTCACCCATATAATAATAAGCCAGCGCGTAAGACGGCTGCAAACGGGCCGCCTGCTGGAAATCTTCCATTGCATTGGCATAATATTTAAGTTTCATAAACGCGCGGCCGCGTTCCAGCAAAGCGCGGGCATCGGGCCCTTTTAAGCGAAGGAGCGTGGTGTAGTCGTTCAAGGCGGAGTCATAATCCCCCATTGAAAAATACGCCAAACCGCGGTTTAAATATAAATTGGGGTAGTCCTGCCGGATGTTATAGGCACGGGCAAAGCTGGTTAAAGCGTCCGTTACTTTCCCTTGCTGATAGTACGCAATGCCCAGGTTCATCCAAGCTAAAAAGTATTTGGGGCGGATGTTGGTGGCTCTTTGCAAATAGTAAACCGCGTCGGAATAGCGGCCCGTATCCAACAGCAAAGCGCCTAGGTTGTTGTATACTTCCGCCACGTTGGGGGCCCCTTGTATGGCGGCTACATAATCCTGTTCGGCCAGGGCTTGGTTCTTGCGGCGTTCTTGGGCGGTTTTTGCAGGCAGGCGTTCAAACAAAATACCCCGGTTGGTGTGGGCGGCAATATTGTTGGGGTCTTGTTTGAGCAAAGTGGTGTAAAGGCGGATGGCTTTGGGGAAGTCCCCCTTATCCGTAGCCAGCTGCGCTTGCTGAAAGAGGCGCTCCTCCTTAGACGAGCAAGCAACCAACATAAGTAAAGACATTGCCAGCAATAAACACTTTTTCATTTTGCCTCCCCGGAGTGCCAAAACAGCAACGATGCCGCCAGCAACACCCCGCCCACTGTGATAAAAGAATCCGCTATATTAAATACCGGCCAAACCCTAAAGTCTAAAAAATCTACTACAAAACCTAACTTTATTCTATCATAAAGATTGCCCACCGCACCCGCAAAAATGAACAGTCCCCCCCACTTGGCCAGCGGCCCGGCAGAGACCAGTTCCTTCCAGCTATAAGCCAAATACGCCAAAACGGCCAGCATAATCCAAATTAACAGCATATTGCCGTTTTGCATAAGGCCAAAAGCCATGCCGGTATTTTCCACATAATGCAGGCGGAAATAGGCAAAAATATTTACATCTTTATCCTGCAAATAACTAAGTGCCCAGTTTTTGCTGGCACGGTCCGCCGCCACGATCAGCGCACCCCAAACCCAAACGGATTTGTTGTGCGCCAACCAGGTTTTCAGGCGGGCCCAGGCGTTAGACACCGGCGGGCTCCTCTTCCTGTACGGTTAAACCTTCTTTTTCCAACACGGCCGCACAGCGGGCGCACAAGTCCGCATGTTTGGGGTTGGAACCTACATCCTCTTTCCACTGCCAGCAGCGGGGGCATTTTACGCCCGGGGCGTGTACGGCTTCAATATCCAGTTCACCCGCTCCGTCCTGCACGTCCACCGCGGACACAATGGCAATTTCCGGCCAGAGGGCTTTGGTTTCTTCCAAGAAGGCTTTCATTTCCGGGTTATCGGTTTTGAAAATTACTTTGGCTTCCAACGAAGCGCCAATCACACCTTTTTGGCGGGCGTCTTCCAATTCTTTTTGAACCAAATCGCGTATATCGCGGATTTTGTTCCATTTTTCTTCCAGCTTTACATCCGGCACCATGGAAGCATTGCGCGGCATATCCGACAGGAAAATGCTTTCCGGCAAGCCTTCCCCCGCCGGGATAGAGCGCAGCACCTGCCACGCTTCTTCCGCCGTAAAGGAAAGCACCGGCGCCATCAACTGCAATAGCGCTTTTACAATTTCCGCCAGCACCGTCTGCGCACTGCGACGGGAGTGAGAAGACGCCCCCAGCGTGTACAAGCGGTCTTTGGACGCGTCCAACATAAAGGAGGACAAATCCAATATGCAGAAGTTGGCAATGCTGCGCATAGCATGGCGGAAGTTAAAGGTTTCATACCCTTTATGCACTTCCTGGATTAAAGCATCCAAACGGCCCAGCATATACTGGTCCATTTCCGTTAAATCGGCCGCGGCTACGGCGTGTTTGGCGGGTTCGTAATCAAACAAGTTGCCCAGCGCATAGCGAATGGTGTTGCGCAGTTTGCGGTAAGTATCCACCGGGCCGCCTAAAATTTCGTCGGAAATGCGCACGTCTTCCTGATAGTCCGAGAAGGCTACCCACAGGCGTAAAATGTCCGCACCGAATTTATTAATTACATCTTCCGGCGCCACACTGTTACCCAGGGATTTATGCATCGGGCGGCCTTGCTGGTCCAGCACCATGCCGTGGGTTACGATGGTTTTAAACGGCGGCACGCCTTCCAACGTAAAAGAAGGAATATAAGAGCTTTGGAACCAGCCGCGGTGCTGGTCGGACCCTTCGGAATATACATCGGCCGGGAAGTCCAACCCGCGGTCTTTCAGTACGGCCGCCCAGGACACGCCCGAATCCAACCATACGTCCAAAATATCCGTTTCTTTGCGAAACTCGTGCGAGCCGCATTCACACTGATACCCTTGCGGCATTAATTTTTCCACCGGGTCAATGAACCAAAAGTCGGACCCTTCCTTCATCGCGCGTTCCTTAATGAAGGAGAACAGCTCGTGATTAATTTGCGGTTTGCCGCATTTTTTACAATACAAAACAGTTACCGGCGTACCCCAGAAGCGCTGGCGGGATAAACACCAATCCGGGCGCAGGCCAATCATGGCGCGCATGCGTTCTTCGCCGCCGGCAGGGTAGAATTTTACATTTTTGAGTCCGTCCTGCAATTTTTCGCGCAGGCCGTCTTTATCAATGCTCATAAACCACTGTTCCGTAGCGCGGAAGATGATGGGGTTATGGCAGCGCCAGCAGTGCGGATAGCTGTGGGTGATTTTTTGTTCTTTAATTAAAGCACCCAGCTCGTCCAGTTTTTTTACCATTAAGGGGTTGGCTTCAAAAACGTGCATGCCTTCAAAAATGCCGGCGTCTTTGGTGTAGCAGCCTTTTTCGTCCACGGGGCAGAACACGTCCAAGCCCCATTGTTTGCCGGCGCGGAAGTCGTCCTCACCGTGGCCGGGAGCGATATGTACAATACCCACACCGGCGTCCATGGTTACAAAGTCCGTCCAAATGACGGGGTTTTCTTTTCCGCTCAGCGGGTGGATGTATTTAAGCCCCACCAGTTTTTCCCCGGGCACTTTGCCCACTTGGGCGGCTTCCAGGCCGGTATTTTTGAGGAATTCTTCAGCCAGTTTTTCGGCCACGATGTAGTACTCACCGGTTTTGGCGTCTTTCAAAATAGCGTAATCTTCCGTGTTGGATACGGCGGCCGCCATGTTGGAGGGAATGGTCCACGGGGTGGTGGTCCAAATACCCAAAGAAACCGGTTTGGAAAAGTCCAAATCGCCAAAAATTTCGGCCGTGGGGTGGGCCAGTTTAAAACGCAAGTAGATAGAGGTGGACTCCACATCCTTATATTCGGTTTCCGCGTCGGCCAGGGCCGTTTCGCAGTGGGAGCACCAGGTAATGGTTTTTTGGCCTTTGTATACGTAGCCTTTTTCAATCAAGTCCAAAAATACGCCAATGGTAATGCCTTCATAACGCGGGGCCATGGTGAGGTACGGGTTATCCCAGTCACCCTGTACGCCCAGGCGTTTAAAACCCTGGCGCTGGATATCAATAAATTTAGCGGCAAATTCACGCGCTTTT
Organism: uncultured Elusimicrobiales bacterium; assembly: GCA_944324735.1. Classification (GTDB taxonomy): domain Bacteria; phylum Elusimicrobiota; class Elusimicrobia; order Elusimicrobiales; family Elusimicrobiaceae; genus Avelusimicrobium. Next base: position 8,451 of record CALUXL010000099.1, read on the forward strand.
TTGCGGAAGGCCGGCACATCGGTAATGTGTTTTTTGTCTTGTTTTAATTCTTTCAGAAGGGCTTGTTCAATGGGCAGGCCATGGCAGTCCCACCCCGGAACATAGGGCGTATAGTGCCCGGTCATAGCGCGGCTTTTTAAAACAATATCCTTAATCGTTTTGTCCAACGCGTGGCCAATGTGTATTTTGCCGTTGGCATAGGGCGGCCCGTCGTGCAGAATAAAATGTTTGCCCGCTTCGTTCTTTTTAAGCATGGCTTCATAAAGGTTCATTTTCTGCCAAAATTCTAAGATTTTAGGCTCTTTTTGCGTAAGCCCGGCACGCATGGGAAACTCGGTCTGCGGAAGCAGAACGGTGTGGGAATATTTGTTTTTACTGTTTTTTGCCATGAGAGTACACTCCCTCTAAATTAAGGATATACTTTCATTATACGAAATATTAATAAGGGAAAACACGCCCCAGCGCCTTATTTTTCACCGGTTTGTTTATGTAAATAATCGTGCAGTTTTTCGATGGTTTCACGGCTGACGGTATGCTCCATTTTGCAGGCGTCAATATCGGCCGTTTTGGGGCTTACGCCAATGACCTGGGTTAAAAAGCGGCTTAAAATGGCATGGCGTTTTTTTACGTCTTCGGCCGCGCGGCGGCCTTTGGCGGTAAGTTCCACCCCTTGGTAAGGTTCGTGCGTTAAATACCCGGCTTTGGCCAGCGTGTTTACGGCACCGGTTACGCTGGGGGTTTTTACGCCCAGCATATCGCGCACGTCCGTAATGCGGGCGCGGCCGTTTTCATCCGCCACCAGAGAGATGGCCTCCAAGTAGTCTTCCATATTTGATGATAGTTTGCCTGGCATAATGCTCCCGGGTATATTAGTTTATCTAACTTTTGTTATATCATAAAACACGCCGCCCCGCAAGTGCTTGCACAAAGAAAAAATGATGTTATAATAGTGTTATCATCCAACAGGAGGGAACTATGGACAGCAAAACCTACGCCGCCGAATTTTTGGAACGTATTACCCAAAAAGACCCGGCCCAAAAAGTCTTTCACCAAGCCGTTAAAGAAGTGGTTTCCAGCCTTACCCCCGTTTTAGAGCAGCACCCCTTGTACATCAAAGAGCGCATCTTGGAACGTATCGCCGAACCGGAACGTATTATCATCTTCCGCGTGCCGTGGCAGGACGATAAAGGCGAAATACACGTAAACCGCGGATTTCGCGTGCAATACAACAGCGCCTTGGGGCCGTATAAAGGCGGCATGCGCTTTCACAGTACGGTAAACCAGGACGTATTAAAATTTTTAGGTTTTGAACAAGTCTTTAAAAACAGCTTAACCACCCTTCCTTTGGGCGGCGGTAAAGGCGGAAGTGACTTTGACACCCGCGGCAAGTCCGACAGTGAAGTCATGCGTTTTTGCCACTCTTTTATTAACGAGCTTTACCACCACATCGGTTATCATACCGATATCCCCGCCGGAGACCTGGGCTGCGGCGCGCGGGAAATTGGCTATATGTTTGGCCAATACAAAAAACTTACCAACGATTTTACCGGCGCCTTTACCGGCAAAAAGCCCAACTGGGGCGGCAGCTTGCTGCGCCCGGAGGCCACCGGTTACGGCGTGGCATACTTTGCCCAAAATATGCTGCAAAACAAGGGTGACAGCCTAAAAGGCAAAACCTGCATTATATCCGGCGCGGGCAATGTGGGTATTTACGCCATTGAAAAATTAACCCAGCTGGGTGCCAAAGTGGTGGGCTTTATGGACTACGACGGCAGTGTTTACGATCCCGACGGCATAGACGCCGAGAAACTGGCCTTCTTAAAAGACCTGGTATTTGTGCGCCGCG
>CALUXL010000100.1 GCA_944324735.1 uncultured Elusimicrobiales bacterium
GCATACCATACGCCCTAAAGCGCTTAACAGCGTGTTCCTCATGGGTTCGGCTTAGAACCCTTTATAGGGTGTTTATTTAGGGTGGATATTGTCTTAAGAAACCGACTCCCTCCTATGGAATCAAGGGCTTAATAAAAGGGGCATTAGCCCTTGGAAAAATGGGGGTATAGGCGGGTTGTAATAATATACCCATCATCAAATGGAGAACTAGCCTATAAATTATAAAAATCTCTTACGTTTGTGAAATTTAGGGCATTTGCACCAAACAATATTTCGCGTGTTTTTGATAACAAAGAAGTATAATAGTGCGTTTGTAATAAGAAGGCTTCTATCATATTTGTTATAATTATTCTGCTACCCTATAGCTTTTAATAGATGAAGTCTTTAGGTAAAGAAAGCTTATATTCTATTTACACAAGAAACAAGTATGAAATATAAAAAAATACTTTTATTATTTCTTTCTTTATGGGGGTTTGGTTGTTTAACTGCCAATAGTCCCAGTGCGGTGGATGTTCCGCCGAATTATTCAAAGGAGGCTTCTTGGGCATTTTTGCCCCAAGCGCAACCGCCCGCCAAACCGGTGGACGTATTTTATGTATACCCCACCATCTTTGGGGGTAACGGTGCTGAAATAATGGATATATCCAATGCAGATTTGCGCAGTAAGGCCAATGTACAGATTCGCATAAATGCCGGCGTATTTACGGACGAAGCCAATTTGTATGCGCCGTACTATCGCCAAGCGTCCATTGAGTTATTATGGCTTTCTCCCAGTGAGGGGGATAAGTTATTAAGCACTGGGTATCAAGATGTTAGTTCCGCCTTTGAGTATTATATGCAACATTTTAATAAGGGCCGCCCATTTATTTTAGCCGGCTTTAGCCAGGGGTCTATGGCTTTGTTAAATTTAATGGAGCAAAAGTTTGATAACCCCGCCTGGCGCAAGCAACTGGTGGCCGCGTATTTAATTGGCTATTCCGTGACCGAAGAAGACTTGCAAAAATATCCTTGGCTTAAAATGGCACAGGGAGAAACCGACACGGGGGTTATTGTTTCTTATAACACCCAGCTGCCGGGGTATGGTTATTCCTATGTATTAAAGGAGGGGGCAAAAGGGATTAACCCTGTTAGTTGGAAGACGGATTCTTCCGTTGCACCGGCTAAGGAGCACAAAGGCGCGGTAATTTTTGATATTGTAACGGGGGAGAAAAAGGAAGAAGTACCGAACCTGTCTAACGTATGGCTTGAAAAAGAAACCGGTGCTTTGGCGGTGGAGGTAGACGCGGAAAAATACAACGCCAGCCAAAGTGTTTTTGCCCCCGGTATTTTGCATATGTATGACTATATGTTTTTTTATAATAATTTAAAAGATAACGTAAAAAAACGGGTGCAGCATTTTAAATAAAGCGGGAAATATCTCTATCCCATATGAAAAAACCATTTAGCCTAATAGGCGCTATTCTGGTGTTTAGTTTACTGGCAGGTAATGCCGGGGCTTCCCCTTGGGGGATTGATACCCCCACGGCGCCTGCTTCTATGTTGCAGCGTATTGTATCGCGCCAGCCGGTGGCTGTTTGCGTGGATGGAGATTTAACCCAATATTCCTTTAACCCGACGGAACTGGGGGAGGCTGTTTCCCGCTGGCTTCGTTCCATTTACACAAAAATAGAGGCTTCCGGCCGGGGGGATGAGTTTAAAGATTTGCAGGAAGTTCTTACCCGCCCCGTCATTATCAACCGGCAGAATTGTTCTTATAACCAACCCATTGCCCAGCAATTTGGCCGCATGTTGGATAAAGGCTCCAGTGCTCCCGGCTATGCTTACGCCAAAAGCCGGGAAGATATACGGGTTATTTTACTGCCGCCGGAATATGTATCCGCCCAGGTGGGTGGAAAGAAGGTGGTGGGGTATTTATTGGGGGCATCCGCTCAGCGGCCGGCCGTTATTGCTTTAAACGGGGCTTCCCCGGATGTGGGGTTATTGTGGCAGGATATGGGCGTCACCTTGGCCATGCCCAAACAAAGCGGTTCTGCCGCCCAGCAGGAATATATGGTAAACGGGGGAAAGGATTTTTCCTGCTCGGATTTGGACGATTTTATTTTGGGCCTGGATTGTGTGGCCGGTGTGCGCCCCCGCCGCGGCGGAGCGGAAGGCTGGAAGAGCTTTTGCCGGGGTAGCTTAAAGCGCTATGTAAACTGTACGGAGCAGGGCGGCTGGCGGCGCGAGGGGGAAAAGGGACTCCCCTCCCGGGAGGCTTACCAGGTTTGGCGTCAAATTGCCGCCCATAAACAGGATATTAACCCGGCCGTTTTAACCCAGGGGTATGACCCTACCGCCTGGGAAAGATATGACTCTACCCGTAAAGACGACCAAGGCCGCCTGGTATACGCCCGCCGCGGGAAAGAAGAATACCGCTGGAGGTATTACCCACAATATACGCGCGTGCAGTCCTTCCTAAACGGGGAATTGTTGCATACCACGGACATTATAGACACCCCCCGTTATTTATCGGTAGAGCGCAAGGCCGGCAATTACCATAAATTGTGGACGGTGGACTTTTTGGACAAAGGGGCCCTACTGTCTGAAACGGAAGAATTGCTGGACGGGCAAGAAACTGTTTTTGCCCGTAAAGTAAGTTTTGCCACGTGGGATGATTCGCGCGAAGAAACCTATGACGAGCCGGACTTAAACCTAAACACCACCGTCTTGCGCCCCAAGGGTTTCCAGGAAGGGGAGTGGATTGTGGTAAAAACGGACCGGCAAAAACGTTACGCGGGCTTGCGGGTAGAGCTGGATGCTTCCGGCCCGCACGGGTTGGAAGAATACGTGCCGTTAAAGCCGCAAACTTTCTTGCGCAGTGACCGCATGCTCCCCATTTCCACACGTTTTGGTACGGACGGCCTGGAGCCGGACTTTAAGAAGGAGTTTTCCGTCGCCTCTTTAAAGCGCGACAGTAACGAAAGCCGCCAGTACGAAGAAAAATTCCGCCGCCTTATGTATAATTTTTACCCGGGGCTTGGGCTGGATGGGGAACCGCTGGAAGACGCCCGCCGCCAAGCCGGCAAGCGCTGGTATAACCGCAAGCCGGGCGCTTCACCGCGTGTGCGCAAATTTGTGCTTAAAAAATAAACAAATACGAAAAAATTTTGTATAATAATTATAAGAACCGCGGATAAAACGTTTGCAAAATTGGTTGCAATAGGCGGTTTTTATTGATAAAATAATAGCAGTAACAAAAAAGATTTACTTAAACGCATACCAAGACATCCTCCGACGGGAAACCGTAGGGAAGGGGTGTCCTTGGCTGTCGTTTTCTCTGTCTAAAAATGGGGAAAATGAACAGGCGTTTAATTAGTAATACAGGCAAAAAAATGAACCTGACCAAAGACCAAAAGAAACAAAAGTCGCAAGACTTATCTCAGGAAATTCAAGAAGCCGGCACCTTGTTCTTCACGGCCTATCAAGGCTTGAAGTTCGTGGACATGGCCGAACTGCGTGCGCAGCTGCGCCCCACGGGAGCTAAATTCCGTGTGGAACGCAACTCCATCGTGGAACACGCCATCAGCCAGGCTAAAATTGAAGGCGCTGACGCCAAGCTCTTCCAAGGGCCCACGGCTATTGCCGTAGGCGGTGATATTGCCGCCGTGGCCAAAGCGTTGGTGGATTTCCAAAAGAAATTTGCGGCTTTGAAGCTCAGAGCTTGTTATTCGGACGGCGTTTGGTACAGCGAAGAACAGGTAAAACAATTGGCTACCATCGGTACCAAAGAAGAAAACCTCTCCAAGCTGGCCGGCGCGCTGTACAGCGCGGTTGCGCAGTCCGCTCAAGTCCTGCAAGCTCCGATACGGGATTTGGCTTACGTCATCAAAGCCGTGGAAGACAAACAAAACGGCAAATAAGGCGTGCAGCCTGCCCGGGTGTAGGCAACTACATCTTGGCGGTCAAGGTTTTTTGGGCTTGTTTAAGCATAAATATGAGTGGGGAATTTCTCCGGCGTATGTTGCTTAAGCCCAAAAAACCGGCGGGCTTTTTAATAAGCCCGGCTGTGTAAACCAAATCTAAACCCGCCAAAGTGCGGTAGTAGCCCGAAAGGATAAATGCACGGGCGTGGGCACGGCCCACGCAGAAGGCAGCTACTCTATAAAACAAGGAAATAAATAAAATGGCTAAATTGACCAAAGAAGAATTAGTAAACGCTATTGCTGAACTCACCGTTCTGGAACTTTCCGAACTCGTGAAAGCTATTGAAGAAAAATTCGGCGTAAAGGCCGCTGCTCCCGCTGTGGCCGTTGCTGCTGCTCCTGCTGCTGCCGGTGCTGCCGCCGCTGAAGAAAAAGACGAATTCAACGTTGTGTTGACCGCTGTTGACGCTGCCAAAAAAATCGGCGTAATTAAAGTAGTGCGCGAAATCACCGGCTTGGGCTTGAAAGAAGCCAAAGACTTGGTAGAAGGCGCCCCGAAAGCCGTAAAAGAAAACGTTGCCAAAGCTGAAGCTGAAGAATTGAAAAAGAAAATCACCGAAGCCGGCGGCACCGTAGAACTCAAATAGTTCAACATCGGTATTATTTAAGCCCTTGCCCCGTGTAAAAACGGGGCCGGGGCTTGCGTACCCCCAGGGTGTATTGGGGTATCCAAGCGGCCGGTTTGGTTTCTAATGTGCGTAAGAAAGCAAACGGGCTGACTTCCAAAAAGCAGCAGGATATTGGCAAAATGATTGAAAAGCAAACAAATTTCGGCAAAATCTCCACCAAGCTCCCTTTACCCGATTTATTAGACATGCAAAAGCAGTCTTTTAAAGACTTTTTGCAATTAGATGTCTCTCCTTCTAAGAGAGAATTAAAAGGTCTCCAAGCCGCTTTTGAAGACGTTTTCCCTATTGAAGCCCCCGACGGGAGCATGAGACTTGAATTTTTAAAATACGAATTTGGCACCCCGCGTTATGCCACGCCGACGGAAGCCGCCGTGCGTGACAGCACTTATTCCGCCCCTTTAAAAGCGTTGCTGCGCTTATATGTAAAACAGAAAAACGGCAAAATGAAAGAAGCGTCCGACCAGGACGTCGTATTGTGCGACGTACCGCTTATGACGGACGCCGGCTGCTTTGTATACAACGGCGCGGAACGCGTGGTGGTAAGCCAGATGCACCGCTCTCCGGGTATTATTTTTGAAGAAGACGAAGAGAAAAAACAGTCCACCTTTGGTAAACGCCTGTATGTGGCGCGCATCATTCCGTACCGCGGTGCCTGGATTGAGTTCTCTTTCGACTTAATGAACGCCTTGTGGGTACGTATTGACCGCAAGAAAAAAGTGTTAGCCTCCACCTTCCTTCGCGCCTGTGGTTTGGAAACCAACGCACAGATTATCCAAACTTTCTACAATTGCGAAGACGTGGAAGTGAAACCCACCGCTATTGAAAACGTCATCGGCCGCTACGCCGCGGATGATATTTACGATCCGGCCACCGGCGAAGTGTTGTGGAACTTGGACGACAAAGCCACCCTGCCGATTGATGACAAACTCTTTAAAACCTTAATTGAAAAGAAAGTAAAAACCATTAAAGTAATTTCCGGCAAGCCCCGTCAGGACGACCCCGGTATCTTGGCCACCCTGGAACACCGCAAAGACTCTATCCGCACCGCGGCCGAAGCCCAGGCTGAAATTTACAAAAAGATGAGAGGCCAGGACTTTGTGGTAAAAGAACAGGCGGAAACCTTCTTAAATAACTTAATTTTTGATAACATCCGCCGCTATGACCTCAGTTTTGTGGGACGCTACAAAATCAACAAAAAGTTCCACAAAATGTTTGATTTAATTGGCAAATATAAATTTAAAAAGTTCACCATGCCGTCTGACAAACGCCGCACCTTGGCGCCGGAAGATATTATCGTAACGGTTAAATATCTCTTGGCCTTAAACGCCGGCGAAGACGCCCAGAAAATGTATGGTGACGACATGACCTTTAAAGTGGACGATATTGACCACTTGGGTAACCGCCGTATCCGCGGTATTGGTGAATTGTTGGAAAACCAAATCCGCGTGGGGCTTTCCCAGATGGCCAAAACCGCGCGTGACCGCATGAACCGCGAACTCACCTCCTTCACCCCCCGTGCGTTGGTAAACGCTCAGCCGTTGCAGGCGATTATCCGCAAGTTCTTCGGTACGTCCCAGTTGTCCCTGTTCATGGACCAGGTCAACCCCTTGGGTGAATTGACCCACCAACGCAGACGTTCCGCTTTGGGTGCCGGTGGTTTAAACAGAATGCGCGCCGGCTTC
>CALUXL010000101.1 GCA_944324735.1 uncultured Elusimicrobiales bacterium
TTTTAAGAAGAAGCGGTGTTGGGCGTCTAAACTGCGGTCCAGTACCAAATCGATGTATTCATCACGGGCGGCCCAGGGATCCTTAAAATATTGGCGGCCGACGGTGTCATAGGTTTTAATCATTTCATCGCGCAGCCAGTCCAGCGCCTCGCGCAAAGGCTTGCGCCATTTTTGGTGCCAGCCGCCGTGCATGCCGGAATTGCAGCCGCAGTCAGCACGCCAGCGCTCCACCCCGTGAAAGCAACTCCAGGAAGAATTTTCAAAAATCTGCGCTTCATACTGCGGCGGATTTTTGGCCAAAAATTCCCCATACACGGTAATTTGTACGTCGGTTTTGTCTTCCACGTATTTTAAGCAGTAGGCCAGGGCCATATCGGCAAATTTTTGGTGGTGGCCGTAGGTCTCACCGTCGGTGGCGATGTGCATAAGCTGCGCCTCCGAGCCGGAATTATAGGTGCTTAAAAGGCGGCCGGCAAAATTTTCGCCGCTTTTTAACGTGTCGGAAAAAGCAATCCCCTGGGAGATGGGCCCGTCGTAAAAAAACAGCGCAATGCGCCGCCCGCTGGGCAAATTACATTGGTAGGCGCGTTTGGGGTCCACCTTGGCGCCGGAAACATCCTGCCATTTTTCTTCACCGATTTTGCGCACCTTAGCGCACTGCCCCGGGGCCAGGATAACAAACTTCATTCCGCATTCGGCCAATACTTCCAACGTCTCGGTATTGCAGGCGGTTTCGGCCAGCCAAAGGGCTTCGGGCAAGCGGCCAAAGCGTTTTTTAAAATCCGCTATGCCCCAGCGCACCTGGGTATATTTATCGCGCAGGTTGGCCAGGGGCAAAATCATGTGGTTATAGGCTTGGGCAATGGCACTGCCGTGGCCGGAAAAATTTTGTTGGCTTAATTTGTCCGCCTCCAGCACGGCGCGGTACACTTCCGGCTCTTTTTTCTCCATCCAGGAAAGTAAAGTGGGCCCGAAGTTAAAACTAATGCGGGCGTAATTATTAATTAAATCCGTTAATTGCTGTTTATCGTTCAGCACGCGCGCCAAGGCATTGGGGGAATAGCATTCCGCGCAAATGCGGGCGTTCCAGTCGTGATAGGGCGCGGCGCTTTCCTGGATTTCAATTTCATCCAGCCAGGCGTTCTCGCGCGGGGGTTGGTAAAAATGTCCGTGAATGCAAAGGTATTTCATATATATGTTATAGCAATTAATGGTAAAATATGCACAAGCTTCCTGCCGCCGTAGCGGCCCTTGATAAAGGCAAAACGGCGAGCTATACTAAAAGTGAAGGTTTTTATCTTCCGTTCCGCCGAGGTGCGCTTATGAAAAAAACATTTATTTTAGATACGAACGTATTGCTGCACGACGTAAACTGCCTGCACGCGTTTGAGGATAACGACATTATTATCCCCATGGCCGTTATTGAAGAGCTGGACAGTTTTAAAAGCGAAGGCGATACCCGCGGCAAAAACGCGCGTATGGTGTCGCGCGCGCTGGACGAAATGCGCACGCTGGGGCACCTGAACGAAGGGGTCTCTCTAAAAGAGGGCGGCACGCTGAAAATTGAGCTGGATAAGCCCAATATTCTCCCCCCGTTTTTAGCCTTCAACAAGGCGGATAATTCCATTTTAAACATTGCTTACACGCTTTCTAAAAAAGAAGGCAGTTATAAAAAGAACAATAACCCCGTCATCCTGGTTACCAAAGATATCAACATGCGCCTAAAAGCCGAAGCCCTTGGCCTGGCCGCGCAGGACTACACCACCGACAAAGTAAACGTGGACGAACTGTACACCGGCATGGCGGAGATGGAAGTATCTTCGGACCAGATAGACGCTTTCTACCGGGATAAAAAACTTCCCATTGACCCCAAGCTTTATTTTCCGAACGAGTTTATTATCCTAAAAGCCAATGACGGCAGCAAAAAATCCGCCATGGGGCGCGTGGCCAACAATGGCGAAGCATGCATACGCCCACTTTCTCAGCCGGAGCCTACCGCCTGGGGTATTAAACCGCTCAACAAAGAACAGCGCTTTGCCATGGAACTGTTGCTCGACGACAGCCTGGACATCGTAACCCTGGTGGGTACGGCCGGCACGGGTAAAACCTTAATTACCCTGGCCACGGGCTTGCAGCGTACGATGGACGAAAACGCCTACCGCCGCCTGGTGGTTTGCCGCTCCATCGTGCCCGTAGGGAAGGACCTGGGCTTCCTGCCCGGCACCAAGGAAGAAAAACTGGAAGCCTGGATGGGCGCCATTTACGATAACTTGGCCTTCCTGGCGGACCGCAAAAACCCGGACGAAGGCGAAGAAAAAGCCCACTATCTGCTAGATAGCGGCAAAATTGAAATTGCCTCCGTTACCCATATGCGCGGGCGCTCGCTCCCCGGCCAGTATATGATTGTGGACGATGCCCAAAACTTAACCCCGCACGAGATGAAAACCATCCTCACCCGCGCGGGCGAAGGCACCAAAGTAGTGGTAACCGGGGACCCGTACCAAATTGATACCCCGTATCTGGACGTGGAATCCAACGGTTTAACCTACTTGGTGGACCGCTTAAAAGGCCAAAAGAGCCACGGGCACATTACGTTTACCAAAACGGAACGCAGCCGCCTGGCGGATTTGGCTTCCAAACTGCTTTAATATCAACGCAGACCAGTCAGCAAACCAGGGGCCCACTATACAGTGGGCCCTTTGGCCTAGATGCTCTGGGCCCTATGGCCCCTGGGAAAAAACGGCTTTTTTTCTATAATATAGTAAGAGGGTATTTTATCAGTAAGGGGATCTGCTATGAAAACTTTTATTTGCCGCATGTTGATAGTGGCCTTTTCCTGCAATATTTTATTGCCGGAACCGGGCCTTTTTGCTCAAAATTATACGCAGGATGAGTATTCCGACGAGTTGTATTCGGACTATTATTACTCTTCGCAAGACCGCCCCTCTCCCCTTGCGCCGGAAAAAGAAGAATTTTCCTTCGATACCCCGTGGTCTAACCTGGCCGGAATATCCGACTATTTACCTCCGGAACCTACGGAAGACAACCTGGGCCGCCCCATTAACTACAACGCCCAGCAGGACGCACGCGCCATTAAACGTGGCCTTACTACGCAAAATGCGCAAATCCGCCAGTTTTTGGCCAATGCCCCCAAGGACGATTTAATAGACTGGCTTTCCAAGAACGAACTTCCCCAGGACGATTTGCAAATCGGCATGAACGAATACGTGCCGGGATTGCATGTTAAAAAATCAGCCGGGGAATCCGCCAAAGCGGCATTAAAAAATTTAACCCTGTTAAGCAATAGCCAACAGCTGGATCTGGATGACTATGTGGACTTGCTGTCCGCGAAATCGCCCGAGATTGTTTCCTTTGCCGCCATGGAAATGCACGCCTTCTTACAAGGGGCCCTTTCGTTACAAGACCCGGAAAGCTACTACATATTATTAGGCGTTGCCCCCCGTATACAAAAGGCCGCCGCCAGCCGTTTGGATAAAGCCTACGAGGACCTGAAAGCCAACCGCGCCGCCACGCCGGGCCACCGCCTGGTGCAAAAACTGGCGCCGGAGCAGACCGAATCCAGCCAAAGCGTGGAAATGCGCGGCTTATTAAACTTGGTATTGGCCGGCGTATACCAGTTATACAAAAACTATCAGGACCCTAGAATCTACCCGCTCTTGCAGGAAAGAGAACTGGCCATGTGGCCGATGGGAGAAATGACCTTCTTAACCCCGGACCCGATGCCCGAGTCTTTCTATCAAAAACAGAAAGACCGCCTGTTGCACAGCCTGGATTATACCCGCACCTTAAAAGAACGCGTGATGGGCATTAATAACGAACGCGTATTAAATGCCGATTATGTCGCCTTTGCCCTGGTTGTTTACGACGGGGTGGACGGCTTTAAACGCGTGGTGGATTATATTGACGAAGAAAACACCAATTTAAACGGCCGCAAACAGCAATACCGGTTGGACCAGTATAACTTCCCGTTCTTAAAAAGCGCGTTTGACTATTTGTCTTTATACTACTTGCCGAAAATTTCCAGCCGGGAAGTAGCCATGGACCCGAAAGAGAAAAAATATTTGACCGATACTTTAATTAATTATGCCAACCATGGCTCCGCCCCGGTACAAGTACTGGCGATGGACTTGCTGACTAAAATGTATCAGGAGTCTTCCCCCAAGTGGACGCGCGGCCAAGGTTACGATAAAGGCGCCGCCGGTGGCCCGGCCATCAGCAATGCCACCGCCAACCAAGTGGCGGACCGCATTAAAAAGATTTACTGCCGCATCGACCACGCGGTGGAAAGCGTGTACGGCTTAAATTCCGCCCAAATGCAGGAAATGGCTGACCAACTGGCCATTGCCTACCGCCGCGTACGCCAAGACCCGCAAGGCCAAATTTTGCCCGCTAATAAAGACGGCAAAGCCTTGAACATTCAACAATGCTACGTGCGCAATGTACAAAGCCGCAATCAGTCCGTCTACGCGCAGGAAATGGCTAACGAAGCGATGAGCTTTGTGCTCTCCTGGGTGGCCATTGGCGGGGCTTTCCGCTTAATTGGCAAAGGGGCCTCTTATACGGCGCAGTTAGCCCGCACGGCTAACCAAGCGCGCAAGCTGCCCGTGGGCCAGCGCATTGCCTATTTTAAAGGAACGCTCAAGCAAGTAAAACAGGCCAAACAGGCCGCTAAAGAATTATCCAGCTTTGGCGTAAAAGTGGAACGCATTGTGGAGCGCCCCGCGGCAAAGCCTTCCGCCTTCACACAAAAAGTAAACGCGTTGAAACAAAAGATGGGTATGAAAGTGCAAGAACCTTCCGCCCAAACCTATGTGGTAAACGCTTTAAGAGAAACCAACCCGAAAGGCACCACCCTGGGTTACCGCATTACCCAGCGCTTGCCCGGCGGTAAAGTGCAGATTACCAATGTGGAAGGCGAAGTGGTTTCCCGCCAGGTGGCCGGCGTAAACCTGCCCGCTAAATTAGGGGCGGAAAGAGGCACCTTAAAAAGCGTAACGGAACTGGCCGAAAAATACATAACCAAAGTACCGGAAGGGGTTTCCCCCGCCGCGTATAAAGAAGCCATTGCCACGGAAAACCTGTTTAGAACCGGGCTGGAAGAAGTTTCCGCCTCTAACTTTAAAACCGGCTTTGGCATGAAGAAAGTATGGTATACCGACCCGCAAGGAAAGCTCTCCCTTACTTATGAACCCATTTGGGTAGATTTGGCTAAATCTTCCCGCATTGTAAACAATGGGGCCGGTATTCCGCTGAGCGGGAAACTGCGCAAAGATTTAATTAAAACCGTATCCACCCCCGGCGGCGTATTGACCGGCACGGCCTCTGCGGCCGGTAAAGAGGGCCTCCAATATTTAGGCAATATGGGTATCTTCTTGGGCACCTTTGCCGCGGCGGATGTGGCCACCCAGCCTATTTCCAACGCGATGAACGGCACCTACCAAAACGCGCCGGAAGGAGCCCCCTGGTACGCGCAAGTGGGGCAATATTTCAGCAATGTGGGCAATGCGGTTTTGAACTATGATGAAGCGGCCGGGAATTCCCTGGTGTTGCCCTTTGTGGCGGCTTGGAAAGGCGTAAGCTGGGCGTGGGACAAAGCCACCCACTCCACGGACAATGTTAGCACGGAAGAAATGATTGCCCAAGTGGAAAACAACCCGTATTATAAAGAATACCGCCAAAAAGAAGAAAAAATACAAAAGGCTTTTATTGAAGATTCCAAATCGCTGGTAGCCTTGTGGGAACAAGTGCGCGAAGACCCGGACAATGCCCAACTGAGCGCTAAATTACAAGAAAACTACCAGAAAATGAATGAAAAATACCAAAAAGTAGAAACAGCCGGTATTGCCCAGCAATGGCAAGACTTGTATGAAGCCTTACTCTTAGGTATTAATCCCTTTGATTATACGGATTCATTCATAAACGAAGATTATTTCTAACCCTAACCCCCGGCCCCAAAGGCCGGGGTTTTTATTTATGCACATTAAATGGCAGTCTGCCTCTCAGGCCTATTAGCAACTGTAGAACAATCTATTTTTACCGTAGCCCCAATATCTGCCATATCCAGGCAACCCGGGCATTTGCTGTCCGGCTCCTAAGCCCCCAAATATGCGTAAAAAATGCCGCAAAAGCACATTTTTAATCCCTTTTCACACAAACACTCTGCCGCACAATCAAACGCCCCGCAATAACGTTTATAACAATTGTATTTAGCGCGCCTTAATAGCTACTTACGCTTACAAAACCGGGGTTGTTTTACTTACTAAAGTGTGCGGGGTTACAGGTACGCCTATTTTCTTTAACACAAAAAAATACCCCCGGGTAAACCGGGGGTATTGGCTTGTAAAACGAAAAGTTTTACCGCATTAATGCAAACCGCATTTGCAGACATGGTCTTTTTCAAACTGCTGCAAGCTGGCGGCTTCCATGGGTTTATATTCGCTGGTACGGCGGATGAGCTCGTCAAAATCAATGGTGCGGGAAGGGAACATCGGCCCGTCCACACACGCAAAGCGCACTTTGCCGTCCACCGTTACGCGGCAGCAACCGCACATACCGGTGCCGTCCAACATAATGGGGTTCAAGCTGGCGTGGGGTTCAATACCCAGCTTATCCATAAGAATGGAAGTAAACTTCATCATAGGAATCGGCCCGATAATAAAACCTGCCTGTATTTTTTCACCGCCTTCCACGATGAACTTTAAAGCATCCGTTACCATCCCTTTTTGGCCGTGGGAGCCGTCGTCCGTCGCGCAGACCGTAACGTCCGACACGGCACGCATTTCCTCTTCCAAAATAAGCAGGCTTTTGGTGCGCGCCCCCAATACGGAAACCACCCGGTTGCCGGCCTGTTTAAACGCACGGGCAATGGGGTATACTTCCGCAATACCCACGCCGCCGCCCACAACGGCCACGGTGCCGTAATTTTTTATTTCCACCGGGGTGCCCAAGGGGCCGGCCACGTTGGCAAATTTATCGCCCTGTTTTAAAGAGTTAAACATCGCGGTAGATTTACCGATAGACTGAATAATAACCGTAATAGTGCCTTGTTTGTCGTCCCAATCCACCAGGGTTACGGGGATGCGTTCCCCCCCTTCACAGCCGCGCAAAATAACAAACTGCCCGGCTTTGGCGGTTTTAGCTATTAAAGGTTTGTAGATAACAAATTTAGAAACAACATCACTTAAATCTTCTTTTACTAAAATGGTATTTTCTTCCATATTATTTCTCCCCTTTTAAATAGCTGTCTATACGGCGGGCGGCTTCCAGCCCGTCTTTCATGGCTAAAAGTACGGTAGCCCCACCGCGGATAATATCCCCACCCGCATATACGCCGGGTAAAGAGGTGGAACCGTTTTCATCCAATTCCAAAACACCGCGGTCCGTGGTTTTTAAACCGGGGGTGTGTTTGGGCAGGATGGGGTTGGGTTTCTGGCCAATGGCCACAATCACCGTTTCCACTTCCATTACAAAGTCAGACCCGGGTATTTCCACCGGCCGGCGGCGGCCTTTTTCATCCGGTTCGCCCAGTTGGTTACGCGTAAAACGCACGCCGGTTACGCGGCCTTTTTCGTCCTGCAAAATTTCTTTGGGGGTTACCAGGAATTCAAACTTAACGCCTTCTTCCTGTGCGTGTTCCACTTCGGCGGCGCGGGCCGGCATTTCGGCCGCGCTGCGGCGGTAAGCAATGGTTACCGTTTCGGGCCCCAGGCGCATGGCACAGCGGGCGGCGTCCATCGCGCTGTTTCCGGCGCCCAACACCACCACGTGTTTGCCCACGGTAATGGGGGTATCCGTCTGCGGAAATTTATAGGCCTGCATTAAGTTAATGCGGGTTAAAAATTCATTGGCGCTGTAAACACCCACGCCGTTTTCCCCGGGAACGCCCGTCATGGTGGGCAAGCCGGCGCCGCTGCCGATGTATACGGCATCATATTCTTTGCGCAGTTCTTCTACCGGGATGGTAACCCCGGCTAAAACGTCCGTCTTAAATTTTACGCCCATGGCCTGCACGGTTTCAATTTCGTGGTTAATTACTTCGCGCGGCAAGCGGAAGGACGGTATCCCGTAGCGAAGCACCCCGCCGTAAGCGTGCAGTGCTTCCAATACGGTTACATCATGCCCCAAACGTTTCAATTCGGCCGCGCACGCAATGGAGGACGGGCCCGACCCCACACACACCACTTTTTTGCCGGTGGGAGCCGCCGTTTGCGGCGCTTTTAACAAGCCTTCTTTACGGGCAGTATCCGCCACGTAACGTTCCAACATACCAATATTTACGGAACCAAATTTGGCCTTCAGTATGCAGTGGCCTTCGCAGTGTTTTTCCTGCGGGCAAACACGGCCGCAAATGGCGGGTAGCAGGCTGGTTTCCATAATTTTGCTGGCGGCTTCGCCCACTTTACCTTCTTTTAACAAGGCAATAAAAGCCGGTATTTGCACCCCTACCGGGCAATTGGCCTGGCAACGGGCATTTTGGCAATGCAGGCAGCGTTCGGCTTCGGCCAGGGCTTCCTCTTTGGTAAAAGTTTTGGTTACTTCTTCAAAATTGTGTTTTCTTACTTCGGGCGCTTGATTTTGGCCGGCTTGGCGCGGCGCAGACGGATTGGGCATATTTCACCTCTCAACTAATATAAAAACACCCTGCCCCAACGGGCAAACATGTGTTATACTAACTGTGCCGACAATTGAAATAAAATCCAATTGTTGTACAATATATATTATACAAATCTAGCTGTAAAAAGGAGGGGTTATGAGCGATAGATGTGATTGTGCAGGAGCGAATTTGGCTTCTTTCTTACTGGGGGCTGTGGTAGGTGCTGCTTTGGGGGTTATGTTTGCCCCCGCCAAAGGCGAAACCACCCGCCGCAGAATTAAAAACTGGGCCGACGAAGAATATGAAGAACAAAAGGAAAAAATTTCCGAAACGGCCGCCGAACTGAAAGAAAAGTTGACCAAACACGCCAACGACGTCAGAGAAAAACTGACCGAAGAGGCCAAAGACGTAAAAGATAAACTCACCAAAGAGTTTAACAAACGCAAAGAAGAATTAACCGAAAAATTCAAAAAAGACTAATCTTCTTACACTACCCCCGCTTAACGGCGGGGGTTTTGTTTTAGGCTATAAGCTTTATAAAAAAATTTCAACATCCTGTTTTATAAATAAAGCCCCCTCTTATTAAAAAGCGGGGGCTTGGTATAAAACGCACACTTAATTATTTTTTATTGCAAAAGTCTTTGGCCAAAGCAAACGCTTCTTTTACCGGAATGGCAGTCTGGGCAAAAACTTTGCTGATGGCCATTTCGTGATTGGAAATGGAGTGGATAATTTCATCGGCCAGGAAACCTTTGTTTACTTCTTTTTCAATGGCTTCAATGACGGAGAACGGATCCGCCGGCGCCAAAATATTCTCCACCCCGCAGTGCAACATTTTTAATGCGGCGGCGGCCTCATAACGCACGTATGCCTTCCACAGCGGAAAACTAAGAATGCAGCCCTTGTAATTTAAACGCTTTTTTAACAAACCGCGCAAAATTTTGTCAGACAGCATGGCCTGGTTTTCCCCGTCAATATTGGGGAAGGTCATGTCGGAAGGCATGATGGCGTCCGCCCGGCGGAACAAACTTTTATAAGGCATAAATTCGGCGTCTTCCATCTGGGCCAGCGTTTTTAATACACCGCTTACCCCGGGAAAATATTTAATGCAGTTTAGCGCACCACCGTTGGAAAGGCCGGCTACAAAATCCCCCGCTAAACGGGTAACGCAGGAGGCTACCTCGCAAAACGCGGGAGAAGAATACCCCAAATCCACCACCGGGCAAAGCAGCCAATCAATCCCCAAGCTGCGCGCCTGCAAAGCCAGCACATTGCCTTTTTTATAGGCCCCCTCAGCCGAGGCGCACTGCCCCAAAGAGAGGTTGGACGGTAAGGCCGGGGCGTCGGCAACCACTTCGGTCAGGTCTTCGTTAATGTCGGCACAAATAAGCAGGTGATTGTAAGGGGAAGCTTCCCTCATTTGCTGGGTGAATGCCAGCGTTTGCTCGGCCGTGCCGCCATACACACAAAAACCGCCCACACCCATGCGCGCCAGCTGTTTGGCGGTAGATAAATCACTCTCGCCAAACCAAAAACCGGGGAAAACAATGCGGGCTACTTTCATACACGCTCCGTTATTCTAGTACGGAAGGGACCAGTGCCTCTTCCGTAGCGGAAGGCCCCACGAGGAACACTTCACCGGGCACCGTTTCCGGCGTGGTTTCGGGCACGGCGTCGGGCTTTACTTCCGGGCGGGAAGGAACTTCCAGCCATTGCAACAAAGACGGAATTAAATATTTATCCAGCATTTCGTGGGACATTAAATCATACGCCGTTAAAAACGTAATGGAGCCTTCTTTCCCGGCATTATCGGCCGTTAAATAAGCCACATTGCGTATCACGCTGGCTTCCAAAAATGTTTTTTTATCATCGGCGGACGCGGCAATCAACACATTGCCTTTATAAAGGCGCATGGCGGGGATGGTCAGCACGTCGCGCGTGTTGGCGGTGGGCGTGATTAACGCTAGAGATCCAATATCCGGCGTAAGCGTAACGCTTTTAGCCGCCACATTGGCGCCTAAACCGGCCCCCAGCAAAACCATATCCTGCGGGTCCACCCCTTTCTTTTGCAAATAGGAAACGGCGGCGTCCACATCCCGCGGCATTTTGTTAAATTCATTGTCCAGCCCTTCACGGGCGAAGGAGGAATATTCCCCCTGGTTAACACTTTGGCCGTGGCCGCGCAAATCCAGCGCCAAATAGCCAAAACCGGCCCGCCCCAAAGAAGAGGCAAACTTGGAAAAAGCAGTTTTATCTTTGCCTAAATCGTGCAGTAAAATAACCGTGCGGGTTTGTTCCTTAGGGGCTTTATATACGGCGGAAAGGGCCCACCCGTCAGACGTGTCTAACGTAACGGCTTGCCCATCCAATTCGGCAGAAGATAACGGCAGGGACCCCAAAACCGCCAAGGCCCCCGCCAGCAAAAAAGGCTTTACTTTCATACTATCTGTCCAAAACCTCTTCCGGTTTAAACCAGAGCGCAATTTCTTTTTCGGCATCTTCCGGAGAGCCAGAGGCGTGCACGCAGTTTTGCATCACGTCCCCGATAAAGCGCCCAAAGCTGCCGCGGATCGTCCACGGGGCGGCTTTTTCCGGGTTGGTGCTGCCGATTTCCTGGCGCACTTTGGCGATGGCGTTTTCACCTTGGAAAACGAAAGCGTAAATTTTATGATTGGGCACATTGTTAAATTCACCCATCATATATTGAATGACTTCTTCTAAAAAGGGTTTGCCTTCCAGGTTTTTATAATGGGCCCGGGCCAGCTCTTCCGTTAAAGAAACCACTTTTGCCCCGGTCATTTGCAGGCCGAGGTGATCTAACCGGTCCAAGATCAGACCGCTGATGCGTTTTTCAATAGCATCAGGTTTAATAAGTACCAGTGTGCGTTCCATATATCTCATATGTAAACATTATACCAATATAAAAGCGTAAGTCAACGCCTAAGAGCTTGCCCCTTTTGCGGCGGATATTTGTATAATAAAGAATAATCAAGCGAGGTTCCTATGGCACAAGAAAAGACAATCCGCTTTGGCGTATTGGGCGCCGGCAAAATAGGCACTTTTCACGCGCGCACGCTGGCAGGCCTTAAACAGGCCGGCGTTTCGTTGGTAGGCGTGTGCGACCCGGACCTTATGCGCGCCCAAAAAGTGGCGTGGGAAAACAACTGCACGCCGTATTCCAAGCCGGAGGAATTAATCCCCCAAATTGATGCGGTTATCATTGCCGCCCCCACCCAGCTGCACCATAAACTGGGTATGTACTGCCTGGAAAACGGCCTGCACACCCTGGTGGAAAAGCCCATCGCCGTGACCATGGAAGAAGCGCGCGATTTAATCCGCCTGGCCAAACGCAAAGAACTGGTGCTTCAAGTGGGGCATGTGGAGCGCTTTAACCCGGCCGTAGTGGAAGCCAACAAATTTATTAAAGACCCCCGTTTTATTACCATCAACCGCCAGGGGCCGTATGACCCGCGCATGTCCAACATCAGCGTGGTGCTGGACTTGATGATTCACGATATTGACCTCCTGCTTACGCTGGTTCCCAGTGAGGTAACCTCCATAGACGCCACCGGGCTCAGCGTATTTTCCGCCCATGAAGACATTGCCAACGTGCGCTTCCGTTTTGCCAACGGCGCCGTGGCCGACGTTACCGCCAGCCGCGCCAGCTTTGAACGCGCCCGCTACATGCACCTGTTTCAAAAAGACGGTTACGTTTCCGTGGACTTTATGAACGCGCGCGTAAAAATTTACAAAAAAGAAAAACCGGTAATCGAAAACATGCAGGACATCACCGTGCAATACCCCAAAGTGGAAAAGCAAATGCCCATCACGGCGGAGCAACTGCACTTTATCAACTGCATACGCACCAACAAAACGCCTTCCCCCAGCGGGGAAAAGGGTTCCAAAGCGCTGGAATTGGCTTTAAAAATTACGGAACAAATCCACCGGTTTGATGTACCCAAAACCACCCATTTGCATACGCCCAAACCGCTGCAAATGGTAAGTGATGTTGCCCGGGCCGCCCAAATTATGTTGGACGAAACCCTTGAACACATGAAAAGAGAAGACTAATTATGACCATTACCCCCATTACCAAAAATTTATTAATCGTAGCCGGGGACGTATCCGGCGATTTGCACGCTTCCAACTTAATCAAAGCCTTAAAGGCCAAAGACCCGGAAGTAAAAATCACCGCCATCGGCGGGAAACTAATGGAAAAAGAAGCCGATACTTTCCTGTTTGACCTGGCCAGCAAAGGAGCCAGCGGCTTTGTGGAACCTTTGAAAAAAATGCCCATGTGGATAAAATTGCTCTCCATGATACGCCAGTATATGGAAACTCAAAACCCCATGGCTTTAATTGTGGTGGACTTTTACGGCTTTAACCACCAGGTTTTAGGTTTGGCCGCCCACCGCAACATACCGGCCTATTATTACGTTACCCCGCAGGTATGGGCCAGCCGCCAATACCGCGCCAAACGTTTGGCCGCGCTTACGCGCAAGATGTTTGTTATTTATCCTTTTGAACCGGCCTTCCACCAAAAATTTGGCGGGGAGGCCGTCTTTTTGGGTAACCCGCTTTTGGACATTATGCCAGACGCCCCGGCCAAAACTTTCACTCATATTCAAGACACCAAAAACCACCCCTGGAAGCTGGGCCTGCTGCCCGGCAGCCGCATGGGCGAAATTACCCGTTTAACCCCTGTGTTTTACCAGGCGTTTAAAAAAGTATTAAAAACTTTTCCCAACACGCAGGCTTATTTGTTTGCACTTCCGTCTCTGCCCGATAAAGTATTTTTAGATTTACTGGGCGAGAAGCCGCACCCCCACTTTCATATCGTGCGCGACGAGCACTACGCCCAGCGTGCGCAAATGGATTACCTGCTTTGCTGTTCCGGCACCGCCACGCTGGAAAGCGCGCTTTTGGGCGTGCCGATGCTGGTGGCGTATAAACTTTCCTGGCCTACGTATAAAATAGCTAAAATGGTAATTAAGGTCAGTTATATATCTTTGGTAAATCTGCTGGCAAAGGAAAAGCCGTTAGTAAAAGAGTTTATCCAGCAAGATGCTACCGCCCAGGCTTTAGCGGCGGAAACGGCGGCTATGTTTCAAAACCCGCAAAAGCTGGAAGATATGCATAAAAAACTATTGGAACTGCGCGCCTCTCTGGGCGAAAAGGGCGTTGCCCTCCGCGCGGCCGAAAACATCTTGGAAGACTTAAAGAAATAATATGGAACTACAAGCGCTTTTAAACAAATTTAAGGAATACAACCCCAACAGCTCTGGCGATTTAATTGCCAAAGCCTATCACTTTGCCCAAAAAGCGCACGAACACCAAAAACGCGAAAGCGGCGAGCCGTATTTTACCCACTGTTACCATGTGGCCGATATTTTGCTGGATTTTAAAATGGACGAAGACACCATCTGCGCCGGCCTGCTGCACGACACGGTGGAAGATACCGATGTTACCCTGGAAGATTTAAAACGCGAATTTAACAAACAAGTGGCCCACATGGTGCAGGGCGTTACAAAAATAAGCGATTTGAAATTTTCCTCCACAGATGAAGAAACCGTGGAAAACTGGCGTAAAATGCTTATTGCCGTGGCCGAAGACGTACGCGTTATTTTAATCAAACTGGCGGACCGCACCCACAATATGCGCACCATGGACGTAATGCCCCCGGAAAAACAAAAATTTAAAGCCTATGAAACATTAACCCTTTACGCCCCTTTAGCCCAGCGTTTGGGTATGTTTACCATCAAGACCGACCTGGAAGACCTTTCCTTTAAATACCTGCACCCGCAGGAATACAACAATTTAAAACAACAGGTGGAGGCCCGCACGGCAGACCGTCAGGCCGCGCTGGAAGCGTTTAAAAAACAATTGGAACCCGCCCTAAAAGAAGAACACCTGGAATACCGCCTGCTTTCCCGCGCTAAAAATTATTATTCCATTTACCGCAAAATGCAAAAACACCAGTGTTCCTTTCAGGAGATACAAGACTCCCTAGGTGTACGCATTATTACCAAAACCGTGCAGGATTGTTACAAAGCGTTAGGGATTGTGCACTCCCGTTTTAAACCCATTGCCGGCACATTTACGGACTATATTGCCACCCCCAAAGCCAATATGTACCAAAGCATACACACCACGGTACTGGGCCCCACGGGGGACATTGTGGAACTGCAAATCCGCACCGAAGACATGCACCGCACGTGTGAGTACGGTATCGCCGCGCACTGGCGCTACAAAATGGGTAATGTAAAGCAGGATAAAAACTTTGACGAAAAAATTAACTGGATACGCCAATGGGTGGAATGGCAGCGGGACTTAACCGCCCCGCGGGAATTTTTGGAAGGTTTTAAGACGGACGTAAACCTGCAGCAAATTTTTGTGTTTACGCCGCGCGCGGACGTAAAATCCCTGCCGGAAGGCGCCACCCCCATCGATTTTGCCTACTCCATTCATACCGATATTGGCGACCATTACGTAGGCGCCATGGTAAACAAACGCATGGTACGTATGGACTATGTTTTCAAAACCGGCGACGTGTGCGAAATTATCACCCGCAAAAACAGCGAGCCCAAACGCGACTGGCTGGAATTTGCCCGCACCGCCGGCGCACGCAGCCACATTAAACGCTACCTGCGCAGCAAGGGGGTGGACATTTAATGCTGTTCTGCCCCAAATGTTCCCAGGAAATTGACGAGCGCGACAACTATTGCCGCCGCTGCGGCCGCGCGTTAAAACCCGGCACCGGGTTTTGGTACTCCCACTCCGGCATTATACTGCTGATGCTGGTGCTGGGGCCGTTTGCGCTAATACCGCTTTATATGTCTAAGATATTAAGCCTGCGCGCCAAAGCCATTTACTGCGCGGTTATTACGCTCTTCACCCTCTATTTGGGGTATGTTTGCTGGCAGATTTTTACCCTCACCCAACAAATGTTGGAAGCTACCCTGGGCATGCCCTATTAAAAAATAACGCCCGCTCTATAGATATTTTGTAAAATAAAGAGTACCCTTTTTATTAAAAATAAGGAGAAAAATAATGAGTTCAGAAGTTGCTAACACTGCAAAGCTGGAAAAACAGCCCGCAGGCTTGTACCTCTGTTTCTTTGCAGAAATGTGGGAACGCTTCAGCTACTATGCCATGCGCGGCATTCTGGTGCTTTACCTCATTAAAGTGCTGGAATTTTCCGAAAGCCACGCCAGCCGTTTCTACGGTGCCGTGACCAGCTTAATCTACTTGAGCCCTCTTATCGGCGGTTATATTGCCGACCGTTTTTGGGGCCAGCGCCGGGCCATCATCTGCGGCGGTATTTTGATTGCATTAGGTCAATTTGCTATTGCGGCTCACCCGTCTTTGATGTTCCTGTATATGGGCATTACTTTAATTGTATTAGGTAATGGTTTGTTTAAACCCAATATCTCCACATTAGTAGGGGAATTGTATGAAAAGAACGACCCTCGCCGCGATGCCGGTTTCACCATCTTTTACATGGGCATCAACCTGGGCGCCTTTATCTGCAACTTTGTAGCCGGTACTTTGGCTGAAAAAGTGGGCTTCCACTGGGGCTTTGCCGCTGCCGGTATAGGTATGGTATTAGGTTTAACCGTATTTGTATGAGGCAAAAATAAATTCTTGCAAGGTCAGGGTAAAAAACCCAAAAAATTGACCAAAGAAGAAAAATTGGCCCACCCCAATACGCCTTTGACCACGGTGGAAAAACAGCGCATCGCCGTTATTTTCATTATGGCGTTCTTCAGCATTTTCTTCTGGTCCGCCTTTGAACAGGCCGGGGCCTCTTTAACCATCTTTGCCGAGAAATTTACCGACCGCCACATCTTTGGTTGGGAAATGCCTACCTCTTGGTTCCAGAGTGTAAACCCGATGTTCATCATCTTGTTTGCGCCTTTGTTCTCCAAATTATGGATTAAACTGGCCAAAAAAGGGCTGGAACCTTCCACCCCGGCCAAATTTACTTGGGCTTTTATGTCCTTGGCGTTTGGTTTCTTAATCTTGGTGGCGGCTTCTTACGTCATCCAAACCACTGGGGTTAAAGTGGGTATTTTCTGGCTTACGTTTGCCTATATGTTCCACACCATGGGTGAACTGTGCTTGTCCCCGGTGGGCTTATCCTTGGTAACCAAATTGGCGCCTTTGCGCTTTGCCTCTTTGCTTATGGGCACCTGGTTCCTGGCCAACGCCGCGGCCAACTTTACTGCCGGGTTCTACTCCGGTTATTTTGGGCACATCAGCAATGTTCAATTCTTTGGTTGGTTAGTGGTTATGCCGTTAATTGGCGGCGGTATTTTAATGCTGCTGCGCAAGAAAATCATCCAGTGGATGAACGGCGTACAATAAAAAATCGTTTGCTGAAATTAAACCCCGCTTACAAAGCGGGGTTTTTTATTGCCTCTATTAGCCTTGCACGCAAAGGGATGCTCCCCCTTAATAGAACCCCATTTAAAGCTAAAACGCGCTCTATTCTATTATGTTTTCTATCCCCCTTATTTAGGCCACATAACGGCATACATCCGTTCCGGTACGGCCAGTATTGGGAATAATAAAGGGGACTTTTGGATAGTATCTGTTGGAAAAAGAAACCCTTTATAAAGGCAGGAAAAGCCAAACGGGGCTACTGTTTGGCCTAGGGATAAGGCTTTAGCAAATATTATAAAGCGCCATACCCTTTTGTAAAAAGTAAATTCTG
>CALUXL010000102.1 GCA_944324735.1 uncultured Elusimicrobiales bacterium
GTAAAGTGCGCTCTTCCTATACTGTTATGAAAGTGCTTTATAGCCCCTACGTGTCCGAAGATACCCGCCGCGTAACGGAAAGAGCCTTGTCCGGCCCACTTTCTTTTGGGCAGGCCTTAAAAACCGGGGAAACTTTATTTACCGAATACGCCCAAAATTTTGAAAAAGGCCAAATTGTTTCCCCGGACATACAAACCCAAGTGTTAAATCCTTTATATGAATTGCAGGATTATTTGGCTAAAAACCGCCAATGGCCGCAGGAAGGCTCTGCCTTGTTTGCCCGCTTGCAGGAGCTGGAGGCGCAACCGAATCGGACGGGGGCTAAAATAATGCTTACCCGTTTAAAACAGCAAGACCCGCCGGAAAAAGCCGTTTATGATTTATTGCAACAATATGTGGCCCAGCACCACCGTTTGCCGCCGTCCACTTCTTCGTTGTATCATTCCATGCAGCGTTATAAAAAAATTCCGGGGCCGTATCAGCAACTCTTTCTGGAATTGTTTGAAAAATACCGCATGGTTAAATAATTTTTCCGCCAGTAAGCCCCCGTTTTATGCGGGGGCTTTTTTATGGGGAATTTCTTTTTCCCGCAGGAGGTAAATGGTCCCTGGTGGGTAATGGGTCCAAAAACAAAAGCAATTAGGTCTAAAGGCCCTGTCGGGGGCATAAGCAGGTTTGATATCGTATAAATAATGAAGAAATTATTTATATTTTGTTTGTTGTTTTCTTTTATTTATCCGGCCGCTTTTGCACAAAAAGCGGTTTTGGGCGCTATTAGCAAACGGGCTGAAATGCACGGCGTAAAAGCGGCCGAAAAAGACTTGGTAGAGCTGGAAAAACGTTTTGCCAAATTGCGCCGTTTCCGCTCCTGCAAAGATTTGCAAAAAGTATCGGCCCTGTTGGTAAAACGCGTGCCGGATAGCCCCCAGCGTGATGAACTAAACCAGTTGTTCCGCTCCGGCCAATATGCGCAGGCGCAGTCTTTGGTGCATACTTGGCTGACGGGGGAACCGTTGCCGGAACTGTCTGCCCCGGCTGTTAAACATATTTCTTCCCGGGCGGAATTTGCCCGCCGTTTTTTACAGTATGATTTATATAAAGGAGCGGAACTTAAACAAGCGGTAGAATTTTTAACCTCCGCGCGCAAGGAAGGCTTGTTTAGCGAAAATGAATACCGCAATTTGTTGTGGTCTCTTTCCCGCCTGGATATACAAAATGTGGAGCGTGTTTTAACTTTTAACTCTAAAGCCGTTTTGCACCGCGGGGTTCATCAGCCCCAGTATGAAAAAAGCCTGGATATGCTGGCCCAAATGTATACATGGGAGGACCTGCATTCCAAACAATTAGCCCTGCCGCCTACGGAGGCCACCTCCCGCCGGGAAGCCATCCGCCAGGTATTGGGCCCGCTCTCCGGCGGCAAGAACCAGCCTTTAACCGTGCAAAAAGGTTATTATGATGCTTTGCCCCCCTGGCAGCAGCAAGAGCTGGACAGCCGCATTGACCAAATGGAAGAAGTTTTCCTCCAGCGAGCGGCACAGTCTTCCGCCGCCAACCGCCATAAACAGGCCGTGCGCCGCTTTGCCCATGCGTTTGCCAGTTTTGCGTCCGGCCGGATTGTGGCCTCTTGGTCTGTTATGGAAATTCTTTATAGTGAATACGTGTCCGAACCGGCTCGCCAGGCCGCGCAGCAAGCGTTTGCCGGTAATTTGTCTTACGGCGCGCAAATGCAGGCAGGGGCGGCGTTGTATGAAGATTATGCCAAAAATTCCGCTTCCGCGCAGGTGCAGTCCCCCCGTGTTCAGCAGGACGTGTTAAGCCCCTTGTGGAAGTTAAAAGAATATATTTATCAAAACCGCCAGTGGCCGCAGGAAGGGACGGAGTTGTTCTCCCAAATACAAGCTTTGGAACAAGCCCCTCATATGCAGGGTGCCCAGCTGATGATACAGCGTTTAAAACAACAGCAGCAGCAACTGCCTGAAAAATCCCTCTATGCTTTGCTGGTGGATTATACCAACCAGTATGGCACGCTGCCGCCGTCCACCTCTTCTTTATATCACTCCATGCAGATTTATAAAAAACTGCAAGGGCCTTATAAAGAGCGTTTCCAAGAATTGTTTGATAAATACCATAAAAAGAAATAAACCCTGCTGTTTTACCGGCCCCCGTTTTTTAACGGGGGCTTTCTTTTTTAAGGTATAAATTTGCCGCCTGCCGGCGGGGGCAAATATGCTAAAATCTACGAATATTAAAATTATTTTGGAGGGCCCAATATGAAGCATACAATTTGGATTGTGGACGTAACCAACCGGGACGGGGTGCAAACTTCCCGCTTGGGCCTGTCTAAGTTCCAAAAAACCATGTTAAATTGTTATTTGAACGAGTTGGGGGTGGCATTCTCGGAATTTGGTTTCCCCACCACTAACCACGAAACCAACTACCTCAACGCCAACTTAGAAATGGTACAACAAGGCATTATTACCAAAACCCGTTTAAGCGGTTGGCTGCGCGCGGTGGAGGAAGATGTGGAACTGGCCTATAAAAATGTGCCCGGTTTGCAGTATTGCAACCTCTCTATGTCCACCTCTGACCAAATGCTTGCCGGTAAATTTGGCGGGCGTTTTGACCGCAAGGCCATTTTAAACAAAGCCGTACAAGCCGTAAAAGCAGCCAAGGCCAAAGGCGCGTTGAGCGTGGGGGTAAACGCGGAGGACGCCTCCCGCACGGATTTGGACTTTTTAATTGAATTTGCCTGCGCCGCCAAAGAGGCGGGTGCTTCCCGCTTTCGCTACTGCGATACGCTGGGTTATGACACGCCGGACGTTATTTACACCCGCATTCGCAAAATTGCCGAGGCCTCCGGTATTGGCATAGAACTGCACTGCCATAACGATTTAGGGATGGCGGTGGCCAACTCCGTCATGGGCGCCAAAGGCGCGGTGGACGGCGGGGTGGAAGCTTTTATTAACACCACCGTAAACGGCTTGGGGGAACGCGCTGGCAATGCGGATTTGGTTTCCTGCCTGCTGGCCATTGTGCA
This sequence comes from uncultured Elusimicrobiales bacterium, assembly GCA_944324735.1. Lineage (GTDB taxonomy): Bacteria > Elusimicrobiota > Elusimicrobia > Elusimicrobiales > Elusimicrobiaceae > Avelusimicrobium. Next base: position 3,038 of record CALUXL010000102.1, read on the forward strand.
TGGCAGCGGTATGGGAGATTACAAATTAAACCCCAATATCCGCCTCAACAAAGCCTGGCAGTTGGCCAAATATGCTTCTTACGCGTTTGGCGTGCCGATACCCATTAACCAGCCGGCGGTGGGGGCCAATGCCTTTGCGCACGAGTCCGGCATCCATGCCGACGGTGCCTTAAAAGACCGCCGCAATTATGAACTGTATGATTTTGAAGAACTGGGCCGCGGGGAGCCGGAAGTAATTGAAACCGGCCGCGTGATTACCACCGGGGAATACGGCGGCATTAAGGGCTTTCGCAACGTGTACGAAAAGCTGGAACTTGAGTTTAAGAGTGACGCCCACGCCCGCGAAATTTTGGAACTGGTGCGTTACGCCAACGTACACAACCAGCTGCCCTTGGTGGAAAGTGAACTGCGCTTCATTTACCACCACCCGGACATTGCCGCCAAGGTAATGACCATTACCCCGCATTATTTGGGAGAAGAAAAAAATGCTTAAACAGACGTTAGCCGAAAAAATCATTTCCGCCCACACGCCCGCGCCGGTACGCGCGGGGGATTTTGTGGTGGCGGATGTAGACGTTACCGCCGTGCAGGACGGCACCGGCCCCCTAACGGTGGCCGAGTTGGAAAAAGCCGGTTTTACCACGGTAAAAAATCCTGCCCGTACTATTTTATTTATTGACCACGCCGCCCCCAGCCCCCGCAAGGAGCTTTCCAACACGCACATTGTGCTTAGGGATTTTGCCAAACGCACGGGTGCTGTGCTAAGCGAAATTGGCGAAGGCGTATGCCACCAACTGTTGGTGGAAAAATACGTAAACCCGGGGGAAATTTTAATCGGGGCGGATTCCCACACCTGTACTTCCGGCGCGCTGGGCGCGTTTGCCACGGGCATGGGATCCACGGACGTAGCCGTGGGTATGGCCATTGGCAAAACCTGGCTGAAAGTACCCGCCACTTTTAAGGTGGAGGTAACGGGCAAGTTTCAACCCGGTGTAGGCGCCAAGGATTTAATTTTGCATTTAATTGGCCTTATTGGGGCGGACGGCGCCACCTACAAAGCCTTGGAATTTTGCGGCGACACCATTGAAAATATGGAAATGGCGGACCGTTTTACTTTATCCAACATGGCGGTGGAAGCCGGGGCCAAAGCGGGCCTTATCGCCACGGACGAAAAAACCAAAAAATATTTGCAGGAGCACGGCCGCGGAGATAAATTTAAAGAGGTCAAGGCGGACGAAGGCGCCGAGTATGAACGCGTCATAAAGATAGACGCCTCCCAACTGGAACCTACCGTTTCCTGCCCGCACACGGTGGACAACGTAAAAAAAGCCAAAGAACTGGCGGACATAAAAATTAATCAAATTTATATCGGCACCTGCACCAATGGCCGTATTGAAGACTTGCGTATTGCCGCAAATATTTTAAAAGGCAAAAAACTGGCCGACGACGTGCGCTTGTTTATTACGCCGGCCTCGCGCGATGTAATGTTGCAAGCTTTAAAAGAAGGCCTGATTGAAATTTTTGTACAAAGCGGTGCCAGCGTGCAAACCCCGGGCTGCGGCCCGTGCGTGGGTGTGCACGGCGGTATTTTGGGCGATGGCGAGGCCTGCCTTTCCACGCAAAACCGTAACTTTCAGGGCCGCATGGGCAACACCAAAGGATTTATTTATTTGTGCAGCCCCGCCACGGCTGCGGCCAGCGCATTAACCGGGCACATTACGGACCCGAGGGAGATTTAAACTATGCAATTAAAAGGAAAAGCTTGGAAATTTGGAAATGACATCAGTACCGACCATATTGCCCCCGGCCGTTTGTTCCACCTGCGCAGCAACCTGCCGGAAATGGCCAAACACGTGCTGGAAGACGCGGACCCGGCCTTTGCTTCCTCCATGCAAAAAGGAGATTTTGTAGTAGCCGGTAAAAACTTTGGTTTAGGCTCTTCGCGCGAGCACGCCCCCACCATCATCAAACTGGCGGGCGTAAACGCGGTGCTGGCCAAAAGTTTTGCGCGCATATTCTTCCGCAATGCCATTAATATTGGCCTCTTGCTGGTGGAGTGCGATACGGACAAAATTAACGCCGGGGACGAACTGGAAGTGGACGTAAAAGCCGGTGTGGTGCATAACTTAACGCAAAAAACGGATATCCCCGTTACCCCGCTGCCGGACGTGATGATTAAAATCCTCAACGAAGGCGGCCTGATGGCCCATATTAAAAAACACGGCGGGTTTGATTTGGTATGACAGAAAAACATTTGGTAACTTTAATCCCGGGGGACGGTATCGGCCCGGAAATTACTCGCGCGGTTACTTCCATTTTGCAGGCGGCCAATGCCCCTGTGGCGTGGGAAGTGCAAACCGCCGGGGCGGACGTACTGGAAGCGGAGGGGGAAGTTCTCCCCCAGCGCGTGCTGGACAGCATTGCCAAAAACAAAGTGGCCTTAAAAGGCCCCATCACCACCCCGATCGGCAAAGGCTTTCGCAGTGTTAATGTGGCGCTTCGCAAAGCGTTGGATTTATACGCCTGTGTGCGCCCGGCCAAAACCTTGCCCGGCATTAAAAGCCGTTACGAGCAGGTGAACTTGGTTATCGTGCGGGAAAATACCGAAGACCTTTACGCCGGTATTGAGCGCAAGGTGGATGACGATACGGCCGAATCCATTAAACGCATTACGCGCGGCGCTTCGGAGCGTATTGCCCGTTACGCATTTAAGTATGCGGTAAAAAACAACCGCCGCAAAGTAACGGCCGTCAGCAAGGCTAATATTTGTAAATTTTCGGACGGGTTATTTTTAGATGCCGTACGCACCGTGTCCAAAGAATATCCGCAAATAGCCTATGATGAAGTGCTGGTGGATAACCTTTGTATGCAACTGGTCATCAACCCGGAGGTTTATGACGTGCTGGTTTTGCCCAACTTGTATGGGGATATTGTGTCTGACCTGGCTGCCGGTTTAACAGGCGGTTTGGGTGTGGCCCCGGGGGCCAACATTGGCACGCACGCCGCCGTGTTTGAAGCCGTACACGGCAGTAGCCCGGCCCTGGCGGGGCAGAATAAAGCAAACCCCACCGCGCTTCTTTTAAGCGCGTGCCTGATGTTAAGGCACTTGGGGGAAGCGGCTTGTGCAGAGCGTATAGAGGAGGCCCTGTTGGCCGTTTTAAAAGAAGGCGCTTCTCTTACGTTTGATTTGGGCGGCACCGCTACCACAGAGGCTTTTGCCCAGGCGGTAATAGCCAAGTTATAAACCAAGCCTGCATTTTAAAACCTCTTGGTAAAACACCAAGGGGTTTTTTATTTGCAAAGTGTGCCCACAGTAAGAAGAAATGATTTTTTAGTATGCGTAATAGAAAATTTTTATAAGTGCCTCAAGATTAAGAAGGGAAGGACTTTTGTAAGAATTAAAAACCCCCGGTTTTAATACCGGGGGTTTTGTGTGCAAAAGTTTTTATTCCAGCTCTACCAAATGTATTTGTTCCGGCTCTTTATCAAGCGGAAGCACTTGGGCTTTTACGCCCGCAAAATTTATTTTGCTTAAATCCACCAGGCGGATTTGGCTGTTGTTCATAGTGCGGTAATAAAAGGCCGGCTGGGTTAAGTTGGTTACGCTCGTCCACTGGGTGGCGCTGGGCAGGTTGGGGACTTCTTCGCCAGAGGCAAATTCCACCCCAATCGGGATATCAAAATTATTCAAGATATGAAACGCCTGCAATACCCCGTCCTGCGCGGTGGCGGGCACCGGTGCCGTATGCAGGTAGAAAAACGCACGCACAAAGCGGGAGGGAGGTGTAATATCCCCCGGTAAGCCCCACATGCCGGCGCCTGCGCCAAAAGCAGTCAGTTCCGTTTTGCCCAGTTTGTTAGGGTTTACGGCCCCGGGGTGCAGGTTTACATAATTGTTTAAATGCGTTACCTGCCACGGGAAGGAGGGTGAATTGGTAAACACACCCACCGTGTTTTCATAAATATGGCGCTGGCCGTTATTTTCAATTTCCAGCACAATGCTGCGGCCAGTAGCGTCCGAAATGCGCCAGTGCCCGGTGGAGGCGGCCTTTTGCCCGGGCTGGGGCGGATAGATGCTGATAATTTCTATTTTTTTAAGGGCGGTAATTACTTCTTCCACCGTGGCAAAGTTGGTCAGTATCCAGCGCACCAGTTCCACGTCCGCCACGGATTTTTTGGCCTTTTTTGCATTAAACGGCGCTAAGCTGCCATAGCCGGAAAAATAAAAAATACCGGCTCCTAAACCCTTTTCGTTTACCCCTTCCCCAATAAAAGCGTCTTTTACCGTGCTGATACCCACTGCACCGTATTTATTCTTCCAGGAAAGGCCGTTTTGCCCCTGCGGGGTGAAAGATGTGTTTTGCTGCCCGCGCGGCATGATGACCAGTTTGCTGTCTAAAGAAAAGCCGCCCCATTCTATGGTGCGGGCTTGCAGGTGGGCACCGTCTTTGGTGGCGAATGCTATACCCGTGCACGCCCACGCCGGCACGGCCTGCCAGGCGCTAAGCGTAAGCGCCAGTAAACAAGATATAAGTTTTTTCATGTACTCCTCCTTTTGTTTATTATAAGAAAGCAGAGAGGACTTTGGGTATGGTTTTTTTAATTAGATAAATATATATTGATAAATATAAATATGTTTGCTATACTTTAACAAGAAAGGGATTCTATGAACGAGATGTTGGAAGAAAAATATAAAGTTTTTAAAGCGTTGGCAGATATCAACCGCCTGCATATTATAGAGCTTTTGCAGGGGGGAGAGTTGTGCGCCTGCAAATTGCTGGACGAGGTGCACGTTGGCCAGCCCACGCTTTCCCACCATATGAAAATTCTGTGTGACAGCGGTTTAGTATCTGCCCGTAAAGAAGGGAAATGGGTGCATTATTCTTTAAATAAAAATTTGTTCAAAGAGGCGGCCGCTATGCTTAAACAGTGGGCGGGAAAATAAAAATTTTTTTGTTTTATATATCTATATATTTAAATATGTAAATTTAAAAGGAGGCGGCAGATGTTTCAAATTTTTACTTCGCTGGCGGATTGGGCCGTGCTAAAAATGGGGCTCGATACAAGCACCCATTTTGGGCAGGCGGTGCATTTTTTTATAGAAGACATAACAAAAATTTTTGCACTTATTTATGTGCTTATTTTTGTAATTTCTTTATTTAGAGCCCAACTCTCGGCCGAGAAGGTGCGTGATTATTTAAGCGGCAAAAACCGTTGGTATGGGTATTTTTTGGCGGTATTTTTAGGGGTTGTTACGCCTTTTTGTTCTTGCTCTTCCATTCCGCTTTTTATCGGGTTTATTGCGGCGGGGATACCGTTTGGCATTACCATGGCGTTTTTGGTGGCATCCCCTTTAATTAGCGAGGTGGCCACCATTATGCTTTTGGGTATGAAGGGGGCCGGCCCCTTGGTGGCTTTGGTATATGTGCTTGCCGGGGTGGTGATTGCGGTGGTCGGCGGATGGCTGGCGGACCGCCTGCATTTGGAGAAATGGCTTACCTATAAACCGGTTTTGGTAACTGCGCCCTGTTCCTGCGGGGGGAGCATAAAACAACGCGCCAAAGAATTATTGATTTATGCGCATGAGTTTGCGTGGGGAATGTTAAAATCCATCTGGCTATATGTAGTATTGGGGTTACTGGTAGGGGCCGCTATACATGGGTATGTGCCGGTGGAGTGGCTGGCGCGTTATTTAGGTCCGCAAAACCCCTGGGCCGTTCCGTTAGCGTCTGTAATCGGGGCGCCTTTGTATGCAAACCATGTAGGGGTTGTGCCTGTGATACAGGCCCTGCTTTTAAAAGGGGTACCGATAGGGACGGCACTGGTTATTTTGATGAGTATTACAGCCATTTCCCTGCCGGAAATGATGATGCTTCGCAAAGTGCTTAGCTGGAAGATGATAGGGGCTTTTTTAGGATATTTAATTATTGCGTTTATTGCGGTAGGTTATTTGCTAAACGCCGTGTTATAGGAGAGAAAAATGAAGATAGAAATTTTAGGCACAGGCTGCCCTAAGTGCAAAATGCTTATGCAACTCACCCAACAGGCAGTTGCGGAATTAAACCTTACTGCCCAAATTACCAAGGTGGAAGACATAACCGCCATTATGAATTATGGGGTAATGAGCACGCCCGCATTGGTGATAAACGGCAAAGTGGTTTTAGCCGGGCATTTGGTAAGTGTGGAAAAAATAAAAGAATTTTTACAGACACAAAAATAATAAATTAAGGAAGAACAATTACCTTCTAATAAAAATGCTTAGAAATTAAGGGAAAATCCCCTAAAAGTTCTAAGCATTTAATATGGGGTGCTAACCAATTGCCGGTACCTCATTTCTATCCAAATCCCGCCAAAAAGATAGCTTTTTCCCTGTGCTAAACAGGGAATATCTCGTTTTATCCAAAAGAGCATTTGTATCTGTTTTGCAAGCGGATACAAAGATAATAAGATAACGTATTCAAAAGTTAGATAAATTCCCTGATAAACAGGGAAAATACAGGGAATTGGTGCTTTTTAGCCCTATTACATAAGGAAAGGGGTGGCCTGCTGTATAGTGCCGCCCCTGTATAATTGGCCCAAATTCCCTAAAATCATAACAGGGAATTATCAGGATATTTTTTCTATTTTCCATCCGGCTTTCTCTATTTCTTTTTCGTGGCCTCGAATATTTTCCTCATTACAGGCAAAACATAACAAATCGGTTGGGCGGCTCATGGCTACATATAACATTTTCATGGCTTCCGCTTGACGTTTGTTTGGATTCTTTATTTCTTGCCCTTTTAAAATATTGAGGATTTTTTGTGACTCAGTGGTATGGTATTTTGTTTCCATTACCAGTGTGGCTGTATGTGTTTCTCCTTTAACGCTATGTATTGTGCCAATTTCTATATTTATTCCATCTAAAGAAAAAATATTTTTTTGCGAAGGAGCGAGCTCTTGGCTTGATATGGAGCCGGTAGTATTGCTCCTAAAGCTTAAAGTAGATCCGGAGTATTCAAAATTAAATATTTTTTTTAAAGTTGATAAAATCTCATCAAAATCAGATATTGTAATTACAGATGCTACAAAGGCCTTTTGACACAAAGAATATATCTGTTTTCTCAATAAAAAATTTTCAGGATTTTCTTTTACTGCTTTCCAAAAAGAAAGATATGAATAATAAGTATTTGTTTGAGAGTTAGTAATATTTTCCAAACGAAGTATTTCTAAACAAACCTGTGTAATAATTTTAAAAATAGAAATGAAATCCTTAGTGTTTTCTGATTTTTGACGAATTAGTTCTATCGCTTCGCTTATAGAATCAATATGATTATGTTCTGTCTTAATTTCTTTGCTAAAAGTGGGATAGTAATCCGATAAGGTAAGGCAGTTTTCCTTTTTTTCTGCTACCCAGGCAATTGCTTTAAATATTGCTTTTTTATTTTGTAAATTGTGCTGTTTTATTTTTTGTACAAAGTGTGATAAAACTTTTTTGATTGTAGAAGAGGTATATATAAACAAATACGGAGGAATATTAGATTGTCGTATAGATACAATACTATGATCTATGTCTTGATATAATGAAAAGCGTTCCACTATCGGAGCAATTCGCACTGAAGGCCGCAGGGTTTTGTGTAAAATTAAAGGGGCGCCTCTGAATTCCCATATTTTATTGATTTGCACTTTATTAAAAATACTCTGATTAATATCTCCGATTCTTTGATATACTACTGTCGGATGATTAAATAATTTTTCCAATAGTTCTACCTGAGTTTGATTCATATCTTGCATTTCATCAACAAAGATATATTTGAATCTTAATCGTATAATATCTAGTATTTTAGGGTATTTTTCAATATATTCTTGAGCTAGCAGGTATGCATCATCATAAAAAAGAAATCCCTTTTTGTACTGATTGTTTTTAAGGTTTAGAATGGACTGGTAGGTAGAAGTCGTTTCTTTATAATAAAAAGGGTCTTTATCATAGTGGGTTAATTTCCCGTGGAGTAGTCCCGTTTGAAAAAGAATTTCATCTTTTTTCATAGGTTTTCTGTCTAATATTTTATTTAAGTAGGGAGGACACAGACATACAATGGCGTTTTTTGCAAATTCGCTATCTATATATAAAGGCCTATGTTGATATGTTTGTGTATAAAAGGGTATAGCTAAAAATTGGTCTACAAAAGATTGTATAGTCCCAATGAAATTGGGACATTTAAATATAAAATTGCATTTATTATCTAGTTTTGAGTGCAAAAGTTTAATCGCGGTGTTTGTGTGGGATAGAACTAAAATGCCGCGATTTTGTTCTAGAGGCAGGCGCTTCTCTAGTAGTAACAATTTTGCTAAAAGAGCTGTTGTTTTACCGCTGCCTGGAACAGCTTGGCAGTCAATGGTATCCAAATTTTTAATAAAAGACTTTCTTTCCTCACCAAAACTGCAGTTTGGAGGGAGTAATAGAGGCGTAATTTTATCTATCTCCTGGTCAGAAATCGGCAGCATATCTAATTGCTTTAAATAAGTATTGGGTATATTGGTTTCCAGTATCAATGGTATCGGCGGATTCTATTCTGTTTGCCAAATCATAAGCCAGTTGCGTTTTGGAAATTTTATTCTTAAAGAGAGTTTGAATCAAAATGCAAGCTTTATCATCGGGATTTTGCCCAATTTTTTCAGTTAGTTCGTTGTATGCCTGGTTTGAGAGTAAATTTTGAGAAATACCTAAAATGAAAGGGAAAATACTTTCGTTTTTTGCCAAACAATACTCTAAGGTCCACGCCGGGGAAACAAATGTTTTTATTCGTTTTGCATTAAACGCATCTTCTTTTTCTTTTATTTTTTGGGTAATATTACAGTCCTTGCTTGTTTTTTTGTCTTTTGCGTCTGTTTTGAATTCATATTCATCCGGTTTCACATCTAAGTCTGTTACGACAGATATCGGAATATTAATTGAGGGCTGTTCGTTATCTTTTCTTTGAAAAATTTTTACATAGCGTAAGAAAGCCACGCCTCCTACATTTATTATAGAAATACCTTTTTGCGTTAAATCGATATCAATTTTTTTAGCTAATACAGGAAGTAAAATTTGTTCCGCCCAACCTTCTACCAGTATGAGTCCATGAGCAAAAAAGAGATTAGCTTTTGTTACATCAAGGAAGCATTCTAAGAAGCGGTAATCTTTTTGTTGGAGATTTGTAAATTCTGGAGCTAGAGAAAAAGCTCTCTCTCCATCAAATAGAAAAATATTTTCTAACAAGACTTTGGATGCGATGTTCGGACTATGTGTAGAAATAATAAGTTGCAAATCAGTTTCTTTCGAACAGAGGTTCTGTAAATGGGAAATAATTCTCATTTGTGCTTGAGGATGTATATGCGCTTCTATTTCCTCAATTAAACCTATTTTTAGGCCTACAAAATCTTTTCTTATGAGGTTCAAAAGTTCTGTTGCAATAAATAATATATTATGTGTTCCAAGTCCTGCCTTTTCGTCTTCAAAAGCTAGTCTTAAGGTTTCAAGAATGCTTTTGATAGAAGGTGTATTTACTTCAAAAGTAGCTTGCCGAGGGGTGCCAAAAAAATCATTCAGAAAAGTATTTAAAGTCTTAAATATCTCGTAACCATCAGAATTCCGAAGACCTTTACATAAACAGGCATCTCCGTCATCAACAGGGCATTTCTCTTCTTGATAGGAACTATCGAAATATTGTTTGATTAAACAATTTAAACATATGGAGGATTTTATCAAAGGATGTCTGTCTTCTGAAATCTCGGTGAACTCTTTACGTCCTTTGAGAATTTGTGATAAACGAGAGTTTCTTCTCGGGACCAGTTCGTTTGTTGCATCTCGCAAAGGTTTTAAATATGTGGTTCTAAGAAGTTCTCGTACTTCGGCGGGTAAAATAGTACCCTCTTTATCATTTCCTGCTCGGATGTCGGGTGATATTATTCGTTCTTTCAGGGTTGCTTGAAGAAATATTTTTAGGAAAGGGGTTTTTGTCTGTTCGTCCCAAGATAGCCACTCCAGGAAGCAACTTGCTTCTTCATCCCTTAAATCTTTGAAAATACATTCAATTCTTAATGTTTTTGCTCCCTGGAAAAAATCTTCTTCTTTTAGGGATATCCATTCTCCGCTATGTGTTTTTAATAGCAATTTAATAGCATCAATAGCGGAACTTTTACCAGAGTCATTTTCTCCAACGAAAATATTTAAACCTGGTTTTAATTTGATGGAGAAGTGAGGCTTGTCCAAATCTAATGACGTTGAGTTTTCTAAACTCCCAAATTTTCTAAAATTCCATAGATTTAAAGTTTCTAAATACATAAAGGCTATGATTGAATAATTATTTTGGTCTATATTTGTCTGATTATATTATATATAAATATTTATCATTGCTTGGAGAAGGCTTATAAAAACCGAAAATTTCTTAGGAGGAGGTCGGTTCCTTCTGAGGCTTCTCTGAGATTTATTGTAAGTATACTTAACGTAATGGCATTTTCTGCCCAAAATATATTCTGACAACAATTTTGTTTAAAAGTCGGATAACATAGAATAATGTTTTGCCGGTTAAAAAAGCGATTATAGGCCAGCATTTGATAAATATCAGCCTCAGATGGTTTATTATCGGGCAAGTCTAAAATCTTATATTTAGTATCAATGATGGTGTCATTCCGGAACAGGATATCAGGCCGTATGCTGTAACTGGTGTTGGCATAACCGCCAATACTATCAATGATGGTTAGTGATTTTTGAGTTTGCACTTGCCCTGGGAAAGCTTTTTCCAAAGCCGTAGCTACAAACTCTTCAAACAGCTTATTCATATCAAATAAAATGGCTAAATTGGTAAAAGTTTTATTATGCAGGCTAATCGTGCTGTGTTGTAAGAATAAAAGGGCCAAATCCAAAACGTCTTTGAAAATTAATTGGTTCCGATTGAGCAAAATCTTTTTGGCTTGTGCATAGGAAATAGCCCTCAATTCGACATCTTCATAAATAGCTAAAATTTTATTTAAGAGGGCTCTGGTGGCAGGTACAGTCGTCAGAAGGCACAAAGCCTGAGCTACAAACTTAAAAGTTTGGTTAAGCAAATTGTCAGAAGTAAA
>CALUXL010000103.1 GCA_944324735.1 uncultured Elusimicrobiales bacterium
CGAAGGTAAACAGTTTTCATATGTTTAACGAGATTAGCAACGATTTCCCGGGTTGTGCAGGCACGGTAACCTGGAAGGAGTTGGAGTTAGCGGCGGATGTAAACACGAACAAGACGTATACGGACGTATACTTGGTATGCGATGGGACAGGAGAGGTAACGCCGCCTGCGGATTGCGAAGCCCCCAATGGCTTGAGCTATACGGAAAACTGCCCGGAAGGCCAGGAAGGTAATATTACTTTTACTTGGCAGGGTGAACCTGTATGTAACTATAAGGAAACCAATAACTGCAAAGACATAGAAGAAGAGTGTCAGCCTCCTCGTGGTAACAGCTATACGGAAAGTTGTCCCAGTGGGCAAAGTGGAAATATTACATATACCTGGGATAAAAATACTTGTTCATACAAAAGCGTTAATGCTTGTGTGAAACGTTATATCCAAAGATCTTGTGCTTCTTTGCAAGTTTCCGCTAGATTTGCCGCCGAACATCCTTTCTTAAGTGGAAATACTCGGTATGATTGTACACAGATACGTTCTGGGCAAGTTCAAGCTAGTTGGACCAGTACTCCTATCTCTGATAATACAATCATACAGAAATTAAAAGGAAGTGGATACTACGACATACACTCCTCTGGTTGTAGTTTTAAAAATTCTTTGTGTTCTACTTGTGAAGTAGGAAAAGTATATTTTGATCCTCAAGAAGCGGTGGGTGTAAATTGTTTATCTTATCAAAATCCCAATACCAGCACTTTGTATCTAATGCCTGCTGGGGTTTGCACGGAAATAGCCGCTTCTGCGAATATTCCTAACACGGGAAGTGACTGTTCTTCTTGGAGCAATGGTCCCAAGGTTTTTAGTATGGTACTGAACTAACTTCACTTTACCAGACCTCCCCGTTGGCAACCCCAACGAGGACCAGCCCCCCGGACACGGGGGGCTTTTTATTTTTAAACATTATCCGCTTCAGGTGTCTACAACCAATGTTTGGTATAACAATATTCTAACAATTAGCAATATCGATATAGCCATAAATGGAGGCGGAAAACGATGGTGATAAAATACACCCATAAACCTCACGTTTTTTATCGATTAATCCCCCGTATTGGGCAAAGCACGCTGTTTTTATAAGAATATAGGGCAACAATAAATTCATATAAGTATACATATGGTAAAGTTTGCTTTTGGCGCGGGCAGAGGTTTTTTAAATAGACGTAGTAGGTTTAAGGGGTAAAATCGGCGGGTTAAGCCATATTGTAGAGGTTGTGTAACAGGGGGTAAAATAACAATTAAAACCCCGGGTATATAACCCGGGTTTTTTTAATGAGCGGTATGTTTCTTGGAAAAGAAGAAATTTTGTTTATGGCGGTCAAAATAGTTTTTAAGCAGTTTTACCGCAATAATTACCGAGATGGCATCAGCAATGGGGGGAGAAAAGAAAACCCCATTTAGACCCAAAAACAGCGGCAGAATCAGCACCAGCGGTATTACCAGCAACACCTGGCGAGATAAACTAAGCAGTGCTGCCTGCAGCGGTTTATTTACGGCTTGGAAAAAGCTGGTGGTAAGTATCTGCAAAGACACAAACGGTAGCATAATATTCAGCACCCGCACCGCGTAGGCGGCCATGGTGATAAGTTGCTGGTCCGTCGAGTTAAAAACGGAAACCACCTGCCGTGCAAACAGTTCTATTAAAATCAACCCGGCCGTAGTAATTACCGTACCCCAGCGTATGGCCATTTTTAAGGTTTGAATAGAGGTTTTATATTTTTTTGCCCCGTGGTTGTAGCCAATTAAGGGTTGCGCCCCCTGCGAAAGGCCCACCAGCGGCATGGTGATAATGGTGTTTACGCTAATGGCAATACCAATGGCGGAAATAGCCACATTCCCGCCGTATTTTAAGAGGGCGTGGTTCAAAATAACGTTTAGCATGCTGGATGCCATTTGAAACGCAAATTGGGAAAAGCCAATCGTCATACTGGCCCATACAATCTGCCATTTCAGGCGGAAAAACCGCCAGTGCAGGCAATATTGGCCGCCACGGCGGGTAAAAAACAGCATAATCCAGGCAAAAGATACCGTCTGCCCGCATACGGTAGCCAAAGCGGCGCCGCGCATGCCCCAATCCAGTAGGAAAATAAAAATAGGCCCCAGTACCAGGTTGATACCGGCCCCGATCAGCTGTGTACCCATAGCGGTTTTGGGGTTGCCGGAAGAACGAATAAAGTTGTTAAGCCCCAAGCTGATACCAAATAAAAAATACCCCGGCATAACGGTTTGGGTGTAGGCTTTGGCGTAGGGGAGAACTTCCGCATCGGCCCCCAAAAAGCCAAGTACCGGGTCCAAAAATAAATAAGTGCCCAAGGTAATAAGGCCCGATAACAGCACCAGCATAATGAAGGCGTTGCCCAGGATCAGTTGGGCCTCTTCGGCCTTTTTTTCACCCAGGCGAATGGAAAATAACGCGTTTGCGCCCACGCCCACCAATGCGCTAAACCCCACAAACAAAAGCCCCAGCGGGAACAAAATGCTAATGCCCGCTATCCCCAGTGAGCCTATATGCTGCCCCACATAAATGCGGGAAATAATGTTGTAAATAGCGTTTACAAACATCCCGGCTACGGCCGGGGCGGAAAATTTAATTAATAGTTGGGAAAGTGCTTTTGCTTTAAAAGGGTTTTTTTGCAATGCTTGCGCGTGCGCCATAGATAACTCTTCCTTACCAAAAAACAAACCGCCCCAGGCCGGCAGGCGGTTTGGTGCTTCTTTTCTATTTTACTAAATATTGGGGTTCCCCCGCTGGTGGGGAAAATAAAAAACCCCGGTGTTAGCCGGGGTTTTTGTAAAGGCAAATACCGCTTATTTACCTGCGTTTTGGGCAGGCACTCCGCCGGTTAAGTCTTTAATGGCGGCCACGGCGCCCAATACATTGCTGGCTTCATACGGCATGTAGATAATTTTATTGTCTTTGCCGTCGGTCATTTTGGTAAGCGCTTCAATGTATTTAAGCGAAATCATATAGCTGGCCGGGTTGGAAGACTGCGCCACCGTGGACGCTACAATCTTTACCGATTCGGCCTCTGCCGTAGCTACTTTAATTTTGGCTTCCGCAATACCTTCCGCCTGCAAAATGGCGGCTTGTTTGGAGCCTTCCGCCTTTTTAATTTCGGATTCACGGATGGCTTCCGCCTTTAAAATTTGGGCGGTTTTGGTACCTTCCGCCTCGGTTACCATAGCGCGGCGGTCACGTTCGGCCTTCATTTGTTTTTCCATGGCTTCGCGGATGGCGGCGGGGGGAATAATGTCCTGCAATTCCACACGGTTTACTTTTACACCCCATTTGTTGGTGGCTTCGTCCAAAATTACCTGCAGTTTGCTTTTGATAATTTCACGCGAGGTTAAGGTTTGGTCCAGGTCCATTTCGCCAATGATGTTTCTTAACGTGGTTTGGGTTAATTTTTCAATGGCGGTGGGCAAAGATTCCACCTGATAGGCCGCTTTTAACGGGTCCGTAATTTGAAAGTACAAAAGCGCATTAATTTCTATACCCACGTTGTCTTTGGTAATTACGCTTTGGCGGGGTAAATCATACACGGTTTCGCGCATGTCAATCACGTCGCGCAGGCTGGTTTGCGGCACGGAACGCGTGCGGCCCATACCGTCCACATATTCGCGGTTTTCGCGCCATTCCATCAGGTGTGGCTTGTCCATAATAGGCACAATCCAGTTAATGCCGGGGTTGAGCACTTCCAAATATTTACCAAAGCGTTCAATAATCATTACCTGGGCTTGTTTTACTACCACAATGCCTTTGGCAATCATAATAATTACAAACACGGCCAGTACGATTAAGAACGAAACCCCTAAAGAACTTATTGCTGCGGTTTCTTGCATAGTTTCTCCTTTTTGTTAATGTGTACCGCCCTTTTGCAGCCGGGCGGGCCCAACCCAAATTAAATTTCTTTTACGGTAACGGTTACTCCGTCCAGTTTTTCCACCTGGCAGCGTGCGCCGGCAGGCAGTGCTTGGGCGGCGGTGGCCTTCCAGCTTTCCGCCCCAATTTTTACGCGTCCTTCCCCGGTTTGGGGGTTGATGGCTTCTTCCACCAAGGCCGTTTGGCCAATTAAATCTTCGGCCGGGGTTTTAATGTGTTTTACTTTGTCATACAAGTGGCGCAGGGCAAAAGGGCGGATGCCCGTCCAGGCGATGGTAGCCACTACAATAAACAAACCCACCTGCCACCATAAATTTAAACCCAGCCACGAGCCAAGCCACGCGCCCGTTAATCCAATCCCTATACAAGAAAGGGAAAATTCCATCGTGAACATCTCGCCAACAAAGCATAACACCGCGGCGATAAGATATATATAGTGGGGCATAAGTCCCTCCGTTTAGTTTTTGATAATTTCCAAATAGGTGCGTAAATATTTTAGGCGGCGTTCGTCACGCAGTTTATTTAGCACATAAATCATATTGGCAATGAAACGGCGTATAATAGTGCGTGAGGACAGGGGGGAGAGGAACTCGTCGTTCCATTTAATATCACGGGCCAAAATGTAATCTTTGCAATCTTGCTCGGTTAAAATTTTGCCGTTGTCTAACGGGTCAATAAACAACATTTGGCGGGTTTTTGCGTCCTGCATAAAAACCAAAATGCGCCCAGCCAAATCCACCAGCCCGCTTTCCACGCCAAAGCGCTGGGCGATGGTTTGGTATAAACAGGCCGTGCACAGGCTGGAGCCGCGTTTTTTAATTAAAAAGCGCCCGAAAGAAATGTCTTTAATGTCCAAATTGGCGGGCAGGGTAACAATGTGCAAGGTGGAAAAGAAAAACTTGCCCATTATTTCTGCAATTTCGTACAAGTCTTTGGCGTTTAGTAAAAGGGGGCGCATTTCCTGGGCGATGTTATCCAGCTTTTGGGTAATTTCGCCCCGTTTGGCGGCAGGGGAAGCAAAGAGGGCCAAAATCCAAAGGCCTTCTTCCAAGTCCGGGTTAATTTTGCCGGAAAAAGAGGCTACATTTTCGGCCAGGTTTTCCCAGCAAATTTCTTCCAGCGTGCGGCGCACCTTGGAGGGTACGGTGTCGGAAAAAGCACTGTCTATCGCTTGCTGTACGCGGGCCGGGTCCGCCTTAATGGCGGCGGCCAAATCCGGGCGCAACATATCGGTATATTCGTCCGTTTCGGTTTCAATTAATTTAAGGAGTGCTTTGATTTGGTCCGTACCCAAGGTTTTCATATATAACAGCATAGCAAATTTAGCAAATACTTTAAACTATTTTTACGATTAAGAAATTACCCTTATAAAACAATAAAAAAACCGGGCTTTTACACCCGGTTTTTTTACGCTTGGAAAAAATTACAGGTCTTTTTCGTTCGCGGTGATGGAAAGCACCACACGGCGGTTTTGGGCCCGGCCGGCAGCAGTGCTGTTGCTGGCGATGGGGTTGGCAGAACCGTAGCCAATGTAAGTGATGCTTTTGGTTTTTAAACCGCTGCCGAGTAAGAAATCATACACGGCTTTGGCGCGTTCCTTGGACAGGCGGTTGTTAATCGCGTCCGTACCGGTGGAATCGGTATACCCTTGTACCACAATGCGGTTTTTGGGGTATTTTTTAAGCACGCGGTTTAAGTCCGTCAGCGTCTGCATGGAAGCAGGGGTCAGTTCGCTGCTGTTGGTGGCGAACAAAATATCGTTTTTCAAGAAAACTTGAATGCCGCTGTCGCTCTTTACCACTTCAGCAATGGCGGCCAATTCTTTGGCTTGTTTGTCATAATAGTTTCCCAGTAATCCACCAGCGGCTAAACCGGCCAAAGCGCCGTATACGGCCCCTTGCCCGCTGCTGCCGCCCGTGTTGTGGGAAATAATGGCCCCGGCTGCGGCGCCCACTGCGGCACCGCCGGCTGCGCCCCAAGCGGTGCGTTTACCGGGGGTGGTGCAGGCTGCGGCCAAAAGCGCGCAGATGCTGCAAACTAAAATAGTCTTTTTCATCGGTTGCTGCTCCTTCTTAAAAATAATACTGCATTTATTATTGTACTTTAATTTTTTTGCTTGTGTATTATTTTATTGAAAACCAGGAAAATATAAAAATAATATTTATTACCGTCTGATTTTGTGTAAGCGTAATAAGGCCATAACGGGGAAAATTAGCCCTAGTCTATGTAATATAAATAAAATACGAGGTTAGTGAAACAATAAAAAAGGAAAGAATAAAAAACCCCGGGTTTTAAGCCCGGGGTTTGGAATTGATATTTATTTTATTTGGCGGAGAGTTCCAATTCTACGCGGCGGTTAGCGGCACGGCCTTTGGAGGTTTTGTTGGTAGCCACAAAGTGGGTGGCGCCCATACCTTTGTAAGACACGTTCTGCTCCGGTACACCTTTTCTAATCAAAGCATCCGCCACCGCTTTAGCGCGGCGTTCGGACAGGTCTTTATTATAGAGCGGGTCGCCGGTGGAATCCGTATAGCCTACCACGGTGATGTGGTGGTTGGGGTATTTCTTTAAGATGTTAGCCGTTTGGGTTAACTGTCTGTTGGAAGCACGTAAAATGGTGTCGCTATTCCAGGCAAAGCGGATGGGGTTTTTGTAGTTTACCACTACTTTGCCGGTTTTGTGACGGCGCACGTTGGCCATTTTGGAAAAATCTTTTTCCTGCTGGGCAGCGGCGTTTTGGCGGGCCTGTTCAGCGGCCAAGCGTTCTTCTTCAGCTTTGCGCAGGGCTTCCTGTTCTTTTAATACATTACGGGCGGCCTCTTCGGCAACGGCTTTCATGCAAGGGCATTTAGCGCAGTCTGCTTGGCATTTGGCTGCTTGCTGGGCGGCTTTGCGGCAGGGAATGCCGGTGGTGCGTCTTTCGCAATGGCAGGCGGCCAAACAGAGGGAAACAACTAACAGCAATACGGCTTTCTTCATACGTTTCTCCTTGGTTGGAAATGTTATTTCCATTTTACAATATTTTACAGTCCGGTTTACCTTTGCGTTTCATCAGTTCCCGGTAGAGCTGAACCACCGGTTTGTGAAACTTGGGGTGTTCGTAATCGGACAATAAATAAGAAAGGGGTTTTAATACAAATTCCCGCTCGTGCAGGCGCGGGTGGGGGATGATTAAAAAGTATTGGTCATCATCGTCAAAAAACTCAATATTATCGTAAAACAAAATATCCAGGTCAATCACCCGCGGGCCGTTTTTAAAGGTGGGCACGCGGCCCAGTTTGGTTTCCAGCTCTTTTAATTTGCGCAAAAGGGCTTTGGGCTGATAGGGCGTGCTTAATATTACTACGGCGTTTACAAAGTCGGGTTGATTTTCAAACCCTTCCGGCTTGGAAAGAATATAGGGGGAAACTTCTTTTACGGTTCCCAGGTCCGTCAAAGCGGCTACGGCCCGGTCTATATTTTCTTTGGCGGGGGCAATGTTGCTGCCCAGTCCCAGTACCGCTTGAGGCATATTATTCTTCTCCTTGATAAACAACCCAGCGGTTGGGCTCTTCGGCCACTTTTACGCTGTAAATGTGGGGCAGGCATTGGCTTACCCGGTTGTAAATCCAAATGGCCAGGGCTTCGGTGGTGGGGTTTTTTAAAATAAGCCCCAGGTCGGTCCCTTCCAGGCGGCGGTCAATTTCCGTTTCCAGCCATTGGGCCACGGGGCGAAAGTCCAGCAAATATCCTTCCGCATTCAGCGGGCCGTGGAAAGTAACCTCATACGTAAAGTGATGGGGGTGTAAGCCCTCGTTTAAGGTACCTTCGTGGCTGTGGGAGGCGGTAAAGCCGCCGGTTTGGGTTTGGTAAACTTGGGTCATTTGGTGTTTTGTAATTCCTGCCAAAAATTCATAATTTTGCGCGTTTCTTTTACGTCGTGCACGCGCAGTATGTCCGCCCCGTTTTGCAGGGCTACCAAATTGGCGGCCAGGGTTTGCGCTTTGCGCTTGGGCGGTTTTTCGCACTGTTGGCTTAAGAAGGTCTTGCGCGAAAGGCCGGCCAGCACCCGCACTCCCAGCTCTTTAAACACGTTTAAGTGTTTAAGGATTATATAATTCTGTTCGCGGTTTTTGGCAAAGCCAAAGCCGGGGTCAATAATTATTTGCTCGTGGGTTAAACCGCAGGCCAGGGCCTGGCGGATTTTAGCGGAAAGGAACTCTTTAATTTCACCCAGTAAATCTTTATAAGCGGTTAAAGACTGCATATTCTGCGGGTTACCGCGCGCGTGCATAATAACAATTTGCGCGTTATGTTCTTTTACCAGGGTAAACATTTGCGGGTCCGGCGTGCCGCTTACGTCGTTAATAATACTTACGCCGTTTTTTAAACCTTCTTGGGCTACCGGTATTTTAAAAGTATCCAAAGAAACCGGAACCTGAGGATAGGCCTGGCGTACTTTTTTAATAAGCGGCAGTACGCGGGCCAGTTCTTCCTGCTCGCTGACGGGGGTGGCGCCGGGGCGGGTGGATTCCCCGCCAATGTCCAAAATATCGGCCCCGCTTTGCACGTAATCTTTGCACTTGGCAAACAGGGTGGAGAGATTATTTTGCGGGTCCCCGTCGTAAAAAGAATCAGGTGTGGCATTTACAATGCCCATTAGTTGCGGTGTCATAGGCGGTTATTTAATCATTTCCAAAAATTCGTTGCGCACTTCTAGTTTCTTGAAGGCGCCGCGTATAGCACTGGTAACCATAACGGCGTTGTGTTTTTCAATCCCGCGGGAGCTGATGCACATGTGTTTGGCTTTGCACACCACCATTACCCCGTAGGGTTGGAGGGTTTCCATCAAGCTGTCGGCAATATCGGCCACCAGTTTTTCCTGTATTTGCAGGCGGCGGGCGTACACTTCCACCAGGCGCGCCAGTTTGGAAATACCCAACACTTTGCCTTTGGGTAAATACCCAATGCTAATGGTGCCGAAAAACGGCTGCAGGTGGTGTTCGCACGTGGAATAAAATTCAATATCTTTCAGCACCACCATTTCTTCGCAGGAGCCTTCTTTAAAGGTTTTTAATACGTCCTGCGGGCGCATTTTATAGCCGCCGAATAATTTATCCCAGCTGCGTAAAATGCGGCGGGGGGTTTCCAAAAGGCCTTCCCGGTCCGGATTATCGCCGATATAGGCCAAAATTTCCCGCAAATTGTTAAGGATTTTCTCTTCCGTTACCGGATGTGCGCCATTTTGTGCGTTTGCAGGCTTAAGCGCAGAAACGGATTTTGTTTTATTATTTTTACGCATAGGTCAATATTCTCCTGTAAGTTGCTTTGCGGCTGAAGATAAATTTGGGTTTTTGCGTTTTGATACGCAAAATATTTTTGCAAGTCTTGTAAATCGGTATCCTGGCCTACCACCAGTTTTATAACGTCCGCCTTGGCCAGCATTTGCGGGCTTACGTAACGCTTGGGGGATACGGTTACAAAATCAATTAAAGACACGTCCGTATCTTTATAGCCGTTGGTTTCCATATGGATGGTGTAGCCGGCTTGTTTTAAGATTTCCAGCAAAGGGGTTAAAGGTTGTTCGGTAGGTTCCCCGCCGGTGATAATGACGTTTTTGCAGGGAAACTGCTGCACTTGCTGCAGGATGGCCTGGGGCGTCATAGCGGTAAACTGGGTGTGGGCGTATTGCGTGTCACACCAGGGGCAGCGCATACTGCAGCCGCTTAAACGTACAAACACGGCGGGCATGCCGGTGTGCTTGCCTTCCCCTTGGATGGAATAGAAAATCTCGTTAATCTTGAGCGACGGCTGCTGCATTTTCGCTCTCCCAAATTTCTAAACTTTTTAGTTTTAAATTTTCTTTCTTTAACTCTTCCCCAATGGTTTTAAACAGGTGTTGGGCCAGCAGTTCGGCCGTGGGGTTGGGCAAAATGTCGTTTAACAGGCGGTGGTCCGGCAGGTTGTCGTCCAGCAGTTTTTTGACGGTTTTAAAATCACACACCATGCCGTTGGGGGCAATTTCGCCCTCTATCAAAAAAACGGCTTTCCAGGTGTGGCCGTGCAGGTTGCGGCACGGGCCGTTATACCCCGGCAGATGATGGGCAGAACTGAACGAACGAATTAACTTAATAAGCATTTATTTGGCCTCCGGCAACGTGTTAAAAATTTGTTGCATGTAAATGATGCATACGATGATAACCGCCAGCGTAAAAAGCGGCACCCCGATAAACAGGTGCACTAGCCACAGCGCGCTCAGCGGCCCCATTAAAAATACCGCCCACTTGGCCACTAACGAAAGTGGAACTAACTGGCGGCTGATTAGGCGAAAAAGGAGCCCCGCCGTCATGGCGGCGCAGAAAAAGAATAAAAACATGGCGGGCACAATAATAAAAGAACTCATAAACGCCATGGCGTTTATGGTGCCGGCCAAAGTGTCTTTATGTTTATTTAACAGATCCTGGGTGGTGGTAAAATTAATTTTTTGCGGCCAGGGCTGTTTTTGCACGCCGGCGGCAGTGGGCATATATAAAGCATCCGGCCCGGCCACGGCGGCTAGGCTTTTGTTAATAAAATCGTTCTTGGTGGGGGGCGTTTGCAAACCCGCGTTAAAAAGTACGGACATACCGCTTTGCGGAATTTCAAACAGGGTGGGCTGTTGCGGGGCGGTCATGCGGCCGTTTTCAAACGTAATTTGCGGGAAGTTCTTTATCAGCAGCGGCAGCTGGTCATTTACATACTTTCCCACAAACAGGTTTACGCCCAGCAAACAAATTAAAAACAAATATACCACAAACCACGCCGCCTGCCATTTGGTGGCTAGTGCCAGGCGGTGGTAAACGCTAAAGCTAAAAATGGTTTTTAAATGAAGCCCTAACATATTGTTTATTATACCAATTTAATAGGGGGCGCTGGCGTAAATGGAGGTGCGGTTTGGAGTAAATAGGGGCGGATGGAATAATGCGGTGAAAATAGGTACAATGTGGGTATATATTCCCAAAACAGAAAGGGGAGGTTAATAAGTGCGTTTTATTAAAAAAGTAATGCTTGCAGGGGCCTTGTTTGCCTTTGCATGGGGCGGGGCGCAAGCCTCTGCCGCAAGTTTAAAAGTAGTGTCTGCCACCCCCAAGGGACAGCAGACCTATATGGGGGGCAGAACGCCCGTCTCGGTTACGTTTAACCAACCGGTGGCCAAGTTGGCGCAGGAGAGCGCTTTGGCATCTTCCAAATGCCCGTTTTCCATTACGCCGGCCGTCAAAGGCACCTGCCGTTACAGCGGCACCCAAACCCTGGTGTTTGAGCCCACGAAAGACTGGCCCCAAGCCACCCAATTTACCGTATCTTTAAAGAAAGGTTTTGCCTCTTCCGTAAACGGGGCTAAACTGGAGGCGGATTACAGCTGGACGTTTACCACCCGGCGCATTATGGTGCAATCCACCCGCCCGTACCAAAACGAACGGTGGCTTTCTTTAAATCCTACCCTGTATCTGATTTTTAGCCAACAGCC
>CALUXL010000104.1 GCA_944324735.1 uncultured Elusimicrobiales bacterium
AGGCCGACCAAACAATAAAACAAAATTTAAAAGAGATGAAAACACAATAGCAGGATCAAGCCGCCCAGGTGCAGCAAGCTACGCAGCGCAAGGAAGAACTGCAAAAAGAAAGCGAAGCCTTAAAAGCGCAAATTAACGCTTTAAGTACTTCTTTATATGAAATCAAAATCAAGAAGAACAATGTGGAGCTGGATTTGAAATCTACCGATTTTGAATACCGCTCTCTGCTTGATAACGAAGGCAAACGCAACGAGCAGATTGCCTCTTCCAACGCGCGTTTAAAAAGCCTGGCGGATGAAAAACTTGCCACGCAGGGCAAGCTGTCGGCCGAGCGGGACAACCTGGCCCGCCTGGAGCTGGACGAACACAAACTGCGCGGCGAAGTGGAAGCATTAAAGAAGGAATTTGATGAAAAAACCGTGGCTTTAAACGCCAGCAAAAAGCAGGTGTCTGAACTGCAAATTAAAAAGAACGATTTGGAAAACGCCCTTTCCAACGCGCGCCGCCAGCGCACCACGGTGGTAAACAATTTGTTTGAAAGCTGGAACATCACGCCCGAAGAGGCCGCCATGAACTTTGGCGATAAACCGGTGGATTACGACCGCGTAAAAATGATGAGAAAGCGCATTGAAAATATGGGCGCCGTAAACATGACCGCGCCCGAAGAGTACGACGCACTGACCGAGCGCCACACCTTCTTAAAAACCCAAATTGGGGATTTGGACGGAGCTAAGAAAGATTTGAAATCCGCCATTAACAAAATCAACCAAACCACGCGGGAAAATTTCAAATACACGTTTGAACAGGTGCGTATGCACTTTAAGAATATTTATCAAACGCTGTTTCGCGGCGGGGAGTGCGATTTGGTACTCACCCAGCCGGAAAACCTGCTGGAAACGGGCATAGAAATTTATGCCCAGCCGCCGGGTAAAAAACTGTTAAATATTTCTTCCATGTCCGGGGGGGAAAAGACCCTCACGGCGCTGTCTTTACTGTTTGCGTTCTTTACGCATAACCCGTCTCCGTTCTGTATTATGGACGAGGCCGACGCCGCCCTGGACGAAGCCAACGTGGAGCGTTACGTAAACTTGATTAAAGAGTTCTCCAAAACCACCCAGTTTATTGTGGTAACGCACAATAAACGCACCATGGAATCGGCCCGTATGCTGTATGGGATTACCATGGAAGAAAGCGGGGTGTCTAAAGTAATGTCCGTCAATTTGGAGGACCGCTCCGTGGCCGGTATGCAAAAGAAAGAAGAAATTGAATCGTTGGCGGAGGCATAAGGTGTTATACGGAGTATTTTCGGATGTACACGGTAATTTTGAAGCGCTGGAAGCCTGCCTGGAGCGCCTGCGCAAAGAGAAGGTAACGCATTTTATTTTCTGCGGGGACCTAATTGGCTACGGGCCGGACCCGGAAGCCTGCGTGCAGCGCGTAGCCGCTTTAAAAAATATCGTTAGCGTAATGGGCAACCACGATGCCGTTTTTGTGCTGCCGGAGCTGGAAAGCTTTTTTAATCGAGAGGCGTCCCTCTCGTTAGATTACAGCCGCAGCCAAATGAGCGAAGACACCGTGCGCTTTGTGTCCACATTACCGCATTCTTTTCAGGGGGAAAATTTTACCGTGGTACACGGTACCCCGCTGGACCCTATTAAAGAATATTTTTCCAGCTGTATGCAGTTTAAAGTAAATTACCATTTGTGGAAAGGCCAAATTTGCTTTGTAGGGCACACCCATTTGCCTTTTTATATACGCGGTAACGAGCAGGAATGCGGCGTGTTTTTAAACCGCAGTGATGATTTTGTGGTAAAGCTGGAAGAGGATATGCGCTATATCATTAACCCCGGTTCCGTGGGTAAACCGCGCGATAATAACCCGCGTGCTTCCTTTGGTATTTGGGATACGGATAACGGCACTTTCCGCTTTATCCGCCAGGAGTATGATTATCACCCCACCCAGCGCAAAATGCAGGCGGCCAAGTTGCCCTCTTTTTTGGTGGACAGCCTGTCCTTAGGCATTTAACGCGCGGGGCGTTGGCTTTTCTTTTTTATAGCTTCCCACGCGGCGGCCAGGGCGGCCCCGCCCAGTATGCATAAGGCGCTTTCAAACGGGGCCCGGTAACGCCCGCCCGCACCAAAGAATGTGGAAGATATTCCCCAAAAATACAAAATATATATCCCTGTAAACAGCAAATAAGGGCGCAGGTTCCTCCTTTGCCAGATGAGAAAAGCCCCGGCCAATGCCAAGGCGGCCGTAAGCAGGGTTTGTGCAAAACACAGGGCTAAAAGGCCCCAGTCTGCCCCGGTTTTTAGGTTTTTGGTGGGCAGCGGTGCGGTTTTATTTAGCTGGTAGTTAAACTCTTCCTGCGTTAATGGGGGCCTGCCCAAAAACACGCGCGATAAATGCGTGTAAGACCCGCCCAGCAAAGTTTTCGCCATCCAGTATGGTACGCGCAATAGTTTTTCCGGCCAGTATTTTAAAATCATGGGCTTGGCCTGCTGTTTAAACCATTGGTCCTGCCGGCTTAGCGGCCAGGAGGTAAAATCTTTGGGTAAAGCCTGCGTAAGCAGGCGGGAGCCTTCCTGCGCGGGCAGATTATGCGCGCGGGCTACGCTATCCAAATTCCAGTAATATAAATTATACGCGGCCGAGGAGTGAAAACCCTTGTATCCCGTTTCCTTCCAGTTGCGTAGCTGCCATGCGCCGGTAAACAGTAAAAAAGGCAGTATAAAGCAGGCTATTTTAACAGTAGCTTGTTTCCAGCCGCTTTTGTAGTGTAAGACCAGCAAAAAAAGGATACTTATAAAAAATACATTATACCCCACCGGGCGCACAAAAACGGCCGCCGCCAGCAAAGTGCTTGCACCCAATAAAAGCGTGTTTTTGGGGGCTTTTATATATAGCAGTGCACACAGTAAATAGGCGGTTATAAAAAAAGCAAACAGTATGTCAGACAAATAGGCAAAGCTGTATGCCCAATAAACGGTGCTGAGCGCGCATAACACAGCGGCCCCGCGTGCGGCCAATTGGGAGAGAAATGCCCGTGCCGCCTGATAACACAAGGCAATTAAAGCGGTGGATAGGAGAATTTGCCAAAATGCCACGGCCGCGTCCTGTTGGCCGCATAAGGCCCAAACAAGCGCCAAAAACACCGGGTAACCGGGTGGGCGGAAGGTGAGCGGGGCCTGGGTGCCGGCGTCTAACAAACTGCCTTGTTCAAGTAACGTTTGGGCGGCGTAAGTGTAGTGAGGGGAATCCGGAAACGTAAACAGTGCCGTACCCAGCGGATTAAACCAAAGCACGTATCCCAAAGCGCATAAACGCAAAAACAGGGTAATAATTATTAGCCAGCGGGCAAACTTGTCTTTATAAAACATATAAACAGTATATAAAATGTGGGTTTTGGCGGGGTAAACCTTGGCATTGACAGGGGGGGGAACGGAAAATAAGCAAAACAAAACCCCTGGCTTATGCAGGGGTTTGTTTTCTTACTTTTAAAAGAAGGGGAAGCAACGGCTCTTTTTGATAGGCATATAAAATTAAGTCTTGCCATTTCATGCAGTAGCACAAGCCTTGTACCGTTAACTGCGGGATATCGCCTGTTTGTTTTTCCGCAGCAAAAAGCGGATATTTTAAAGCCAAATAACGGGCCAAAACAATAAAGTGCAGTATTTGAAACAGCGGCTGTTTGCGGGCCGTGTGTATTTGGCGTTCTCCCAGCGGGTAGCGCTTGCGGAAGATTTTACGGTTTTGTTTTAATAATTCCGAACACGCCACCGAACCAAAGCTGCTGCGTCCTTTATGGTATACAAACAGGTTGGGTACCAGGCAGTGCAAAAAACCGGCCTTGTTGGCGCGGAAGCACCAGTCCGTCTCTTCGTAATATCCCCGGCCGTAGATTTCATCCAACGGGCCAATTTGCTGCAATGCTTTACGGCTAATGGCCATACAGAAGCCCACAATTTCAGGGAAAGTAAGCAAAGTGTCTGGCGAAAAGTCCCGCACGGCGCGGTCCATTTCTTCCAGCGGGATATCCAGCGGAAAATCTTGATGGTTGAAAAAGAAGTTTTGAAAGCTGCCGGAGTTCGTCCACGGCCCGCTGGAGGCCACTTTCTCATTGGTAAATATAGGGTAAAGCAGGCGGGAGGCCCAGGCGGGGGGTACCTCGGTATCGGTATTGAGCAGCACCACATCGTTTTGGGAGGCGGAAATTAATTTGTTGACGGTTTTTGCAAATCCGCCGTTTTGGGTGTTGATAAGCAGCGTAATTTTATCCGGGTATTTGGCGGCCCAATCTTTAAGTAGGGGTAGCACGCGTTCATCCGGGCTGCAGTCGTCAGCCAGATAGATATGAAAAGGCAAATCCGTATTTTGCATAACGCTTTGCAGGCAGGGTTGTAAATAGTCGTACCCGTTGTATACGGGTATTAAAATATCGATGGGTTTGGGCTCCGGCTTATGTTGGGGGGGCGCAAAAAAGTTTTGCGCCTGGTACGCCAGGGTTTTTTTAGCTTCCAAGCGTAATGTTTGCAGTTGCAGTTCCCGGATTTTTTGGGCAAAATACCCGGCCGGTAAAAAGGGTTTTAGCAGACGGAAGAGTTCTCTTTTAAGTTTATAATAAAGAATCATGGTAATGGTCCTGTTAGTGGGTTAGTTTTTTTAGGCATTCGTCGGCCCCTTGCGTCCAGTGGGGCAGCTGAAGCTGAAAAGCTTGGGTAATTTTATTTTTATTTAATACGGAAAATGCCGGCCGTTGGGCTTTGGTGGGGTATTGGACCGATAAAATGGGCCGTACCCGGCAGGGGCTTTGCACTTTGTTAAGTACGTACCAAGCCAAATCATACCAAGAACAGACGCCTTCATCCGTAAAATGATAAATCTCTTTACTGCCCTCTTTTATTTGGGGCAGTATTTGCATAATGGCCTGCGCCAAATGGGGGGCATATGTAGGGGTGCCTACCTGATCAAACACTACCCCCAGTTCTTGTTTTTCCTGCCCCAGGCGAAGCATCGTTTTAACAAAGTTTTTGCCATAGGGGCTGTATAGCCAGGCCGTGCGTAAAATAACGGCGGTGGGAGCGTGTTTTAAAACGGCTTCTTCTCCCTCCCGTTTGGTTTGCCCGTATACGCCTAAGGGGCGGGTGGGGGCATCTTCCGAAAGGGGGGTGTTGGCGGAACCGTCAAATACATAATCCGTAGAGATATGTATAAGCGGAATATTTTTTAAAGCGGCCAGTTTGGCCAGGTTGGCGGGGCCGTCCACATTAATTTGGCGGGCCAGGGCGGGTTCGTCCTGGGCTTTATCCACATTTGTATAGGCAGCGCAGTTGATAATGGCTGTAAGAGGCTTATCTTTACCAAAATCCAGTACGGCGCTTTCTTGGGTGATGTCCAGTTCGGCTACGTCCGTAAAAATAGCCTGGGCAGGCGGTACAATGTCACGCAGGCAGGTGCCCAGTTGTCCGTTGGCGCCGGTAATTAAAAGCATGGATCCTCCCGATAGCTGGCAAAAGAGGCGTTTTGTAAGTCTTTTTCAGATAAGACGGCTTTGGTTAGGTCTATTTTCCAGTCTACCTGTATATCCGGGTCATCAAAACGGATAGCCCCTTCGGAAGGTTTATGGTAAAAATTATCGCACTTATAAGCAAATTTAGCCGTAAGCGTTAATACGGAAAAACCATGCGCAAAACCGCGTGGAATAAAAAATTGTTTTTTGTTGTCGGCCGAGAGTTCTACCCCAAACCACTGGCCAAAAGTGGGACTTTCACGGCGTAAGTCTACGGCTACGTCCCACACGGCTCCTTCCAATACGCGTACCAGTTTGGCCTGGGCAAAAGGCGGTTTTTGAAAGTGCAGCCCGCGTAGCGTATTTTGGGAGGAAAAAGATTCATTGTCCTGTACAAAGTTCACCTTCAGTCCGGCTTCTTCCAGCGTGCGTTTGTTGTAAGATTCATAAAAATACCCGCGGTTATCCGTAAAAACCTTGGGGGTAAGTACCAAAAGCCCCTCTATAGGGGTTTTAAAAAAATCCATGTTTTTCATCCTCCGGGATTTGGGCCAAGTACGCGCCGTATTCGGTATTTTTCATGAGTTGCGCCCGGCGTGCCAAATGGGCGGCGTCTATCCAGCCGTTTTTGTAGGCAATCCCCTCCAAACAGGCAATTTTTAAACCTTGGCGGTTTTCCAATGCTTCTATAAATACGGAAGCTTTAATTAAATCGCTGTGAGTGCCCGTATCCAGCCAGGCCATTCCGCGCCCCAGTAGCTGTACGGAAAGTTCCCCATGTTGTAAATACCAGTCATTCACGGCGGTTATTTCCAGTTCTCCGCGGGCGGAGGGTTTCAGGTTTTGGGCAATATCCACTACGCGGTTATCATAAAAGTAAAGCCCTGTTACCGCCCAGTGTGATTTGGGATTGGCGGGTTTTTCTTCAATAGACAGCGCTTTTTGCTGGGCGTCAATTTCCACTACGCCGTAAGCGGAAGGGTTTTTAACGTGGTAAGCAAACACCGTGGCTCCGCTGGTGCGGGCGGCTGCTTGTTGAACCAATTGTTTTAAATCACGTCCGTAGAAGATATTATCCCCTAAAATCAGGCATACGCTGTCTTTACCGATGAAGTCTTTTCCTAAAATGAATGCTTGGGCCAGGCCTTCCGGCTTGGGTTGTTCCACATAAGAAAGGTTTATCCCATAGTCTTGCCCGGTGCCCAGTAGGGCTTTGTAGAGGGGTAAGTCATTGGGGGTAGAAATGAGCAGAATGTCGCGTATTCCTGCCAACATTAGAACCGACAGCGGATAAAAAACCATCGGCTTATCATAAACGGGAATTAACTGTTTGGAAACGGCAAAAGTGGCCGGATATAAACGGCTGCCGGTGCCTCCGGCTAAAATAATACCTTTCATGGGCTTCTCCTTATGACCATATTAGCAATTTTAATACTTCTTTTCCAAATAGCGCCCCGCCCTTAAAAATATCCTTTTGGGGAGGCGTTGCCGGTGCCTCTTGCCGGGTGCCGTTTGCCTTGCTTATAGCCTGATATTTTGCCATAATGTTAAGAGAGCTTATAAAAGCCTTTTGGCTCTATGGAAAAGCTTTTTATACTTATTTTGTATTATTTTTTACATCAAGGACCTATATACAGTGCAACACACGCAACAGCAAACTCTTTTGGTAACAGGCGGCGCCGGGTTTATAGGGTCTAATTTTCTTCCGTATTTTTTGGAAAATTTCCCCCAGTACCACTTGGTGAATTTAGATAAGCTGACCTATGCCGGCAATTTGGATAATTTACAAGAATGTAACGCAAACCCCCGCTACACCTTTGTGCAGGGGGATATTTGTGACAGCGCTTTAGTAAACCAATTGTTTGAAGAGTATGACATCCGCGGCGTGTTTCATTTTGCGGCCGAGTCTCATGTAGATAATTCCATTACCGGTCCGCTTCCTTTTATTAAAACCAATATAGAAGGCACTTTTACCTTGTTGGAAGCGGCCCGTAAACATTGGATGTCGGCCCCGGGTAAACCCAAACCCGGTTACGAAAATTGCCGTTTCCATCATATTTCTACGGATGAGGTGTATGGTTCTTTGGGGGAGACGGGCCTGTTTACGGAACAAACCGCCTATGCGCCCAATTCCCCGTATTCCGCGTCAAAAGCTTCCAGCGATTTTTTAGTCCGTGCTTACTATCATACCTATGGTTTAAATGTAACTACCAGCAACTGTTCCAATAACTACGGCCCCAAACAACATGCCGAAAAGCTAATCCCCACCATTATGCGTAAAGCCCTGGCGTGGGAGCCTATCCCTATTTACGGGGACGGCAAAAACGTGCGGGACTGGCTGTACGTGTTGGACCATTGCAAAGCCATCGCTTTGGTATGGCAGAAAGGGCGCGCCGGGGAAACCTATAACATTGGCGGCCATAATGAGCGCAATAACCTGCAAATTGTGGAGCGTATATGCTCTATATTGGACGAATTGCGCCCCGCCCCCCACGCCAAACACTATAAAGAACTGGTTACTTTTGTGAAAGACCGCGCCGGGCATGACCGCCGTTATGCCATAGACGCTACTAAAATCACGCAGGAGCTGGGCTGGAAAGCCGATGAAAATTTTGAAACCGGTATTCGCAAAACGGTGGCTTGGTATTTGGATTATTTTTCCCGTAACCAGTCTGCCTTATCCGGCGGAAAGTCCCCCAAAATAAGCATTATTGTTCCCGTTTATAACTCTGAAAAAACGCTGGAGCGTTGCTTGCGCAGCATTTTAACTCAAACCTATACCAATACGGAAATTATTGTGGTGTTTCGCCCGGGGACGGATGGAACGCAGCACGTGTTGGACAAATTTAAAGATTCCGTGAGGGTGATTGTTCAGCAAAATAATACCGGCCCCGGCGGCGCGCGCAACTTAGGCTTAAATGCGGCCAGCGGGGAATATGTGGGCTTTGTGGAAGCGGATGATGAAATTGCCCCGGATTTTTATGAAAAACTATTGTCGGCCCTGCAAACCCATAAGGCAGATGTTGCCTGGGGGCAAATGTGGGTAAATGGCCGCCCGGAAGATATGCCGCAGAACGGGGCATATCCGGCTTTTCCCGAAGGGTATGCTTTATTAAAGAACGGGGCGTCTTTTGATAAATTATTTAAAAAATCTATTTTGCAAAAGTCCGGCGCTTGTTTTATGACGAACTGCCGGTGGGAGGATAACCCCTTTTTGCTGCAGGTGTTTTTGCATGCGGATAAAATGGCCGTATGCCGGGAAGCGCAGTATTATTATACTTCCTCTTCCTGGAGCGAGCCCTACCGCCAAAAACTGCGGCAGGATTTGCTGCCGGTAGTACAGCAAATGATGACCCTTGCCAAACAGGCGCATCTGCCGCTTAAACAGCTGCGTTTGGTTCAAAAATACATCACCCAAACCTTTGCGGACAGTTTTTTGTTGGACCCGGGTATTTATGCCCAACTGGCCGAACTATTTAACAAGCCGTTTTTCTTGAAATACACATACTTTAAAAAACGTTTCAAACGTTTCAGACATTCTATTTTTCATAGGGAGCAGAAACATGACTAAAAAAGCACTTATTACCGGTATTACGGGTATGGTAGGTTCTCACTTGGCAGACTATTTGATAGAACATACCGATTGGGAAATTTATGGGATGTGCCGCTGGCGCAGCCCGTTAGACAATATCCGCCACTTAATTGAAAATATCAATGCGCATAAACGCGTGCATTTGGTGTATGGGGATTTGCGCGATACGATGTCTTTAGACAATGTAGTAAAATCCGTCGTGCCGGATTATGTATTTCACTTGGCGGCGCAAAGCTATCCTAAAACCAGTTTTGATGCCCCCTTGGATACGCTGGATACCAACATCCAGGGTACGGTCCGCGTATTGGAAGCATTAAAAAAATATGCTCCCCAGGCGGTTATTCATGTTTGTGCTTCTTCGGAAGTGTTTGGACGTGTATCTAAAGAAAAATTGGAACAAATGGGCGGTGTGATTAATGAAGAGTGCACCTTCCACCCGGCTTCTCCTTATGCTATTTCCAAGGTAGGAACGGACCTGGTAGGCCGCTATTATGCCCAGGCTTTTGGTATGAAGGTAATGACTACCCGCATGTTCACCCACACCGGGCCGCGCCGCGGGGACGTATTTGCCGAAAGTACTTTTGCCAAACAGATTGCTATGATTGAAGCCGGCCAAATCCCGCCCGTGCTGAAAGTGGGCAATTTGGACTCTTTGCGCACTTTTGCCGACGTGCGTGACGCCGTTCGCGCTTATTACATGTTGGTAACGGTAAACCCCATTGCGGGCGAATATTACAACATTGGCGGCGCGTATACCTGCAAAGTAGGGGAAATGCTGCAGTTCTTGCTGTCTTTGTCTCCCATGAAAGATCAAATCAAAGTGGAAGTGGACCCGGAACGCCTGCGCCCCATTGATGCGGACTTACAAATTCCGGATACCACCAAATTCTTTAAACATACCGGATGGAAGCCGGAAATTCCCTTTGAAAAGACGATGACCGACTTGCTTAACTATTGGAGAGAACGCATCTCCCGCGGGGAAAAATTCCTGCAGCGCTAAGGTGAACCGTATGATCAATACCATTAAAACGGATTTAGCGCAAATCAGCCAGAACTTTATCGCCTTGCAAGAGAAGGCTTCTACCATTGCCGAAATTGCCAACCTGTGGATTGAAGCCCTGGCCAAAGGAAATAAGGTGATTTTTTGTGGGAACGGCGGTTCGGCCGCCGATTCCCAGCATTTAGCGGCGGAATTAATGGGCCGCTATAAGATTGACCGCAACCCCATGCCCGCCATGAGCTTAACGGTGGATACCTCCGCCCTGACGGCGATTGGGAATGACTATGGTTATGAAAATGTTTTTGCCCGCCAGTTAAAAGGCATTGCCAAGGAAGGCGATGTGTTGGTGGGTATTTCCACCTCCGGCAATTCCAAAAATATTGTGGAAGCTTTTAAAACAGCCAAACAGCTGGGGGTAAAAACCGTAGCATTCACCGGAGAGGGCGGCGGACTGATGAAAGAAGAAGCCACGGTTTGTCTGAATGTGCCTTCTAAAATTACCAATAATATACAGGAGATGCATATTGCCAGCGGACATATCATTTGTGGGCTTGTAGAATCGCACTTTTTTGCCGCTAAGCAGGCATAGTATACATTATGATTATTACCAGAACGCCGTATAGAATTTCTTTTTTTGGCGGTGGAACGGACTACCACACGTATTACGAAGAACACGAGGGGGATATCCTTTCCACTTCCATCAATCACTACAACTATATCAGCTGCCGTTATTTGCCTCCTTTCCATGCCGAATACCGCAACCGTATAGCCTGGAATATTTTGGAATATCCCGAAAAAGCGGAAGAAATTAAACACAATGCTATCCGCGCGGCTTTGCTTCATTATGGAGTTAAGCAGGGGGTGGAAATCAGCAGCCAGTGTGATTTGCCGGCACGGTCCGGGCTGGGGTCCTCTTCTTCTTTCTGTGCGGGGTTGATTAAGGCCATTTTTGCATTGAAAGGGGAAATGCTTTCCAAGTATGCTTTAGCGCGGGAAACCATCCGCCTGGAGCGTGAAATTCTGAAGGAAGACGGCGGCATTCAAGACCAAATTGCCGCGGTATACGGCGGGCTGAATTATATTCATATTAATCATAACGGGTCTTTTGCGGTGGAACCGATTGTCATGTCGGAAGAGCGCAAAAACCTGTTTAACGGTAATTTGATGCTGTTTTTTACGGGCGTTTCCAGAACTTCCAGCGAAATTGCCAAAGCACAGGTGGCTTCTACCAAATCTAAGGTGTCTCAGTTAAAAGCCATGCAAAAAATGGTAAAAGAAGCCTGCAATATTCTTATTTCGCCGGACAAAGATGTGGATGATATCGGCAGAATGTTGCACGAAAGCTGGATGTTGAAACGTTCTTTAACCAGCGTAGTAAGCAACAGTTTAATTGACGAAGTATATGATGTTGGCATGCGCAACGGCGCCCTGGGTGGTAAAATTTTGGGTGCCGGCGGCGGTGGGTTTATTTTATTTTACGCCCATAAAGAACATCAAGAAAAGATCAAAAAAGCATTGGCTAACTTAATTTATGTGCCGTTTAAATTTGACGACCAAGGCAGCCAACTGGTGTTGTACTCCCCCAAAAGCTATCCGCCGGAAACATATGAAAAGCTGGACTATATCCATATGCAAACCCAGGCCGGAAAAGTAAAATTAAAACCATGAAAACCATTATCTTGGCCGGAGGGTTCGGCACCCGCTTGCAAAGCGTTGTAAAGGATATCCCCAAACCGATGGCGGATATTAACGGCACGCCGTTTTTGGCTTTGCTGATGGATAATATGCTGCAGTATGGAACCAGCGAGTTTGTATTATGCGTTTCCTATTTAAGAGATAAGATTATAAACTATTTTGGAAACGAGTATAAAGGCGTCCCGGTTAAATACTCGGTGGAGCAGAACCCTCTGGGCACGGGTGGTGCTATTAAACAAGCGTTTGATTTGTTTGATATAGACGGTGCCGTTGTGCTAAACGGGGATAGTTTTATTCAAATGGACTACGCCCTCTTTTACGCACAAAACCAAAATAATACATTGGCCATTGCTTTAAAACAGGTGGAAAATGCCTCCCGCTATGGCCGGGTGGAAACGGATGGAGAACAGATTACTTGTTTTCATGAAAAGTCCCCCCAGCCGCGTCCCGGGCTGATTAATGCGGGCATTTATTTTATTCGGCGGGAGTTGTGGAAATATGCCCCGCAGACGGAAAAGTTTTCCTTTGAAAAAGATGTGCTGGAAAAGCATATAGCCGCCCTGCATGCCCCGTATTTTATTACGGACGATTATTTTATTGATATTGGCCTTCCGGAAAGTTACCAACAGGCCTGCCGCGAATTAAAGGATGTAATCCATGGCAAAAAATAAAGCATTGTTTTTGGACCGGGACGGCGTAATAAACGTGGATAAACACCATGTTTATAAAATAGAAGATTGTGAATTTGTACCCGGTATTTTTGATTTATGCCGCCAGGCCAAACAAAAAGGTTATTTGTTGGTAGTGGTTACCAATCAGGCCGGGATAGCGAAAGGGATTTATACGGAAGAGGAGTATTTCCTCTTCCGTGATTATGTCCA
This sequence comes from uncultured Elusimicrobiales bacterium, assembly GCA_944324735.1. Lineage (GTDB taxonomy): Bacteria > Elusimicrobiota > Elusimicrobia > Elusimicrobiales > Elusimicrobiaceae > Avelusimicrobium. The sequence continues at coordinate 12,678 of CALUXL010000104.1, forward strand.
TGCGGAGTTTGCCCGCCAAAACTGCCCCATTGATGCGGAGTATTATTGCCCCTATCACCCGCAGGGAAAGGGCCCCTATGCCAAAGTGTCCGACTGGCGCAAACCGGCCCCGGGCATGATTTTGCAGGCCGCGCAGGATTGGGATATAGATTTGGCGCAGTCTATCTTAATTGGGGATAAAGAAAGCGATATCCAGGCCGGGCAGGCCGCTGGGCTAAAGCGGTGCATTTTGGTAAAAAACGGCCAGCACGCCACGGTGAAACATTTATAAAAGGAAAACAACCAATGAAATATTTAAATTCTTTGAATAAGTGTTTTAAAAAATTGCGGTCCGCTTTTAAACATAAGCCGAAAAAGAATTGGACGATGTATGAAGCTGTTGCGCAACAAGTCTTGCAAAACAACACCGGGCGCCATTCTTACTTAGGCGCTTACTGCACGGTGGCTTCCCCGCATACAACCATCGGGGCGTTTTGTTCTATTGCAGACAATGTTTCTATTGGCACCACTCACCATCCCATCCATTTCTTAAGCACGCACCCTTTTTGTTATTATGAACCGGGCAAGTTATTGCCGCACGCCAAGCAAGTTCCTTTTGAATATAATACCCCCTGTGTGATTGGTAATGATGTATGGATTGGTAAAGCGGTTATTATTATGGACGGGGTAACTGTGGGGGATGGGGCCATTATTGGGTCCAATGCGGTAGTTACCAAGGATGTTCCCCCATATGCGGTGGTGGCCGGGGTTCCGGCCAAGGTGTTAAAATACCGTTTTGACGAAGCTACCATCCGGGAACTGCTGGCTTTAAAGTGGTGGGAATTACCGGATGAAAAATTAATCGATTTGCCCTATAATGATGTGCAAAAATGTATTGAGTATTTAAAAGCGGAGAGAGCTACTGTATGAAAATAGCGTTTATGGATGTTTTTGAGCAAGGGAACAACGCTGAAGAAGAAATAACAAAGCGTTTGAAATATTGCTTTGAGAAACAGGGGCATCAGTTATATATCATCAATCAATACGGCTACGTATTAACCGACTGTGCCGATAAAGGCAAACATATTGAAAATACGGATATTGATGCATTTTATACTTTTAATCACTTTAATAATACGCCTGTATTGCCGGATAAATGCGGGGTGTTTTTTCATTGGTCTCCTGCCGGGTTTGTGGGAATCGAACAGTTTGGTAAATATATTTCCAATATGTATGCTTTTGATGATGTTTTTGGCGGGTATGAAAGCCCTGTTTGCCGTTTTGATGCGCTTAATGCAGGGTATAGCCAGCCTTCCATGTTGCATATTGGGTCTTCCGTTCCGGAGGGGTTTTCCTTGCCGGCCAAACCCATGAAAGAAAGAAAACTGTTTTATGTGGGAATTAATCTGGAGAAAAAACTGGGCACCCAGCGTTTTGGCAATCTTTTGAAATATTTAGATGAACAAAATGCCGTTAGCTTATATGGCCCGAATGAAGTGTTTGGAATAAAAGGCTGTTGGGACGGATATAAAAATTATAAGGGGCCGATTCCGTTTGACGGGAAATCCATCATACAGGAAATTAGCAAAGCCGGTATTGTGCTGGCTTTAAACTCTCCCGCGCATAATGCGGTGGGCACGGTGAGCAACCGCACCTATGAGGCAGCCGCCAGCGGGGCTGTTATTATTTCGGATGATAACCCGTATGTCCATAAATATTTTGGGGACAGCGTGTTTTATGTAGATATTCACCAGCCGGAAGAAAAAACTACCCAGCAGATTATTAAAATTATAGATTGGTGTAACAAAAACCCGGAAAAAGCCTATCAAAAGGCATTGCAGGCCCAGCAGGTGTTTTTAAAGGAATTAACTTTAGATAAGATGGTAAAACAAGCGGTTAGCCAGCTTGAAAAATTACAAAAAGAACACACCCGGGGCGAGGGCGTGGATATCATTTGCCGGGTAGATGATGTTGCTCAGTGGAAGCAAGTTTATGGCAGTATTAAAAAACAAAAGTATGTCCCCATTCGCATAATCTTGATGGCGCCGGAAGCAGTGTATCAGGCGGCAGAAAAAGAGTCTTCTTTCCCGTTGGTTTGGGTGGATATTTCTGCCGGGGAAGCTTGGCGCAAAGCATTGGATTTGGTACAAAGCCCGTTTTTTATGTTTGCCGACCGGTGGACGGATATGCAAAGCCGGCATATTGCCAAAACTATTCATAAGTTGCAAAATTCTGACGAGCTTTTTGCTTATAGCGGTACTTATCTTAAAAAGTATGATGCTTATGGAAGCTTTTATTATAAAGTATTAAATGATAAAAAAATCGTACCGTCTTTCTTTTGCAGTTTTATGGATTCCCGCGGATATTATATAGAGGGAGCCCTGGCGTGTGAAGATATTTTTGCACAGAGCGCTGCCATATTTAAAAAAGAAATTCTGCAATTTGTTCAACCGTCGCAATTGCAACAAATTACCAAGGCCGTTCATTATTATTTGGCGCTTTTATCTATTTATAAAACGGGGAAGGAAGGACTGTTTACCAATATTATTACCAGCGGTTATCGAATGTTGGAGAAGCAGACCTTGTATGAGGATGTCTTCCCGGAAAGAAAAGGATATTGGACTAATAAAAAAATACAAGGAACTGTTATTTTGGAATTGTATGGTATTTTTTGTAAGTATTCCAAAACATTTCCGGCCTGTGAGATGGCCTATTCCCGCCTGTCCGCACCGGTAGAAAAGAGGGAAGATGCAAACAATTTAGCCATTTCCCAGTTTGAAAGTCAGCTAAAAAAACACCCGTTGTTTTATCAGTTGGTGCGTTTTTTATCTAAGAGTGAAAAGAAAAATTGTTATTCCAAAGGGCATCGTATTTATGTGTATGTAGAAAAACATTCCACATTAAAAAAGATAGCAAAAGGATTGATAAAAAAATGAAAATTTTATTCATGGATTTTATAGGTGAAAAGAAAAACGGAGAAGCCGAGTTCCTGGCACGGTTAAAGTATTGTGCCAAAAAAGCCGGGCATCAGCTGGAAGTGGCTGATAAAAGCGGCAAAATTATTGGCAAGAACAAAGACTTTGAACCGGATTTTGCTGTAACCTGTAATATCTTTGATTTTGCCCCCATGGTCATTGCGGACCAGTTTGGTGTGTTTTTACACTGGTCTCCGTCGGACTTTATGGCCTCGTTTCAGGAGGATACTTTATTAAAGGGTTTTCATTCTTTTGATGCCGTTATAAACGGGTATGAAAGCCCCAAAATGGAAAAAACCATCCTCAATTCCGGCAATAAAAGCATCAATATGGCTTTTACAGCCAGTGTGCCGTTGGATTATTGCCTGGCTCCTAAAAAAGACTGCCAACGCCATTTGTTTTATATCGGCATTAACCGTAAAAATCAGCTTAGTAAAATGCGCTACCGGGAGCTGTTTGAAATTCTGGATAAACAAGGTGTTTTGGATATTTACGGCCCTAAGGTTGTTTATAATATGGGCAAAACGTGGGATGGATTTCAATCTTACAAAGGGGAGATACCTTTTGACGGGAAAAGTGTAATCCAAAAGATTAATGACGCCGGTATTGTGTTGGCATTAAATTCTCCCATGCATAACGCGGCGGATATTGTTTCGGCCCGTATTTTTGAAGCGGCCGCTGCCGGCGCGGTGATTATTGCTGATAAGAACCCCTATATTAAAAAATACTTTGGGGACAGCGTTTTTTATGTTGATATTAATAAGTCGGAAAGTGAAATCAGCAAAGAAATTCTAACCATTATTGAATGGTGCAATAACAATAAAAAAGAAGCGTATGAAATGGCCTGTGCTTCTCAAAAGGTGTTCAAACAAAATTTTGCTTTGGATAAGATGTTAGCCTCCTTGGCGGATGCTGTAAAAACGGCCAAGCAGGAAATGAAAACCTTACAGAACGAGACGGTGGATGTTATTTGCCCAGTATCCGACGAACGGGAGCTCCTGCAACTGCAGACGGAGATGGTTCGCCAATTTTACCAAAACCTGCATCTGGTGATTTGTTGTAAAAAAGGTTTAGTATCCAAGCTGCCATCTCGTTTAAATTCGCTGGCGTTTGATGTGGTGGAAACGGATGCTAAAACCTATGGAGAAGTAATTTCGTCGGCTTTACAAAAATTGCGCGGCAAGTATTTTATGTTCTGGAATCCTCATGTGTTTATGCACAAAAGGCACATTTATAAAAATGTTGCTGTGTTAAAAGGATCTGAACAATTGTTTGCCTATTCGGGTAGCTATATCCGTAATCCCATTAAAAACATCGTTTTAAATAATACTAAAATTACCAAGGACGAATTTATGGCGTGCTTGGCCAGCCGCTTTGAAAACTTTGCCGAGCATGACAAGCAAGTATTATTTTTAGAAACATTGTTTGCGGAAAACTGCGCGCTGTTTAAAAAAGAAATTTTAAACTATGTGTTGGATAAAGAGTTGAAGCAGCTTTCCAGCGCGGCGCATTATTATCTGGCTTTGTGCTCGGTGGTGAAAGCGCATAAATATGGGCAATTCTCTTATGCTTTAACTGCTTTTTATAAAGGGGAGAATATTGCCGAAGTGGAAAAACAGGTTTTCCCTAAACGTCTTCATAACTGGGAAAACAACCGCGCTTGCGGAACATATTTTAAAGACTTAATGGAAATATTCTTTTGTTATGATAAGGATATAGACGAAACCTTCCTTCCCAAGCGTAATTATACAAATGGGGTGGCGGCCACTTTTGAGGAAATGTTCCCGCCGGCCCCGTTGCAACCTGTGTATACGCCGCAGGGCCCTTTTATAGATCCCATTTTGTATGAGTTGGGGCGTCATAAATTTTTATATGCTTTGCTGGGGGCGTTGTCTCGTCATAAAAAGAAACATTATCCCAACCGGCAGGAGCGCATTAGTCAGTATTTAAAAAATCACAAAGTTGTTAAAAAGATTGTTTTGCAATTATTAGGCATAAAATCTACGGAGAAATAAAATGAAAGTAACCATTACCACAACCACTATTCACGTACCTTATTTAATTGAGGATTACATCAAAGACGTTATTAAATATAACCGTCAGGATTATGTAGATTTTGTTATCACCGGGGATAAAAAAACCCCCGCGCAGGCCAAGGAATATTGTCAGAAATTGCAGGAAAAGTACAATATCCCCGTTTTGTTTATGGATGTAGACGATCAAAACGCTTATATGGAAAAATATCCTCTTTTAAAAGGGTATTTGCCGTGGGGTTGTATACAAAGACGCCAAGTGGCCATTTTAAAAGCGTATGAACAAGGGTCCGATATTATTGTTTTGATTGATGATGACAACTATATTGCTTGTGAAGATTATGTGGGGCATCATTTAAATTTAGGCAAAACGGTGGATATGGAAACCGTTTCTTCGCCCACCGGTTGGTATAATATTTGCGAAGATTTGCAGGACCGCCAAAACCGCAAGTTCTATCCGCGCGGCTATTCCTGGGCGGACCGCATTAACGAAGTAAAAGATATTACCCGCAGCAATCAAAAAATCCGCACCGTGGTAAACGCGGGCTTTTGGCTGGGAGACCCCGATATTGACGCCGTAACCCGTCTGGCGGCTCCGATTGATGTAATTTCTTATAAAAAAGATTATAACTACGCGTTGGAAAAAGGTACTTTCTCTCCGTTCAATTCCCAAAACACGGCGATTCACCGGGATATGGTGCCCGTCTATTTCTTGGTGCCGGATATTGGCCGTTTTGATGATATTTGGTCCTCTTATATTGTGGAACGCGTGGCCTGGCACTTGGGGGACTACGTCTCCTATGGGCAGCCTTTGGTAAAGCAAATCCGCAACGATCACGATTACTGGGTGGATGCCTATGCCGAAGAAATGGGTACCAAAATGACGACGGATTTCTGCAAATGGCTCCGCTCTATTGAACTTACCAAAACCACTTATTTGGAATGCGGTATTGAATTGTTTGATAAGTTGAAAGCGTTAGTTGATAAGTTGCCTAATGATCAACTGCCTTATAAAAACCGCGCTTATGTAAACCAAGTAATAGACGGCCACCGCGTTTGGTTTGAAACGATGCGCGCCATGAAGGTGAAATAATATGTATTTAATTATTGGCGCCAGCGGTTATTTGGGCCGCTATTGTATCAAAAACGTACTGGATTTAACTTCCGATTCTATCGTGGCCACCTATTCCGGCCAGCAACCTGCTTTTTGCCATGAGCGGGTAAAATGGGTGAAGGTGGACGTGTGCGACTTTGCCGCCGTGGAAGCCCTCAATGCCCAGCTGGAAGAAGGCACCAAATGCATTTATCTGGCGGCGTACCATCACCCGGATAAAGTACAGGCGAATCCTCGCCTGGCCTGGAATATTAATATTACCGCTTTATCCCACGCTGTAAACGCGTGGGATAAAGTATCTTCTTTGTATTATTCTTCCACGGATAC
>CALUXL010000105.1 GCA_944324735.1 uncultured Elusimicrobiales bacterium
TCGGTAATTTGTTTGGCTTTGACCCATTTGCCTTCTTCAGGAATCGGGGCCGGATCATGCTTGGCGCCTTTGCAGACGCAGCACATATTCTGTACTTCAGGGGTGCATTTTTCGCAGCTCATGAGAGTCTCCTATGTAAAAATAAATCTTTCAATATATTTTACCAAATCCGCACGGTACAAAAACAACTTTTCCCGCAGTATTTGTGCATTATTTTCCCCTACAGGCAAACCAAAACCCCGCACCTGGCAAGGTGCGGGGCAAAAATAAAACAACGGTTATTTGGTTTCGTAACTGTCCACAATTTCCCCAAAGTACAGGGTGTGGTAATCCCCGGGTTCTTTTTCGTACCAAAGTTCTTTAATGGCTTTGTCCAAATTTTCCGAAGACAGGGTGGTTTTATACAAAACCTTGCACTCATAATGAAAACCGGGCACCCCCAAATGAGGCACCACTATTTGGCGCGAAGGCACCGCCCTCAGCCCGCTTTCGGCCAGTTTATCCATATTGCGGCCCGATTTGGTGCCGCAGATGGAAATAGCTTCCGGCAAGTCCACATAAGGCAAAGTAACGGTAAATTCGCCCGTTTTTTCCAACAATTCATGGGTAAAGCGGTTCTGGCGCACCAGCGCGGTAAAAACCGGCAGGCGCCACATATAACCGATACTCCCCCATCCAATTACCATGGTGTTTACTTTTCCGTCTAAATAGGTGGTTAAAAACGCCCCCTTGGAAAGTATATCCAGCTTGCGGCTGGCATCTGCATTATAAGCTAGTTCTTTCATAACCCTTTTTCCTCTGTATCTATTTAGTTTATTATACTTTTACCAACTTTCAAGGGCAAGAACCACGCCCCCCCCGCCCAGCACTTTTTACACCAAACAAAAACCCCCGGCCATAAGACCGGGGGTTGTAAAAAAATACGGTTAGTTATTTTTTGCAGCTAGCGCAGGAAGCTTCTTTCTTCCAGGTGAGGCCCACGAAGAACATGGCAATTACGCAGCAAATGCCGCAGGTTAAATAAATACCATACCAGCCCCAGTTGTGCAAAATAACGCCGCCGCCCCAACCGGAGAGGAAGGCGCCTAAATAACCAAACATACCGGTAAAACCGCAAGCAGCGGAAACGGATTCCTGCACGGTAATGCGGGAAGTCTGCACACCGCCCACCAAGTTTTGGGGGCCGTCCACAAAGAAACCTACCGCAGCCAAGAAGAAAGCCGTCAGCCAGTAGCTGCCCGTACCAGTAAAGTGATAAGCCCCCCACAGGCTGAAAATCAGCAAGGTCAAGAAACCAATGTTGATGGGCGTGCAGCGGCCGTTAAAGAAGCGGTCCGCCATCCAGCCGGAGGAAATACCGCCCAAAGTGCCGATAAGCGGCATAATGGTGAGCAAGCCGGCGGAAGTAGCTTCTTCGATACCGCGGTCCACCATAAACTTGGCGCTCCAGTCCAGCGTGGCGAAGCGGATGAAGTAAATGAAAATATACGCAATAGCCAAAGACCACAAGAACGGGTTGGCAAATACGTATTTCTTTAAAATCTGCCAGGTGGAAAGACCGCTTTCTTTCTTAACCGGCAGTACGTCGTTCATATAATCTTCGATCGGGGGCAAGCCTACGGCAGCCGGTTTATCGGTCAAGATTTTGAACATGCACAAGGAGAATATCACACCAATTAAACCCGGTACATAAAACACCATCTGCCAGGTACCGTATTTTAAACAGGCCCAGGCCAACACGCCTACGGCCGCCGTGCCTACCGTGTGGGAAGAGGACCACAGCGTCCATTTGGTGGCTCTTTCTTTAGGGGCAAACCAGTACACCAAGCCTTTGGCTACAGGCGGGAAACCGGCAGACTGAAACACACCGTTTAAACCCCAGAAAAAGGCCATTAAATAAAAAGAAGGCAAGAACGGGAAGAACAAGCTTACGATAGCGGAACCCAGCAAACCCGTAGACATAAAAGCGCGGATGTTGCATTTATCAGCCAACATACCGCTTACGAATTTACCGATACCGTACGTAACGTACAGGGTAGAACCTAAAATACCGTATTGAATAGTGGTTAAACCGCCTTCATCCATCAAAGACGGAGCCACGAAGGAAATATTTTTGCGGCAGAAATAAAAGAAGATGTATCCAAAATACATACCAAAAAACATGCGGATACGCCAACTTTTATATAATTTTTTGATTAGTTGCTCGTCCGTAATGCGGGGAGCGTCCGGCAACGGCTTCATAAAGTTAATCAACTTTGCGAACATACATTCTCCTAATTTTGAGTGCAAAAAGATGCTCTTACTTTTACTTCCCGGCGCTGGCTTCCCGCCTGGGCGCTCCCTCGATTAGAAAGTTCTGTAAGAGTATTCTTTTATAACGGCAGATTGAAGCAAGTTTTGCTTACCTCATTATTATAACAAAAAATCTTATTCCCAAATAAGTTTTTTATGAAGAGACCCCCGTTTTTGTTCTGCCATTTCCCCTTTTTACATAAAAAACCGCACCGCCTTGGGCCGGCGGTGCGGAAAAAATAGCTTTTGTTTTTATTTGGCGGCCGGGCGGTGCAAGTTTACAAAAGCAGCCGCTTCTATACCCGCCTTAGCGCCGGAACCCGCCGCAATAATGGCTTGGCGGTAGTATTTGTCCGCACAGTCCCCCGCGGCAAAAATGCCGGGCAGGGTGGTGTGGGTGCGCTCGTCGGCCAGCACCAGGCCGTTATCGGCCAGGGCCACCAGCGAGCTTTTTAAAAACTCCGTTTGCGGCACAGCACCCACCGCCACAAACAACCCGCTGCAGGCAATTTGGGAAACTTCACCCGTTTTTACATTTTTTACTTTTACGCCTTCCACTTTGCCATCGCCCAAAATTTCTTCCACCACGCTGTTAAGCACCATATTAATTTTGGGGTTGGCCTGCGCTTGCTGAACGGTTACTTGGTCCGCGCGGAAAGCATCGCGCCGGTGAATGAGGTTTACCTTCGTGCAAAACTGCGCCAGGAATAAAGCATCTTCAAACGCGGTATTGCCGCCGCCCACAATGCACACCTCTTTGCCGCGCATAAAAAACCCGTCGCACGTGGCACAGGCGGAAAGGCCGTGCCCTTTGTAATTATCTTCCCCCTCCAGGCTCAGCCAACGCGCCTTGGCGCCGGAAGCAATTACAATGGCCGAGGCTTCATACTCTTTACCGCTGGATAAGGTAACCGTATACGGGGCCTGTTCACCCTTAATAGAAGTTACTTCGTCCGAAAGGATTTCCACCCCCAGGCGTTGGCATTGTTTGTGCATGCGGTCCATTAAATCAAACCCGCCTACCGGATCCACAAAACCGGCATAGTTTTCAATTTCGCTGGTTTGCAAAAGCTGGCCGCCGGGCATAGCGCCCCCGGCAATAACGGTCTGCACGCCCGCGCGCACGGCATAAATAGCGGCCGAACAACCCGCCGGGCCCGCGCCGATAACCAATAATTCTATTTTATTCATAAAGCGGTAAACTCCTTGTACAATTGTTCAAAAAACTCTACCGGAAAGCCCACCACATTGGTGCGGCTGCCCACAATTTTTTCGATAAAGTGGTCGTCCTCGTCCTGCACGGCGTAAGCGCCGGCTTTATCCAAATGTTTGCCGGCCATCTTTTTTAATTCTTCTTCCGGCAGGCGGCGCGCTTTGCACTTGGAAACTTCCACCCCATAAAGCATTTTTTTTGCGTCTAAATTTAATATGCACACCCCGGTATAGACGGACTGCCAAGACCCGTTTAACAAACGCAAAATGCGCAGGGCGTCTTTTTCGTCCTTGGGTTTGCCAATTACGCGGCCTTTGCAAAAAACCAGCGTATCTGCACCGATTACCGTGGCACCGGGGTATTTCTTGCCCACGTCAAAAGCTTTTTTAACGGCCAAATCCCGCACTTTATGCCCGGGGCGTTTATAGTCCGTTTTTTCCGGGCTTTTGGACGGAATAATTTCAAACGTAAAGCCCAAGCTTTTTAACAGTTCTATGCGCCGGGGCGATTTGGATGCAAGTATCAGCATATTATTTTTTCACAAATTTGGAAACAATTAAATAACCAAATATCAAACCTACCACACCGCAGATAGTTACCCGCAGCGCCAAGGGATGAATGCCCAGGGTATATAAACGCGTTAAGACGGAAGCCATTTCCAAAGGCAGGAAAGAGGCCAGTTTTTCTAAGCCAATTCCCAATACGCCGCCTACAATAAGCGTTAATGCGGCAAAAATAAGTCCTCTCATAATCAAACTACTCCTTGTTGTATTAGTGTAAAGTGATGGTATCTTTTTTGATGGGTACGGGGGCGGTCATTTTGCCGTCTTCCTCGTCCGTTAAGCTGTAGCGCAAGCGCCAGAACCCCACGCCCGCCAATACGGCTATAACCCCCACAATCAGCCACGGGCCGGGCAAATAATGCGGGGCCACATAATCCCCCAGCACCCCGGCGCCAAAAAAGCCTACGGCAGAACCTAAATTATAAAAAACCATCAGCATACCCAAATAACGCCCGCGGGTTTCGCGCGAGGCAATGTTGGAGGCCAGTGTCTGCTCCCCGGGGGACACCACCATTTCCCCCAGCCCCGCCAAAAACACCCCCAGGGCAATTAATAAAAATGTATCAAAAAACCCGACCGAGCCAAACCCCGCCGCATACAGCAAACACCCAATCAGCATACCGGTGGAAAGCCGCACCTTGGCCGCCAATTTGCTGGCCCAATACTGCAAGAACACAATCACCAAGCCATTAATGGTAAAAAACCAGCCTATATAATACTCCGGCATATGCAAATACCGGTTGCAGTGGATGGAAAGCCCCACCACCAGCTGAGAGTTCACCGCCGTAATGAGCACCACGTAGAAACAAATTTTGGCCAGGCGCGTATCTTTTAAAGAAAGCAAGGTAGACACAAAACTAGGCTTGCGGGATTTGCACGGAACATGGTTATCCTGCACCAAACGGCTTAAATACAAAATACTTACGGCATACAATAACCCCGTAAAATAAAAAGCCATACTGTAAGAATACCGCACCAAAAAACCGCCCACGGCCGGCCCCAACGCCCAGCCGATATTGAGCCCAATACGTATAATGCCAAACGCCTGCACGCGTTGCTGCGGGGTGGTATTGTCGGTTACCCAGGCGTTGGAGGCGGGGCGGAAAAACGCCCCCAAGAAAGTGGTTAAAAAGTAACACAACAGCATCCAGCCCACTTGTACTTTAAACTCAATACAAAGCCCCAAGCCCAGCATGGCTACAATTTGGTTAAACAACCCCCACATCATCACGGTTTTACGGCCAAACACGTCAGCCAGTTCCCCGCTGATGGCGCTGGACACACAGCGCGACAAACCCGCCAACGCAATGACCAACCCCGCCATACTGGCAGACAGGCCGCGCTGGGATATTAAATAAATGGTAAAAAACGGGAGGGACAGGCCGTACCCAAACAGTAACAGCCCGTTGGCTATGGCAATAATAATCATGCCGCGCCGGGTTTGGTTATTCATATATATATTATAGTAAATACCCGGGCAGGCCCGCCCGGACAAAAAATAAAAGGCGCCCGAAAGCGCCTTTTATAAAACCTTAAACAGCGGGGTTATTTTTCGTACACGGCACCAATCATATAGTATTTGCCGGCCGTCATGGTTTTATCTTCCGGCCCTAAAGATTTGCAAATACCAGCCGCCATGGAAGTATCCCCGGTCATACCGGCAAACTGACACCAATGTTTACCCAAATAGTTATCATTAGCACCGGGGGTTTTTTGAGCCATGTGAAACTCTATGGTGGGGTACCCGGGCAGCGTGGGGCGGCCAAAACAAGTACGCCCGGAGGAACAATCATAGGTATAATACTTCCCGGTGGGGACTTGAATGTCCAATTCACCCAAGTTACCGGTATATTTGTCATACGCCATAAAATACATTTCCTGCGCGTCCGTAATGGCTTTTAAAGCCACCAGCGCTTCCGTTACGCGGGCTTTGGCCACGGCGCGTTCGTACTGGGGCAAAGCGATACCCGCCAAAATGCCAATAATCAGCACTACGACCAATAATTCAATTAAAGTAAAACCTTTTTTCATTTTATCCTCCACAAACTAACTTCTTTTATTTTAGCCTATAATACACGAAAAATACAAATGATTTGCACATAAAAAAAAAGCAAGCCGAAGCTTGCTTTTGTGTTAAAAAATAAAACCTACGGAATAGAATCCATAATTTTGCGCAGTTCTTCTTCGCTTTTATCGCGCACTTCCACGGTTTTTTCTTTGCCTTTGGCACCCTTTACAATGATGATGCTTTCGTCTTTCACCGCAAAGAAATCGGCCAGGAAGGATTTCATGATTGCGTTAGCGGCGTCATCGTCTACTTTTTTGGTTTTAATTTTCATAAGAAGCACTCTGCCAATGCGGCTTATCACTTCGTTATCTCCCGCAGTGGGGATCACACGTACCTTTATAATCATAAATCCTCCAAATTCCTGGCAAAAATATCGCTTCCAACCCGCGGCAAAGTGGAACCCTCCTCCACCGCCACGGCAAAATCTGCACTCATACCCAAAGAAAGCCAGCGTTCTTTATCTGCGGGGAAATCTTCCTCAAACGCCTGGCGCACCGTACGAAACAAACCGCGCAGTTGCTGCGCGTCATCCACTTGCGGCGCTATGGCCATATAACCACACACCGCTAACCCCGGCAATGCAGTTATTTGTTTAGCCAATGCCCGCGCCTGCTCAAGCGGCAGGCCGGATTGGGTATCTTTATCCGTCAGCTTTACCTGTACCATCACTTTTAACGTTTTGCCCAACTTTACAGCATGGCGGCTTAACATTTCCGCTAAGGATAAGCTGTCCACGGAATCTATAAAATCAAATAACATAACCGCTTTGGCGGCTTTATTTTTTTGCAAATGACCAATAAAGTGCTTTACGACGGGATATTTTGCAAAAACGGGGTTCGTCCAACGCGCATACGCCTGTTGCACGCGGGATTCCCCCACGTGGTGCAGCCGGCCGGCGGCCAGCAGCGTTAAAACGTCTTTATCTTGGGCGTATTTGGTAACAGCCATTAAAGATACCGCGCCCGATGGGGCAGCGGCTTTGTGGCTTGCCAGAGAAATGATTTTTTCTACCCGGTCCAAATTGTCCGTTAAAATTTTTTCTCTGCACATAAAAAACCCTTGACATATTATATCAAAATTTACTTTAATCCACAAATTTTATTAAATATTTTGTGCTATACAACACACCTTTTAAAACCCATAAAAATACCCCGGCTAGCCGGGGTATAAAAACATGTAAACAGCCTTTTGGCCGGGCATTACATATCGAATATTTTCCAGCTTTTAACATAAGTGGTACTGCCGGAAGAGGTGGTTTTACCACTTAAGCTTTTGCATACGGCTTCCGCACGCACATTGCCGCTTTCGGCCCAGCATTCCCGTTTACCGGCCACACCAGCCACTTCATTAGGCGGAATATTCAAATACACGCGGAAACCTACCTCAGCATTGGCCTTATTAGGTACCAAAACTGCCACATCGGCCCCGGTGCCGTTTCCCACTACCCCGCCGGTAAGCAAATCAATATACATATTAGGGCATACCACTTGGCCCAAATTGTCCGTATCGCAGTTAGCGGGCGGGTTAATGGCTAAGTCCGCCGTGGAATCGGTTACGGTGCGGTTTTCGGCATAGTCCATTTCCGCCCCCAGTTTAATGGCCGTAGCCACCGGAATAGCCGCCCCTAAACGGGACTTTAAAATAGCCGTTTGATACTGCGGCATGGCCACCGCGGCCAAAATGCCGATAATCAGCACCACTACCAATAATTCTATTAAGGTAAAACCCTGTTTCATTGTTTCTCCTTTCGTCGTAAAATATATTTATTAGTATAATAAAAAACGCCCCGGTTTTCCAGCCCCGGGGCGTTTGTACTGCCTGTAAATTAAGCCAGTAAATTTACCAAACTGCGTTCTTTTACTTCCTGCTGCATTTTGGCAATTACTTCGTCCACCGGCAAGCCTTCCAGGTTTTTGCCGTCTTTCAAGCGCACGGTGAGGGTGCCGTTTTCGGCTTCTTTGGCACCTACAATACCCGTATAGGCAATGCGTTCCAGGTGGGCTTCGCGGATTTTAAGGCCCAGTTTTTCAGGGCGGCTATCCACTTCCACGCGCAAACCGGCCGCACGCATTTTATCGGCAATGGCCTTGGCGGCGGGGATTTGGGCGTCCGTCAGCGTTAAGAGCTTCATCTGCACCGGGGCCAACCACAGCGGGAACCACCCGGCGTAGTGCTCAATAATCACACCGATAAAACGCTCAATACTGCCAAACATGGCGCGATGCACCATGATGGGGCGTTCGCGCCCGTCGGAAGAGACATATTCCAAGTCAAAGCGCTGGGGCAGGTTAAAGTCAAACTGGATGGTAGACAACTGCCACAGACGGCCAATAGCGTCCATTACCTTAATATCAATTTTAGGCCCGTAGAAAGCCGCTTCCCCCGCGTGGGTGGTGTAGGGGATGTTGTTGCTTTCCAATACGTGTTTGAGGGCGTTTTCGGCACGGTCCCAGTCTTTCACGTCGCCGGTGAAATGTTCCGGATGTTCCGGGTCACGGGTGGAAAGTTCCACGGAGAATTTTTCAAAACCAAATGTTTTAAAAATGTGCATGGCAAATTCAAAACATTGTTTTACTTCGTCTTCCACCTGGTCGGGCGTGCAGAAAATGTGGGCATCGTCCTGCGTAAAACCGCGCACGCGCAAAAGCCCGTGCAAAGCGCCGGAGCGTTCATAGCGGTATACCGTGCCCAGCTCGGAAAAGCGCAAAGGCAAATCGCGGTAGCTGCGCAGGTGGGAGCGGTAAATTTCCACATGGAAGGGGCAGTTCATCGGTTTAATCTGGTATTTTTCACCGTCCACTTCCATCGGGTGGAACATGCTTTCGGAATAGAACCCGGCGTGTCCGCTTACTTCAAACAAGTGCAGGCGGGCAATATGCGGGCTTACCACCAAGTCATAACCGCGTTTTAAATTTTCGTCTTTAATCCAGTCTTCCAAAATACGGCGAAGCATGCCGCCTTTGGGCTGGAATAAAATCAGGCCGGGGCCTACGTTATCGTTAATGGTAAACAGGTTCAGTTCCGGGCCCAGTTTGCGGTGGTCGCGCTTGGCGGCTTCTTCCTGTTGTTTTACATAGGCGTTTAAGGCGTCTTTATTTTCAAAGCATAAGCCGTAAATGCGCTGGAGCATGGGGCGTTTTTCGTCCCCGCGCCAATAAGCGCCGGCAATGGAGGAAAGTTTAAAATTGGTAATTCTGCCCGTGTGTTCCAAGTGCGGGCCGCGGCACAGGTCCGCATAGTCCCCATTTACATAAACGGTAATGGTACCGTCTTCCAATTCTTCCAAAAGTTCCAATTTATACGTTTCGCCGCGTTTGGTAAAAAATTCCTTGGCTTCCGCTTTGGACATTTCCTTACGTTCAAACGGCTGGCGGGCCTTGATGATTTCTTTCATCTTGGTCTCAATTTTTTTCAGGTCTTCCGGGGTGAACTGGGTAGGGCAGTCAAAATCATAATAAAAGCCATTTTCAATGGCAGGGCCGATACCCAACTTCGTACCGGGGAATAACTGCTGTACGGCTTGCGCCATTACGTGTGCGCACGAATGACGCATGGTTTCTAATTCTTGTTTTTCCATGTTCGCTTTACTTTACCCCTGCCGGCCACAAAGACCGGGCCAGGCGGTAAAGCCTCACAATAAGATATAATAATTATATCAAATGTAACCGAGGTCCGCACTTACATGCAGCAGTTAAAACAGCACTTTATTTCCGCTTTTAAAAACGATTACAAATTTTTACTTATTTTATCCGTTCCCGCGCTGGCTTTATGCCTTTTTGGCCTGCACCAGCTGGGCACACTTACCCCCGGCACCGCCGCGGCGGCACTGGGGGCCAAGTTATTGTGTGAATTTTTATTTTTGGGTGTTTTGCTTTCCATCTGCCAGTTAATAGGCATAAAAAACCGCTGGTTTATGGCGGGGCTTTCCTTTTTATATTACTTGTCTTTAACGGCCGACATGGTGCTTTTGTGGTACTTTAAAGAACGCTTTGGCGCCAAGTACCTGCAAACCATGGAAGGCGGCGATTACGCCTTCTTAACCGATTGGCGCGTAATTACTTATTTTCTTTTGGTAGTGGCTTTTTGTATATTTGCTTCCCGCGGGTTCGTGCCGGCTAAACGCCTGGTGGCGGCCAGAAGACTCGTGTACTGCGCAGCGGGGCTGTTTGTGCTGTGGATTACCAACCCTTTAAGTCTGTTACCCTCTCCGCAGGATTTTTACGCCCAGTATATGCTCCCCCCCTCGCCCGTGTATACCTTGCGCGCCGTAACGGCCAAACAGCCGCCGGCCCATATTGGCACCCCCTCCCCCCAAGTACAGGAGCTGGCCCAACAATATAATATATGGAACGCTAAAAACACCGGCATCGGGAAACAATATAAACGGGTGGTGTTGATAGCGGCGGAATCTTTTTCCGTCAAATATCTGCACCGCTTTAACCCCAAAATTCCGCCCCAGGCCAGCCAAGAGGTGGACAAACTGTTTGAAACCTATCCTTCCGCCGCGTTAAAACATGTAACTCTTTCCACATTATACGGGCTGTCCGTCATTTTTACTTCGCACCCGTATGTAAAACTGGCGTATGAAAACGCCTACCCCACCTCTTTCGTGCGTATCTTAAAAGACCACGGTTACCATACCGCCTTTTTGCGCGGCGCCAACGAAAAATATATGGATGAAAACGTCCTGTTTGAACAGGCCGGGTTTGAAGAGGTAATCGGTAGCAATTATTTTGAAACCCGCCCCGACTACGCCCCCTTTATTGATTGGTGGGGCCTGCTGGACCGCAAGCTCTTTCAATACGCGGCCGAATACCTGCAGGAACATAAAGACGAACCCGTATTTTTAACCTTGCTGACGGTGGAC
>CALUXL010000106.1 GCA_944324735.1 uncultured Elusimicrobiales bacterium
TCCTGCCGATAAAGACGCCTTGTTTAATACGCTTAAAACCTCGTTTGAAAAAGGCCGCTATGACGTGTGCGCCACCCTCATACGGGAACGCTTCAAAACTGTCTATCCCTTGCTTTCTTTGTTTAAAGACGTACAGCGCAAGGTAATAGACAGCGTAATGAACAAAGTGTACGAAGATACCGACCGCAAGTTCACGCAGATTTTTGAAGAACAATACCCCGTGGTGCGCGGCTTACAGTATATCGGCACGCCGCTGCCCAAACCGTTTTTAACGGTGGCGGATTTTGTGCTTACCAGCGATTTAAAGGCCGAGTTCCGCGCCAAAGACGTAGACATCAACGCCGTGGAAGAACTGATGGAAGACGTTAAAACGCTGGGATTAGACGTAAGCGGAGAGGAACTGCGCCGCGTGGTGAGCGATAAACTGACGTTCTTGTCTTTCTCGTTCGCGCGCAACCCGGCAGACAGCGCCGCCGCCATGAAAATAGTGGAGTTTTTAAACTATATGGAAATATTCGGCTTTACGCCCGATATTACCAAAGCGCAGGAATTTGTATTCCTGGCGTTAAAGGGCCTGGGCAAAGAAAAAATGAGTAAAGACGTATTAAAAGCTTTAGCCCGGAAATTAAAAATTGCATTATAAAAGGTTAGTTATATTTAAGGATAAAAAATGAAGAAAATACTTCTTTTTATAAGTGGTTTATGCTTAATGGGATGTTCACATTTTTCTTTTGCAAAAGTAAAGGATTTTTTTACCGATCCTAATACTAAGCGACAGCAATTGATTTCTGCTGAAGCGGAGACCACTATACATGAAGAAATAGCTAAAGCCTATGGTGGAGAATATGGAGGGTTTTTAGTGAGTTTAGAAGAGCCAATGCCTTCTCTTGAGGTTGTGAGTGCAAATATTGAGGGACAACTCCAAAAACATACAAATATTAATCTTTCCCAATTACAAAGTTCTTCTAAAACTAGTATGCTTAAACAGGCTGTAATATATAATGAACTTTCGGTAGCAGAAAGGGCTCTTATAACAGCACGTGAGAACCTATTAAAAGGGGTTTGTTCTCCGAAGGCTTTTAACTCTTGGGATATTTATCAAATAAGTAAAGGGCGATCCTCTTCTGCTGAATGGTTTTGTAATGAAAATATAGAATATCAACGTTTAAATAAGCAACTGGAGAATATTCAAAACTTAAAGAGAGAACTATATCAAACTGCATATAACGAAGAAAGAGAAAAATTTGTAAAAATCACAGGCGTAGATATCTCCAATAAAGCATTACTTACAGCTACTTTATTAAATTATATGCCGCTCACTCCAAATAAAAATACGCTCTATGATTTACAAAATACAAGAGTTATTCAGACTTTGCCTAAAGGTATTTTAGTTGGAGGAAGTGGCGTTGTGTCTGATTTCGGCATATACACAGATAAAATGGCATTTATTTATACTTCAAAAGATTTTGTTGATGGGGAACCATTACAAGGAGAAGTAAAATTTGTGGGAACATATCAATATCGTTCTGTGTTAGGTGCCAATAGAAAAGTAAACGCTTATAGGTTTTTTTCTTTTAAGTGGGAACAATATAATATACGGCGGGAAGATTTTTATTTCTATCCAGTTGTCAGAGAATTAGGAAAGAGTGATATTCAAAAACTATTGAACATATGATAGTTATTAATGATATTTGGTAGAAGAGGCCTAAAACGATATTTTAAAAAATAGCGTCGTGGCGTTCGATAATATGGTCCAGCGTTTTTAAGCGTTTTTTGGCGTGGGGTTCGCCCTGCACGGCGGCCAGCAGATAGTAACGGCGGGCCTTGTCTTTATCTTGCGGGGTGCCGGTGCCGCAGGCGTAAAAATCACCCGTCATTACTTGGGCAAACGGGCTGCCGGCGTCGGCCGCTTCCAGGGCCAGGGTAAAGGCTTGTTTCGGGTCTTTGGGGGTGCCAATGCCTTTTAAATGGCACATAATTAAATTCAGTTTGCCTTCATAATTCCCCTGTTGGGCGGCCTCCTGATACCAGCGGAAGGTTTCCCGGTCGTTTTGGGGGCAGCCGTCTCCCGCGCGGTACATGGCGGCCGTAAGCACCTGGGCTTGGGCCAGGCCGGCTTTGGCGGCTTGTTTAAAACAGGTAAAGGCTTTTTCGGCATTTTTTTCTACTTCTTTGCCTTTGTAATATTTGTGGCCTAAAGCCACCAGGCTGGCCGGGTCCCCCTGGGCGGCTTTGTTTTGCAGGGCTTGCAGTTGGCGGCGTTTAACGTGTTTGTAAACGGCGTAAGCAAGGCCTCCTACAATAAAACAGGCGGCGGTAAGAAACAGGGTTTGGTTAGTCATAAAAATCCTTATTTGGTTTTTATCAGTTTGCGGTTTTCCAGGGTGTACACGTCGGTTGCGTAGTTTACGGCGTGCACGTCGTGCGTAACCATTAGAACGGTTAAGCCTTGGCTTGCCATGTGGGCAAAATCTTTAAATACTTGTTCTTTGCGCGAAGCGTCCAAATTGCCGGTGGGCTCGTCGGCCAGTAACAATACCGGGCTGTTACGCAAGGCGCGCGCAATGCTGGCGCGTTGCTTTTCCCCGCCGGAAAGTTCACTGGGAAATTTGTGGGAGATGGCCCCCAAACCCAAATTTTCCAGCAGTTCCTGCGCTTTTTTGGGGTTGGGTTTGCCTTGCATAATGGCGGGCAGTTCCACATTTTCCAGGAGGGAAAACTCCGGCAACAGTCCGTCAAACTGAAACACAAACCCCATCTTGTTTAAGCGCAGGGCGGAACGGGCGGATTCTTTGCGCATGTTGGTAAGTTCTTTACCTTCAAAAAATATTTGTCCGCTGGTGGGTTTATCCAGCATGGCAATTAAGTTTAACAGCGTGCTTTTGCCGCTTCCGCTGGGGCCTAAAAGCACGGTAAAGCTGCCCTTGGCAACGGACAAGGAAACATCTTCCAGCACGCATAAATTTTCGTCCTGCTGGCTGTAAATTTTGGTCAAATGGGTGATTTCTATGATATTATCCATAACGTATAGCGTCCGTCGGGTTCACGCGGGAGGCCTTGGCCGCCGGGTACAGCCCCGCAAAGAAACAAATTAAATAACTGCCGCCCACTACGGCCAAAATGTCCGTCCACTCCATGCGTACGGGTACTTTGGTTAAGTAGTAAATGTCTCCGGGCAGTTCCACAATGTTAAACGTGGCAATAATCCAGCACAGCAGGCACGCCAGCGCAATGCCCAAAAAGATACCCAGCGTGGCAATGGCCATGGCTTCCCACATAAATACTTTGCGTATCATTTTGGGGCTGGCGCCCATGGCGCGCATGAGGCCGATGTCGCGCAGTTTTTCGGTACCCAGCAAAATCAGGTTTCCGGCAATATTTAGGGAGGCCACAATAATAATTAAAAACAGAATAATAAACATAACGGCTTTTTCCAGCTTTAAAGCCGCATACAGGGTGCTGTTTAATTGGGCAAACGTGCGTACGGCATACCCGTAGCCAATGGCCTGGCGGATTTGTTCGGCGGCTTGGTCCGCCTGGTTTAAGTCGTGCAGTTTTACGGCTACCCCCGTTACGCCGCCTTTAAGGCCTAAAAAATCACTGGCGTGGGGAAGGGTGGTGTAGGCGATGGTATTGTCAAACTCGTAATACCCTGTGCGCAAAAGGCCGCTTACGCGAAATTTCTTCATTTTGGGGAACATACCCGCCGAGGTGGAAATGGACTGCGGAGAAATAAGCACCACGTCATCGCCCACCTGGGCGCCCAGGCTGTAGGCCAGTTCCGTCCCTAATACCAGCGGGGCGGGGGCGTCTTCGTCCCAGTCGGGGGTAAAGGAGCCCTCGGTTAAAGATTCGTTTAAATTGTTAATGTGTTTTTCTTTTTCCGGGTCCAGCCCGCGCACCACCAGGCCTACGCTTTGCCCGTCATAAGACAAAATGGCCTGCCCGTAAATATGCGGCGCGGCGGCCTGAACCAAAGGGATTTGTTCAATTTTTTTAATGTATTGCGGGTAAGCGTCCGCCGCCATGCGCCCAAACACCAAAATATGGCTTTGCGCGCCGATGACTTTTTCTTTAATATCGCTTTGAAACCCGTTCATCACGGACAGCGTGGTAATCAGTGCCGCTACCCCCACACTTACCCCTGCCACGCCAATAAGCGTGGTGATAATGGCAAATAAGCCTTTGCGGCGGGTAAGATAGCGCAGCGCTACAAAACGTTCAAATTTCATATGTATATTGTACTTTATTTGTAGAAAACACCCCAGTGTGTTTTGTGGGGCCGTTTGTCGGCCGGGAATATGCAGGAAGAGCTTGATTTGTTTTTTTTTTTTGATAAATTTTGTTGGAAACAAAATTTAGTCAAAAAAGAGGGGAAAAATGAAAAATGCGTATATGAAGGAATTAGGAGGCTTTACGCTTATTGAGCTTTTGGTAGTGGTATTAATTATTGGTATTTTGGCGGCGGTGGCGGTGCCGCAATACCAAGTGGCGGTATGGAAGGCGCGTTTTGCTGCTTATATGCCCTTGGTAAAGCATATTAAAGACGCGCAAGAAGCCTATTTTATGGCTAATGGCCGGTATGCTGCCAATTTTGATGAACTGGGGATAGATTTGCCGCCCGGCGAAGCGGTTTCGTCCAATCGGTTTACGGGAACGCCCGGCATTAAATACCAAAACGGCATGGTAGTGTTTACCAGCGGGTTATTTGCCGGTGTGGTAAGAGGTGGGGAAAACGCAGAGCCTTTTGGGGCGTATGCCGTATCTTTTGATAATATTTCCGGAAAAGATAATAATCACTGGGCGTATGCGCCCAGCCAGCAAGGCTGCCATTATTGGGCCAACCATACCGGACGGTTGATGGAAAAAGTGTGTAAAAGCTGGACAGGCGGAACAATCCGAACGGCCTATTCCCCCAACGGATTTCCAGGTTATTCGTTTTAGAAACAAAAACCCCCGCGCGGAAATGAGCGCGGGGGTTTTGCTGAAAATATTTTTCTTACTCTTCCAGTTTTTTAAGGGTGGGGAATAAGATAATCTCGCGGATGGAATCCTGACCGGTTAACATCATTACAATGCGGTCAATCCCTATACCCATGCCTCCGGTAGGCGGCATGCCGTTTTCCATGGCTTCGATATAATCCGCGTCCAGAATGTCGGCATTTTCGGCGTCTTCGCCTTTGGCGGCGGCTTTTTCGGCCGCTTGGTCTTTCAGGCGCTGCAACTGGTCGGCCGGGTCGTTAAGCTCCGTATAGGCGTTGGCCAGTTCCTGCCCGTTTACAAAGACTTCAAAGCGTTCCACAATTTCCGGGTCGCCCGGTTTGGTTTTGCTGAACGGGCTGACGGCGGTGGGATAATCCAGTGCGATGACGGGGTTGTGGTAATCGGCCAGCAGTTTGCCTTCAAACAGTTCGTCAAAGATGGAACCGTCGGAATCATCCGGCCCGAATTTTACGCCCTGTTCTCTGGCTACTTCTTCCAGCTTGGCGCGGTTGAATTTGCGGCCGTCTAACACTTCGTGAATATCACGGCCGAATTTTTCCTGCCAGGCCTGCGGAATATAAAGGCGTTTGTACGGGGGGCGCAGGTCCACGTCATATCCGCGGAAGTGTACCGTTTCCGCACCGATGGCTTTGGCCGCATTGCCCAGGATTTCTTCAAACAAGTCGGCCATGGTGTACACGTCCCCATAGGCTTGGTACATTTCCATCATGGTAAATTCCGGGTTGTGGGTGGTGTCGATCCCTTCGTTACGGAACATGTGCCCAATTTCGTAAATTTTATCCATACCGCCCATAATCAGGCGTTTGTGGTGCAGTTCCAACGCAATGCGCAGGTAGAGCGGCATTTTAAGCGCGTTGTGGTACGTTTCAAACGGGCGAGCAATAGCCCCGCCGGAAGAGGGGTTCAAAATAGGGGTTTCCACTTCCAGGTAGCCTTTGGCGTCCAGCGTTTTGCGAATGGAAGAAATAATTTTGGCGCGTTTGATGAAAATTTCTTTTACGTCTTCGTTGGCAATCAAATCCAAGTGGCGTTTGCGAAAGCGCACTTCCACATCCTGCAAGCCGTGGTATTTTTCCGGCATGGGGCGGATGGCTTTGGAAATCAGCGTAACTTTGGTGGTTTTGATGGTGTTTTCACCCGTTTTGGTTACAAACATGTGGCCGGTAACGGATACAAAGTCCCCCACCGCAATGTGTTTTTTGAAAAATTGATAGGCTTCATCGCCCAAGTTGTCTTTGGCTACATACAGTTGCACGCGGCCCGTAAAATCGCGCAAGTGGGCAAAGGCGGCCTTGCCCATGCTGCGCAGCTGCATAATGCGGCCGGCGGTTACCACTTCGGTCCCTTCGGGGGAGTTTTTGGCTTCCAGGCAGGACTGTTTCTTCTCACAGCGGGTAGGGTAAGGTTCCACACCCAGGGAGCGGATTTCTTTTACTTCCGCATAGCGCTGGGCGATAATTTCTTGCAGGGCGTTGCCCTGTTCTTTGGTGTGCTCTTTCGTTTCCGGCATAAATACCTCGTAAATGATATTATCTTTATTTTATCAAATTAATAAGCGGCGGCGGAAATGGTAAAATAATTTAAACTGAGGGAAAAAGTATGAAAAAATTAATCGGACCTTTACTCATCATCGCCCTTATTTTGGGGGGCGGAATGTTAATGCGTTTCGGGCCGGACGGACGCGACGAGCGCGGCGCCACCCGCCTGATGCGCTCCATAGAAAGTGGGGACAATGCCCTGGAAACAGAAAAACTGATTGCCCGCTCCAACGATTTAAACGTGGAAGATAATTCCGGCCGTACCGCTTTGTTTTATGCCGTACAGCACAGTAAAAATACGGACTTGCTGGCTAAATTATTAAAAGAAGGGGCGGATATTAACGTGGCCGATAATGCCGGCCAAACGGCGCTTTTTGTAGCGGCGCAGAGCAACCCCTCCCCGCAAGTGGCGGAATTTTTGCTCACCTCTGCGGCGGTTGTAAACGCGGCGGATAAAAACGGCGTAACCCCGCTTATGTTGGCGGCGCAGAATAATAATAAAGAGGTTTTGTCCATCTTCTTGCGCGCCGGGGCGGACACCCAGGCCAAGGATGCCCAAGGCAAAACCGTGGCCGATTATTTGCAGGAAAATACCCAGCTAAGCGAACAGGAAAAGAATGACTTCCGCCAAGCTATGTTGGTGCTTTATTTATTAAAGCCCTTGGGTAAATAAAATTTTACAAAGGCACAAAAAACCCGGCTCTTAATGCCGGGTTTTTTATTTTAAAGTTTATTTGCCGGGGCTTTGCAGGGCGCGCAGTAAATTTAATTTGGTTTTTTGCGCAAAAGATAATTTATAGGGGTAAAACGCAAAGGAACCATCTTGCAAGGGAACAATCTGGCCCCAGCGGTCTTTGCCGTTTACGTGTAAATAAGCGCTTACGCGTACAATGTTTTTGGCGGGGATGTCGTGGCTGGTAGTCCAGATGTGTTTGTTTTCGCCTTTAAAGCCGTCAATATGTACGATTACGGGAATGCCCGGCTCCTGCGGGCAGGTGTAAATATGGGCAATTTGCGGTACGTTGGTCATAAAAATCAGCCGTTTTTTGGTCCAGCCGTCCACCGCGCTGCGCGAGGCCAACAGCCCTTTGGAAAAAATGACCTCTAAATCTTCGGCCGGGTTTAATAACAGCATGCCGCGGGCCAAGTCCCCCGGGTAAAGGGAGAGCGGATAAGGGGCGGGAAGTTTTACCGGCGGCATTACCTCTTTAAAATCTTTTACAATCACGGGCGGAACATTTTGCAGTTTGGGTACATGGCATTCCGTGGCTAAAAGGGCAATTTCTTTATCGGTCATGGAGGCCGGTTTTTGCGCGGCTTGGTAACGCTGCGCCGCCAATTTGTGATGGTGGGAGGGGCTTGCGCGGTGCACCGTCCAGGCGTTTATACGTTTTTGGCGAGAGAGCTCCTTTTGCAAGCGTTTTTGTTCCACCGCGGAAGGATAAAAACGCCGCGCGGGAACGGGTGCCGCCGCGGCGTTTTGCTGTTTTTTAACAAGTTGTTTAAAAAAATTCTTTTGGGCATTTGCCGTGGCAGGGCAAAGCAATACGGCTAACGCACAGATGCTTACACACAGGCGCAACCATACAAAGCGGGCGGGATGAAAAGTATTATTCGGCTGCATAAGGTTTAAATACAAATTCTCCTGTTTGGGTCATGCTGATGTCTCCCCATACGGGGGTGCCGTCCACCGGCAAGAGGGCGCTGATGCGGACAATTTGGTCGGTAGGGATGTCTCCCATGGAAAGTACACCCGCCCCGGCCGGGTTGCGCACGGTGGGGATGGTGTTTTTTACCTGAATCATCAGCGGAACTTTGCCGTCCCCTTCCGCCCGGCGCACGGCGTAATGTTCGGCCCGGCGGGAATCGGAAATTAAGCAAATGTTTTTGGTTTCACCCACGGCTTGATTGGCTAAATCCACCAGGGCTTTGGTTTGATAGGTAAGGACGGCAAAATCACTGTGGTGCGCGCCGGAATCTTTGGCGCGCAGGCCGTTTTGTAAAATGTTGCGAAGCCCCTCTTCGTTAATGGATATACCGCGGTAAAATACCCGTTTGGGGCTGGTAAAAGGATAGGGGGGCAAAGGTTCCTGATAAGAGGGCGGTTGCAATTGGTTCAGTACCACCACCTCTCCGCTTAAGCGCGGCATGGGGTAGCGGGTGGGTTGGGCGCCGTGTTTATATAAATAGTTTAAGGCTTTGCGTTTGGAAACCCCCACCTTGGTCATTAAAGAATAATAAAGGCGTTTGTTGTTGTCACTCATGGCCTTTTGGGCGGCCGGGGTGAGTGAACGGGCGGCGGCCGCTTGCGCCGAAGCGCTTTTAGCCGCTTGGGCAGGTGCTTTTTTGGTTAAGGTTTTGGCGGTCCCTTTTATGACGGGCTGCCATTGGGCCCGCACAGGGGAGGCGGCGCCCAATACCAGGGCGCTTACTAAGACGGCTACATAAGAAAGCTTGCACACCCCAAATGTGTTTTTCATACTAATAATATAAGGGTTTTTAAAAAAGTTTACCAGGGCCTTTGGGCCTATATGCTTTTAGGCCTTATTTAGCGGGCTTAGTGGGCCGTGCGGGCGTAAGCCCGGCGGCCGGGCGCGGCATGGGGCGCGGGGCGGGGCGTTTAATACCGCTGGGGGGCATATAAAGGCGCGGGTCGGACCCGGGGTTTGCCCCTGCATTTCCGCCGGGAACCATCACCGGGCGCATAACCGGGGGGCGGTTAACCGGCCGAAAGTGAGAGCCGTGAGAACCGCCGGGCCGTTTACCCGGGCGGCGTTTGGCATAGCCCGAGGGGCGCGGTGCCAGCGGGGTGCCTTCATAAGGCTCTGCTTTTACGCTGTCGCCTCCCGGCTGAAAAAAGGGAACAAATTTGCCCGGTTCGGTAGCGGTTTGTTTTTTGGCTTTAGGGGCTAAAGATTCATTTTGGGCAGAGGTGGAAGAAGGTGGCTCCTTTTTGTAAGTAGAAAAAGAGTCCTTTTCCAGTTCCGGTTCTTGGGCCTGGGGGGCCGGTTGTTTGGCAGATTGGGCTTTTTCTTGTTTTTCGTATTCTTCCAAGTATTTGGCCAGTTCTTTTTCAAACTCTTCATCCGTCATTTCGTCTTTCGGGGCGGAGGAAGCGGAAGGATCCACATTTTTTATGGTAATGGTTTGGGTTACCTGGGTGTTGGCCGGCAACTGGGGTATAAAGGCTTGGGCAAAAAGCGTGCCGCCCGGCAGAGCGATTGCCAGGGAAAGTATAAAAAGGCAGAAAGTAAAGTTCTTTTTAAAAGTCATATATACAGTATAATAAGAAGATTTACTTTTGCCAAGGCGGGCTTATTTGGCGCCGTGTTTAGGGTAGGGTAAAAATACAAAACGCTCGTCTTGTGCCAGGCGTATTTCACCCCATACGGGGTGGCCTTTAATAATTAAAAGGGCGCTTACGCGGTGTATCCAGGAAAGGGGAACATCATGCGGGATGGAAACGATACGCTCGTTACTTACGCGTTTTAAATGGATGATAACGGGGATATGGTCATCAAAGCGGGTGCCTTCCAGCGCAAAGGAGAGGGCCAGTTTCAGGTCCGGGGTGGCATAGATGGCTTTTTGATTGTCCGGGTATTGGCGGCCGTCATAAGCGGCAAAATTGCGGGAGTGGGTTTTGGATACTTCCAGCCCTTGTTTTAAAATGTGGCGCAGTTGCTGGCCGGTGGCGTCTAAGGTCATGCCTCGGTATAGCTCGGTTTCCTGTTCGGGGAGGGGAAAGGCCGGCAAGCGGTGCATGCGGGCATAATAGGCGCTGGTGTATTCCAGCGAGTTAAAAAACAAAGGGGCTTTTTTGGCGGCTTGCGCCTGGGATATGGCACTGCGGCGGGCTAAGGCCTGTTGCACGCGTTTGGACAGGGCGGATAATTTGCCCTCACAGCGCTGGCTGAATGCTTTTAGCATTTGTTTAATAGGCGGCTGCGCCTGCGCCGGCTGGGGGCAGAGGCCTAGAAACAAAAAAAAGTGAGGATAAACGCGTAAAAAGGGGTTTTCATTTTATTTATTCTAGCTGTTTTAATACTTTAAAGGCATGAGCCATTGGGCCTATATTCCCCCGGTTTTTAGGCCCATTTTGTGCGTCCCAATAAAAAAACCCGCGTTGAAACGCGGGTTTTAAATACTGCGCCCACCAGGACCATAACAATATCTGATATTTTGTATAGGAACGCCTAAAATATAGTTCTTGTTCCGTCTATATTGGTTCTTTTAAGGTTCCTGTTCAACCCCTTTAAGTACCCTATATTTTAAAAAAATTTTACTACAATTTTTACTACACTTTGGGTAACTTTTCCACCGCGCCAGCCAGGGTGACGGGGGATAAGTGGGCGTAAATTTCGGTAGTTTTTATGCTGCTGTGCCCCAACAGTTTGGAAACAGTGTATAAGTCTACCCCTGCTTGCACCAAATGGCTGGCGTATGTATGCCGCAACTTATGTAGGCCGCCTTGAAGCCCGGCTTTTTTTACAAATTTCGCAAATTTGACGGAAAGCCCTTCCAGGGTTAAGGGGTCCCCATAATAATCATACATGACACGTTTGCATTTGGGAGAATGCGGCAAAACCCGAAGATAGGAAAGCAAATCCGCCGAGAGGGGGATGTCCCGGCATTCGTTGGTCTTGGGTGTCCAGCCGGGTTTAGGCTGTACGGTAAGGGTCTTTTTAGTGAAATCTATGTCCCCCCACTCCAAAAATACCATTTCCCCCCTACGCAGGCCCGCCCGCGCCCCCAGCAATGTGGCGGTTTTATAGGGGCAGTATCCACCGTGTTCTTCGGCCTTTTCGTCCGCGCACTTTAGCACTTGGGCTAATTCCTGCGGGGTAAAGAAATCCACGCGCCCTTTGGGAGTTTTAAACTTTTTAATGCGTGACAGCTTCATTTCCGGCAGCAGTTCCCACTCCGCCCCTTTGCGAAGCGCGCACTTTACCGCACGTACCATACGGTTTATCCCCTCGTTTGACATAAGGCCCATGGGGCGCTTATCCTTTTTGGGGTTATATGTGGCGGCAAGTTTATCTGAAGTATTTTTAAGCCAGGTTTGGAAGTTTTCCACAAGGTCGAGGTTTATTTCTTCCAGCGTTTTTGGAGAGGCAAACTCTTCAAAATAATTAAGGGCGCGGCGGTCGTGCCCCAGGGTAATGGGGCTTTTGTTGGCGCGGGACCAGTCCAAATACCGCTGTTTAAATGCTGCCCATGTGCTGGTGCCGTATTTGGAGCGGGATTTGCTTTCCGCCTTGATGTCTGCCAGCATGCGCTGGGCCGCCGCCTTGTTTTCACACAAGGCACACTGTTTGCGCTTGCCGTTAACCATAACAGAACCCCAATATACCGGGGAGCCGGCGCGCTTATAGACAGAAGGTAGTTTAGGCATAGAAAGACTTATAATCCTAAAGAAGGGCTAAAAAACATTACTTCGGATCCTTGGTAATGTTCTTTAACGCTGTAATTTAAACTGTATGTTTTACAGCGGTGAGGCGTGTACAATTTGCGGACTTCTTTAACGTTGTCGTAAGATACTATCCAATGTTTTGAGTACTTTTTTATATTGTTAGACAAGTTGAGGTGGTCCTTATCTGAGAAGTGATTATAATATAAAGAAGCTCCTTTAACATAATAGGGAGGGTCTAAAAAAACTAAACTTTTTTCTGGCAATTCTATTTCCATTCTAGATAAGAAAGCAGAGGCTTCGTCATTAGACAAGTATATCTGGGGTTTAAGTTCGGAAATTCTGAGGATTTTATCTGCCAGAGCTACTTTATTAAACCTAGCATCTATTTTATATTTACCAGTTTGTTTTTTCCCACCAATAATACCACCGCGGACTACACCGGATACATTGGTTCGGTTTAAGAAAAAAGTAGAAAAGCCAAGCTCAAACAAAGAAGCCTTTTCTTTGTTGAATTGGACAGCAAGTTGGCGTTCGTGTTCTTCCACGGTTATTGGTGTTTTTTGCATTGTGCAAATAAGCCGTTCTGGCTCATTTAGCACGGAGTGCCAAAATGCATAAATAGAACGATCTAAATCGTTTATATATATTCTGGACACAAACCCGGAAAACAATAGATTTAAGGCCAAACCCGCCCCCCCAGCAAATGGTTCGGCATAAGCTCCGCCCACTAGGTCGTTTTTATTCAACAGTTCTTTTATTTGCGTAGCAAGACAAGCCTTACCACCGGGATAACGCAAGGGAGACCAGTTTTTATGTTTCATGTGAATATATTAACAAATAAATTTTGTTTTGGCCATAGTTTTATTCTATGGGATCAATTTCTAGTTTTTTTGCCAAAACATTACAGGCTTTTTTAAAGTCTTTTATGAAATTTGTACACCCGTCAGGATGACGTTCTTTCCACAAAGTAAATAGCTTAAGTTGGATTGTTGTTTTTTTAAAAAATCGTTTAGCAAATTGCTTCTGTTCGCTGGAGCCTTGTGGATAAGAATCAAATTTAGCAGGCAAAAAATCTTTTAATATTACATCCTGTTTTATTCCGAAGCGTTTTTTAAAGTCTTCTGTATCCATATCTTTGATTAATTTATAAACAGCCACCTCAAAACATTCTTCTTCTGGTAGAGGTACAATAGTTCCGGCTTTTTGAGCGATATGTTTTTGGGAAGGAGAAAGAACCTTTTTCCAGTCCCCATCCATCACAATAATACCGTGGTGTAAGTCATAAAATTTTTTTTGATATAAGGTAATATATTGCGGCAAACCTATGGATATGGTTTGAAATGATACACGATTTCGAATATCTATTGGTAAAATTCTAGAGGCCAACATTGTTGCCGTTGTATCCTCACAGTAGACTTTTATTTTTTCAGGCTTGTAATCAATCAACTCTAAATCGGCCTCGACCTCTTTGTAACCGCGCATAGTAACTATATCTTTGATTTTTATTCCACTGGTTTCTCTTTCCAAGAATAATACTTTATGGTTTTTACCAGAAACATCAGGCAATGATAATTTTTTTAGTTCGTCCAACATGACTTTAGAATGAGAGGTAAACACAATTTGTAAATCCAATTCCTGTGCTTTGTTAGCTAAAAATTCTAACATCTTACGTTGGGCCCATGGATGTAATGTTACATCCAGTTCATCTATAAGCAAAATACCACCTTTGTATTCACTAGGGTATTTGGTCTTTAGATTCTGGAACGACAGCACTGCTATGATAATTTTGGCTACATTTCCTTGCCCTGCCGAATTGGTTAAATAGGAGCAATCACTAGCATTAACCCCCTCGAAAATATCCGTACCACTTTTGGCAATAACAGGAACGGCCGTTACAGGGGATATATCCGTTAAAATAGAGGCATAAGCCGAAGTGAATTCGTCTTTTAACCCATTGTCTTCCAAGCGTATAGTAGGGGATTTTTTGTGCAAATCGCTTTCTCCAATTGGATTTAAGCGTCTTAAGCTCAAATAGTATACTGGGCGTTCTACATAATTTATTTTGGAATTTTTATCTTTTGCATACCAAAATCGAATCGGATTTTTTTCGTTATATCGAGGATAACTTTTAATAGGATATTCAGATATATGATCTGTTACACTTTCGTTTAAATACAATGTCCATTGGTGAGAGCCAATCTCTTCATATTTGATGTCAAACTTAAACTTTTCAGCCATTTGGGATTTGAAATTATATCCATCCAAGGACTTTTCTTTAGCGAAGATATGATCATCCGGTATCGTGAAACCTTGGCTGATAATACCTAACAAGGTGGATTTTTGGGTTTTGTTTCTTCCAAAAATTCCAGTTAGCCATTTACCCAAGGTAAATTCTTGGTTTTCTATTGCCCGAAATTTAGTAATATGGACTTTATCAATAATCATTATTTTGCCTCCACCATAGGGTACGGCGTGGGTGTTTTTAATTCAATACCCCGCCGGAGCGGGGTTTAGGTTATTTTAACTTTATGTAACAATAATTTAAGTGATTAATAAGTTGATTATAATATTTCTTCATTAATTCTTGGGAAATATCATATTCTCCAAACATATAGGAAAAAATGTCTGTTTCAAACACATTAATAAAAACCATTGTATGGGAATTTCTTGCAAGGCGAACGTCTAAATCAGATACTCTGCGTGTTTCATATGGCGTACCTGTGATTAAACTCAAAGGGGTTATTTTGGCCTTTTGGGCGATTTCCCAAACTTTGTGGGCCTCTTTATAGGTTTCCCAATCATCTTTATTACAGGGGGCAGAAAGGGCCTTTTTTAACACATCTCCCTTTGCTTGTTGTTCTTCCTTTTTTTGAGCGATCCTTTCATTACGTGTTTGTTCACTTTCATAAGATACAGGTAAGATATCATCTGAATTATCCCGGGTCTTAATTTCTATCGTTTCCCCCTCAGGAGATTTTGCCATCAACACAAAAGCATATTTATTATTTCCACAGTAATTGATACCGGGCATACAATATTCTTTGTCCGACACTACAACATCTTCTATAACAAAAGATTTTTCATCTTCCGTCTGGTATATTTTTTTGCCCAGCCAAATAGCAGAAAGTCTTTCTTTTTGCTTTTGTTGCTCTTCTTCGCGCTGTGCTTTTTCTTCCGATTCGTATTTGATTTTTGCCGCAGCAGTTGCTTCTTTCTCGGTTTTTACAGGGGTATCCAAGCGATAAGATTTTCCATTATAGTATCCCACATAATGCGTAGCGCACCCCGTTAATACGGCGGCAGCACAAAATAATAAAAATATTTTTTTCATATATTTTTTCCCTTAATGTATTGTTATTATAATATTTATTACATACATTGTTAGTTAAACTAATCTTCGGAAGCTTCTTCCATAGATACTAAATGCGGCTTGTTATAAGCAACTTTTTCAAAAGCCACATCCAGCAATTCTGCATCTTTAATTTTATTTTCATTTACTCTTGCATTAATAACGCAGAATATAGGTTTGCGCTGGAATAAACTCGCTTGGATAATGGGAAGTTTTTGATCATTAAATAAAGAGTTAGGTAATAACACACTAAACGAAGATGCTTCTTTCTGAAGAGAACATTTAAAACCGCCATCTTCCAATTGTTCTACTTTTTCTATTACATAAAAATCGTCTAAGCGAGTTTGGTCAAAAGAAGACCTCGTCTGCTTCAATATATTGGCTATATCTTCTTGGGAAAACACAGTATCACCAATTTGGACAGATTTATTTACAGCCAAAGGCTTTATGATATCTTTTTTAACGGATATACTACGCGCACAGATATCAGCCGTACGCTCATTTGCACGGCTAAGGGCTTCAATGGCTTTATTATATTTTGCCGCCTCTGTGTTCTGGATATTTTGATTTTCTTTGCTTTTCAAATATGAATCATAGGCGCCTTTGCCAAAATAAGCCACAATGAATGCAACAAAAACAATTGTAATATCTGTTCCGTTCATATGTTTTAATATTTCATCTACAATGGGCTTAATAGCCACGATAAACTCGGTACATCCTTCTTTTACCTTTACTTGTAATTGCAAAGACTGTTTTTCTGAATCAGTAAGTTTTTTGTTTGGATTACCATATCTAATGATAGCATAAGAATGATATATTTCTTCCTGCAAAGTTGAAAAACTTTGCATAAAACTATACCCAATAAGCATATCACGATTGGGGTCTTTAATCAATAAAGTAGGCCATTCTTCTATAACGAAAGAATAATCCTTAACAGCATTAATATCCAGTTCTGGATCAGAAAAAAACTCTATAATTTCTTGTCCGTTTGCAAAGGTTTGCTCCATTATTTTCCCTCTTACATTAAACCAAGCCAGTTTTCTTTGTCTTGGCGGCTCCAAGAGCCAATAATCAGCCCGATTTTTATAATTACAGCCACATTTTTATTGAATATTTAGCTCCTTTCGTGCTTCTAGGTCCGCATCACGAATTAAATCATTTAAACAATTAACAATCTTTTTAAACTTTTCTTTTGCTTCTTTTTCATTCTTGCTTCCACTTATTTGATTAAAAATCTCTCCTACATTTACTAATTCGTTGCTGATATTTTTTATTGAATGTCTAATCGATTTAGAAAAATATAAAGTATTTTCATTAAAAATTTTATGAAAATATTCGGCAGCTTCACTTACTTGACCTTTTAACGCAATATGATTTGCTTTTTCTTCCAAAGAAAGCATATCAAAAGGCCCTTCTTCTAATAGCAATAAGTTCAAAGGATCTATAATGTTATTAAGACTATGAAATAATTTTGTATAGGCTTGGTGTTTTTTTTCTAAGGACAACGTACATTTATACTTTTCAATTTCCAAAGGCATAATGAAAAACTGGGAACATAAAACTGCCCCCATGATACTTATTATTGCTACGGCTATTTCCATCTGTCCTATATCATAAAAAATTCTCGCCCCAAACAAAAACAAGGAAAGAGTTACTAACCACAAAATATAAACTTTGAATTTTTTATAGAAAATCATCTTTTCGAAAAACTCCCTTGTATACGCCCTTAATAAACACATTCTTTAACGGTTTTATAATGGCTTTAAATTTTTCTGTATTAATAGGGCGTAATTCTGCTTCGCTACCTGTTACAAATAATCTTTTTAATGTATATTCCTCGTCAACAACCGCTAAAACAATTTGTCCATCGTAATCAGTGTATTCTTGTTTCTTCAAAATCACATATTCCCCATCTTTGATGGTAGGCTCCATACAGCTTCCTTTGACCTTAACTGCAAAAATACGTTTATCTTTCGTAGGTAAAGGAACGAAATCTATAGGGTCTTCTGTTAAGTTACTGCCTTTAAAGGTGGCAGCAGAAACAATACCCCACACAGGTATAAATTGAACATCTTCTGGAGAAAAAACATTTTCCAAATTTTCCGATAAAAAAGCATCCTTTACTTTTTGTAAAGGTTGTCCCAATACTTTTGCAATGGCTTGTATATTTTCTTCAGAGGGTAACTGAATACCATTCATCCATCGAGTAATAGCACTTTGAGTCAGAGCCAACTCTTTAGCCAACTTTGCCTGTGCGCCTCTTAAAACCCCTCCATTCCATTCTTGTAAGAGTTTTTCTTTTCTGTTCATATTTTCGTTCCTATTCATAAAATAAGGCAAAACAACACACCTCTTGACAAATCAATCAAATTTGATTAAGATTGATTTATAAGGCGCAAATCCTTGTAAAAAAGAGGTTCAGCATGGCAGATAAAGGCAAGCCAAATTACACAACTTACGTGGACGAGTTAACTGGTTTTTTAATTATAGAAGCTAACCGCCCGGTAATTGTTAAGCCTTTATCTTCCCGAGAATAGGTTCAATTTTCAAAGGTTTGTTGGCGGTAATTGTAAAATTCCCGTCATTTTGAAAAGCAACAACGATAATAAGCCCGTTCTCATATTCAAGTGTTTGGCTGGTAAGTCTTCTGTCTTCCGCTTCATGGTAGTTCATATAACTGCGCACTAAACGTGCCGGGGCAGAAAACTTAAAAGTTTTACTTGTTTTTCCAAACATAAAAACCTCTTAAAATATACCGCGTTGAAAACTGCGAAGAATGCAACGCGACAAACCGCCACAAAGGGCGGCACAAACAAAGAGAGTACGACACCACGCTAAAACAATTTTTGCGGGCAACCGCAAAACAGACAGTCTTTGTTTGTGAAACCGATAGCAGGGCCAGTAGCCCAACCTTTCGCAGAGGTCGCTATCGGTTTTTATTTTAACAAATTTAAGTTAGTTAAGGGGAACCAAAAAATGACTAGAGAGAAACGGGCCAGCATGGCCCTTGAAAAACAACTGGGTGAAAAAAGTTTTTACACCCTGTATGGCATGTGCGCGCAAATACCCGGCCGCACGGCCGGAAGCCGCCTTTCCCCCAACCAGCTGCTTAAGTACGTAAAAGAGGGGTGCCCGTGTTTTGAGCACGCGGGGCAGGTTCTTTTTGAAAAAGACTTAACCGTATTTTACAACTGGCTGCGGCAGCGCAAACCCTTGCGCCAAATAAAAGCGCAGGAGCGCCTGCGCCGTATTTATGGAAGGTAACCCTATGAAATACATTTTAGGCGTAATGGGAATAGCTTACTGGCTGGGGCATTTGGCCTTTTACATTTGGGGATAATTTACCGCGCGCCGCCGCGTAATACCGGGCCCTAGCCGTTAGGTTAAACGGAGCCGAAACGGCGGCAAAAAACCGTTTTGTTCTTTACTTCCTTGTATGGCAAAAGCGTTTGACGGCGTGGACATACTGGCACACCCGGCAGAGTGAACGCAACCGGCCCGCCCCGGATTGAAACACAAACGGGGCCTGCAATAAAACTGCTTAATCTGTTGATAGTGTGGGGCGGCCTAATAACCGCCCCCAATTAGAGAGGTGTAAAAATGACAAATGAAATAGTAAAGGCGCAAAATACTCCAAGCGAAGTATTAAGCGATCAAAAACTAAATGATTTTTTGGACATATCGGGCGTGGGCAGAAACCTGCCGGCCGATAAGCGCATGCAATTTGTGGAAATTGCCAAAGCCTATGGTTTAAACCCGTTTAAACGGGAAATCTACTGCGTTGGCTATGGCGGGCAGACTTCCATTATTACCGGGTATGAGGTGTACATTAAACGGGCCGAACGCACCGGCAAGCTGGATGGCTGGAACGTGCAAATAGAAGGAACCGGCAACGATATGAAGGCTACCATTACCATTTACCGCAATGACTGGAAACAAACCTTTAAGCACGAAGTGTACTTTGAGGAAGCCGCCAACCGCACCAAAGACGGGGAGCTCAATTCCGTTTGGAAAAAAATGCCCCGCTTTATGCTTAAAAAAGTGGCCATAGCGCAGGGCTTCCGGCTGTGCTTTTCGGACGAGCTGGGCGGTATGCCTTATACCAATGACGAACTGGGCGCCGAAGAAAAGAAAGAAGAAATAAAAGCCTCCCCCGCCAAACCCACGGATACCGCGGTGCAAGCCGAAGCGGTGGAAATACTGGAACTGCCGCAAGATGTTTTAAGGGTGTTAAAATCTGCCCAAACCCGGGCCCAGTTAAAGGATATTTGCCGCGACGTGCTGAAATCTTTAGGGGATCCGTACCGCGAAACCTTAAACGATTATTACCGCAAACACGCCGCCGCACTGGGGGCCTAATATGGAACTGCAAATACAACACCAGGAACTGGCCCCTATCCAAGCCAATTTGGAGCAAATAAAAGGATATGTGCAGGGCGTGGTGGCCAAATACCAAAACGCAGCCTATACGGACGAACAAATGAAGCTGGCCAAGGCGGACCGGGCAGACCTTAAACGCCTAAAAGAAGATATAGACGTCAAGCGCAAGCAGGTAAAATCCGCCTGGAATGCCCCCTATTTGGAGTTTGAAAGCCAAATAAAAGCCATTACCGCACTTATTGACCAGCCCGTGGCGCTGATTGACGGCCAAATAAAAGACTGGGAAGAACGCCGCAAAAAAGCCCGTTATAACGCATTGGAAACGGTATTTAACAAATGGAACCCGTTCGGCCCGTTGCTGGAGTTTGAAAAAGTGGTGGACGCGGAAATGCTTAAAATGTCCACCACGGATAGCAAAGCCACCACCCTGCTTACCCGCAAGCTGGAAAAAATAACCGGGGAAATGGCCCAGCTGGAAAGCGTGGTGGACCCGGCCTTCCGTACGGAATGTGTGGCCCACTACACCCAAACCCTAAACCTGGCCGAGGCCATCCTGCATGAAAAGAACTTAAAAGCGCAAAAAGCCAAACAAGACGCCGTTTTGGGCACGGTGGAACCCCTGCCGATTCCCACGCAACCTTTGCAGGAAGCGCAAGCGGAAATAGAAGACATCTTTGCCGATATGCCCCTGGCGGACCCGGCCCAACGCCCGGAAACGCGCCGCTTTATTATTACCGGAACGGCCGCAAAGGTGAACGAACTGCAACGCCATGCCGCGCAGCTGGGCCTTAAAATGCGCGAAGTATTTTAAGCCTGCCCCAACCGGGCGGGCTGGCCGGGGGGTGTTACACCTCCGCATCCCCCACTTTTTAGGAGGTAGAAAATGAATTTAACCAAATTAAAAATTAAACCGAGTGAAACTGAAATACATTATGGAGTTCAAGCCCTAAATGCCAATAAAGATACGGTATTTAAAAGCTGGGATCTGCAAAGCCCAGAATTTTTATCCTGTCTTCAATCCCTAAAGCCATATTTACTTAAAGTCCTTGATTTTGGGAATGAATATGGGGAAGGGCTTACCATTACCGGAATTACTTTACGGCAGGAAAACCCGGACGGAGCGGATATGGAGAATTACGGCTTGGTAATAAGTGCAGTTAAGAACTTGGGAAATTCGGCCACTCCTTTCTGCTTGAATACCCCATATATTCCTCCTTGTCGTAACGAAAACACCAATACCATTATGGATGAAGATTTAGCCATGGAAATAAACAAAATAATCGGTTTTTGCGAACGGTTTGTTGCTGGCAAGGAACGTGCTCAAGGTGAATTATTTGGAGAATAGACATGAAATATAAACATTGCCCAAAGTGCGGGCAAATAAAACCCGCCGAAGAGTTTAACCGCCGTTATGACGGCCTGCAGCCTTATTGCCGGGAATGCAACCGCAAATACCCCAAAGAACGCCTGGAAACGGCAAACAGCCATTTTGATTTGCTGGTTATGCCCAACGGGGTGAGGGCGTTTATCCTTAAAAAAGAATACAGAGGAAAAGACAATGCTTAAATTTTTCCGCCGTAATACCAACACCCGCGAAAAATTCCTGCTGGGCGCCTTGCTTAGCCAGCGGTACGGAAAAGAACTGAGGGTGGAGTTTCGCTTTTGCCCGGGGCGCAGGTTCCGGGCGGACTGGTACATCCCCAGCCTAAACGTGCTTGTTGAGTATGAGGGCATTTTTGCGGCCAAAAGCCGCCACACCAGCCTGGCCGGATATTCGGCCGATTGTGAAAAATACAACCTGGCACAAATAATGGGGTTTAAAGTGCTGCGCTACACCGCGCAAAACTACGCCCAGGCACAGGCCGATCTGCTAGAGCTGGAGCAGGATTTAAAATTAGGCGGCAGTGTATGAAAATACCCTACGTAAAAATATACACGGCCGACTTGCTGGCCAAATCCCGCAAATTAAGCCCGGAACAAATAGGCCGCGCGGTGGTGGGCGTGTGTGAACAAGCCTTTGAAAACGCAACCGATTACCAACCCCAAACCGAACCGGAACAAGCGTTCTTTAATTTGCTTATGGAATGGAAGCAGGAAAGCATAGCGGCGCTAAAACAAAAGCGCTCGGCCGGCCGAAACGGCGCCAAAAAACGCTGGCAAAACGAAGCGCAAAACGAAGAACTTTCAGACGGTAGCACCGCCATTTTACCTGCTAATGGCAGACAGATACAGAAACAGATACAGAGTAATATAACTACTTACTGCGAGCCTGCGGCCGCAGTTTTAAAGAAATGCCGCGGGAACGACAACGGAACCGATACAACGGCTAAAAGCAGACCCGCCCACGGGGAAAAGGGGGCTAGAGTGAAAACGCCGTTGCAAGAATTTTCAAACGCCGTACTGGCCGAGTTTGAAGACCCCATGAACGATACCCAAAAGGGCATTTGGTTTAAACGCAACTGCCGCTGTTTGGCAGACATTTTAAACCTTTGCGGTAAAAACATACCGCTGGCTGTGCATACGGTGCGCATATGCGTGGACAGGCTGGACAAAGCCGGCCTAAAAGGCGGCTACGAAGCCGTTTGCCGCAACCTGCCCGAATACTATGCCCAAGCCCAAAAAGCCCTGCAAGGAGCCCAAAAATGAGAAAAAAACAAGATAATACCATGCCGGCCGCGCTGATTCCGCCACCGCAAGACGCGTGCCAGTTCTGCTGGAACGATAAACAGGGCGTTTATAGCAGCATACCCGTGTATTTGGTGGAGCCTTCCGGCAACTGGGTGGAGCTGGGATTTCGTTCCCAATGCCCCTGTTGCGGACACGTAAAACGCTACGATAACGGGGTGCTTTACCGCCTAAACGGTAAAGTGGCGGATTTTAAGGCCCAAAACTGGCCGGAAGTGCGCCAATGGAACCTGGACGCAAACGCCTTAAATAACCTGGTTTCCACCGCTAAAACCCGCTATTTTGAAGTAAACAATTTGCCCAAGTACCAAAGCCCCCGCCACCGCGCCGATTTTTTTGAACCCAAAGCAGAACGGTGCGAAATGTATGCTTAAGCATAGGCGGGGCAGAGGCAACTTTTAGGCAACCTTGGAGGGATATATGCAATTTGTAAACGGTATTTTATTTGGCTTTGGCCTGGGCCTGGGCTTTTACCTGGGCGTAAGCGCCTGGGATATGGCCAGTGAATGGTTTTATAACAGACGGGAAAAATAATTTTTTGAGGTTACGACTATTTTCCGCCGCTTTGGGCGGCTGGCTATGTATCGGGCATAGCACGAAAAAAAGGAAGGTAGTCAATGAGAAAAGAAGTAATAGGCAAACAAACGTTGTATTGCGGCAATTCGTTGGAAATAATGGACTTATTACCTAACAAATCTTACGGGCTGGTGCTAACCGATCCGCCCTATATGATAAACACCAAGAGCGACGGCACAGGCAAAATTGACCCATGGGGCGATTATATGAACGCCGCGGTGTTTTATTCCAAGTGGATCGGCCAGGCCCGGGAAAAACTGACGGAAGACGGGGCTTTATTCTCTTTCCTAAACTGGCGCAGTGTGGCCACCTTTATGCGGGCGTCCTGCTCTTTGGATTGGCCCATGGAAAACCTGCTTGTTTGGAACAAAAAGCATTTAGGCACCAATACATACGGCTTTCGCCCGGTGTATGAAATGATTGCCCTGTTTAGAAACAAGGGCTTTAAAGTGGAAAACCGAGCCCTGGGGGACGTGATAACCTTCCCCCGGTTGACCCGCAAGCCCAACCACCCGGCCGAAAAACCGCTGGATTTGTTGCTTTTTTTGCTGGAAACCGCCGGCAAAGATAATGTGCTGGATGTTTTTATGGGTTCCGGCACCACGTTGCTTGCGTGCCAGCGCCTGGGTCTATCCGGCACCGGCATTGAGATAAACGAGAAATACTTTGATATTGCCTGCCAAAGGCTGCAAGACGCCATTAGCAAGCAGTAAACAAAAAAAGCGTGTATATGAGGGGTATACACGCTTTCTCTTTGTTATCTTTATTGACAAAACTAACAATAAAATAGTATAATATAATTATAAAAAATGGAAAAAAACGAATTTTATAGAAAATTTCTACATTTTACCGCTTCCTTTTTAGTTTTTATGCCGCGGTTATTGTTCAACTTGCCGAGTTTCCATTTCACTTTGCCCCAGTTCTACTTGAAATATTGATTTTTAACTCTATAACCTATACAATATATGTAGTAGTTGTCACTACAATATGAGTTTCTGTCAGGTTTTTTGTGCAGTTTTGAATGAAATGATTACTAGGATGTTTCTTTCCTCTTGCTTTGTGACAGAAGTAAACGGGTTTTGTTGTCTGTTATATTTGTATGAATTAGAGGCGTTTTGGGGATATGTTGTAAAAATCAAATAGCAGTAAGTTATACTTGGGAAATATTTGCTTGTGAGGTAGTTTATGACCATTTGTATTGCAGCTTTAGCGGATCAAGGAAAAAGTGCAATCCTGGCCTGTGACAAGATGCTCACGATGCCGGGTTTATCTTATCAAATAGAAAAGGAATATTATAATAAAAAGTATTGTTTGAATGGCGATTATGTTATGTTTTCTGGGGACGCTATAGCTGCATATGAAGTTATAGAAAATGCAAAAAAAATTATAGCAGATAATGAGAAAAAAAATATTTCACCGTTATCTGATATAAAAGAAACTTTACGACAAGCTTATCAAAGTTATAGAAGGAAACTTGTAATACAGCGATTTCTTGAAACCAGAGGACTAACCCTCGATTTATATTATTCTGGGAAAATTAATATACCTCCTCAAGTTGTTATGGAGATAGAAAATGCTTTCCAAAATATTAATATAAATTTGGAAATGATAATTGTTAGTAAGGGCTGTGATGAATTATTTCATATTTTCCAGCTTCAGCATCCAGGAGAGGTAAAGTGTTTTGACCCTATCGGCTATGCATGTATTGGGTGCGGTACTATTCATTCTTTATATTTTTTGACTGGTTCTGATTATTCTATTTCTAAGTCTAAAGAGGATATAAAGAAGTTAGTACAAGAGGCCAAACAAAAGGCTGAGAAATCTCCAGGGGTCGGTACGCAAACAGATTTAATAGAATTGCCCAAATAGGGAGGTGATTTTATGCTTAATGATATTACAGGATCTCAAGATATTAAGTTTGTGATTAGTGCGGGTTGGAAAACTCAAAAGACGTCGCCCAATGATGTCCATCTAAAAACTAACAAGGATTATTCTTTGTCTGCTGATTAAAAAATCCCCGCTTCGGCGGGGATTTTTTACCTAAATTTGCCTTTTCTCTAGCCTTTATAATTTTTATAATACTTAAAAATATTAAAGAGGTATGAATGAGCGGGCCTATTTATCCTAATTGCCCTAATTTTACATTAGGAGAGCATTGCTATAATTGTGGGGTACAATTATGTTCTAAAATTAAATGCGGGAGGAAAAACCGTTGCCCAGCAGGGTATACAAAAGAACATATTCCCCCGAAATCTTTTTTTGAAATAAACAAAATAATAGATTCTATTGACTCAAATCCTCCCATATCAGATATCACAGTTCCATCTTGCCTTGTGTGTAATAATAAAGCCAGTATAAACGACGAATATTTTGTGCGTTATATTGTAATTATGTCTGCGGTAAGAGTAGAATTTCCAAATAAACTTCTTAAAGAAACTATTCGTAAATTTAAAAGAAATCAGGCCCTAATAAAAGAATTTTCTCAAGCTCCATATAACATGGTTGATATGGTTACACCAAACAACATATTAGTAGCTAAAACCCAAGCTATCAAAATGCCAGAGAAACATAAAATAGGTTTTTTTGCATGTTTAGAAAAGATAGTCAAAGGTTTATATTACAAACATTTAGGACATGTCCTAACCCAAAACATTCATTTAGCTTGGACAAATAGTGTTTTTCTTGCAGAAGGCAATATATTAAAAATTCCTTTTTTGCCTGATAATCTTGTAGATATATTACGAACAGCATTTAAGGAACAATATACAGAAAGAAGGGAAGGAACGCTTTTTTTGAAAGTGGTAAATAAAGGCTTTCAAACAAATAATTTTA
Organism: uncultured Elusimicrobiales bacterium; assembly: GCA_944324735.1. GTDB lineage: Bacteria > Elusimicrobiota > Elusimicrobia > Elusimicrobiales > Elusimicrobiaceae > Avelusimicrobium. Next base: position 25,775 of record CALUXL010000106.1, read on the forward strand.
GGTATGCTTTTATTTTCTTAAGGAATCAAGATGGAGAAGAATATCTGATTGTTTTTTTAAGTTTTTATGAACAATCGGAATTTATTTATGTTTTGACTAAGAATAATTCCCCTACTTGAAAAACGCTAAATAATAGGCTATACTGTCTGTATCTGCGAAGACTGTCTAAGGCGCTTTTTGCGCCGGGGCAGTCTTTTTTTTGTCCCACCGAGTTGCCCGCCACGATAGAACAATGTGGCAACAAAACTTAACAAACAACAAGAAGATTTTGCAAAAGCCGTCTTGACCGAAAAGACGGCCGTTGCCGCATGGAAAAAAAGCCACCCGGGCAGTAAGGCCAGTGCCAAAACGGCTAAAGAAAAGGCCAGCCGCCTTTTAAAAAACCCGGCTGTGGCTAGCCGGATAGCAGCGCTTAGGCAACAGGCTGCCGGCCCGGCTATTATGACGCTGGCAGACATTTTGAATTTTTGGTCTTTGACAACGCAAAACGGCAGTGAGGACATCTTTGCCCGCTTATCGGCCAGTAAAGCACTGGCCCAGCATTACTACAAGCTGGAAGCGGCCAAACAAAACGCGCCCCAGCCGGTGCAGGAGCCCCCGCAAAACGCGGCAGATTTTGCCCAATTTTGCGAGCGTCACGCTTACCCCCGGCCCTACCCCAAACAGGTAGAAATGGCCGAATTTGTACAAGGAAGCGGCCCTCGGCTGGTATTAGGCTCGCGCGGCTACGGCAAGACGGACTATGGGGTTATCTGCGCCCCCGCTTGGAAAATACTGCACGATCCTCAGGACACGTATCTTATCCTTACCAAAGAAAAAGCGCGCGGCACGGAAATCATAAGCGAAATTGCCCGCATTTTGACCGAGGAAGGCGTTACCCTTGCCAAAAGCAGTTCCCTGCGCCTGGTGCTGGCGGGCCACACCGGCAAAGACCCCAACGTGGCGGTGCTTCCGCTACGCAGTAAGTCTTTCCGCGGCCGCCACCCCAAGCATATTATTTGCGACGACCTTATCACCCCCGACGACGTAAGCAAGGCCGAGCGCGACAAGGTGGAAGCCGTACGGGCCGAACTTATGAAGCTTACCGAAAATGTTTGCTTTATCGGCCAGCCGGCCCACGCTAAAGACGTATACGCCAAACTGCGCAACCTGCCCGGCGTAAAAAAGCTGGAAGTACCTTACGGCTCTATCCCGCAGTTGGACGTTAATTTAGACGCCCAACGCGCCGCCGGCATTAGCGAGGAAAGCATACAGGCAAGCTACTTCCTGCAAATTGGCGAGGCCGAGCGCATGCCCTTTTCGGGTGTGGAATATGTGGACTTCTTCCCCAGTGGCACCAGTACAGGGTTTATAGACCCCAGCCACGAAGGGGTAGACTACACCGCCATGGCGATAGGCGCCATGAATTTTGACCGCTTTATCGTGGCGGGTTTTGCCTGGCCCAAAGCGTGGGATGATTGTCTGGAAGACATCCTAAGCGTAATAAAAGCGTACCGTGTAGCCTGTTTTGCGTTTGAAACCAACGGCCTGGGTAAACACCCCGTTATTTTGCTTCGCCGCATGGGGGCCCGGGTGGACGAGTGGAAAAGCACCGAAAACAAACACGGCCGCATTTTAAACGCGGCTACCGGCAAGCAGTTTATAAAGCTGGCCCAATATTTGCCGCCCGAGCTTCAAACCCCGGCGTTTAGGCAGGCGCAGCAGACATTTAACAATATGGTTTTGGACTATGAATACAAGGCCGAGCACGACGACGCGCCCGACGCGCTGGCCAACTTAATGAAATATGTAGGACTGGTAAAATAATGGAACTTAACTTTTCAAAATTCTTTGGCACAAACACCCAACAGCAAACCGATTTCCAGCTGGACATTTGCTTTCCCTGGGACTTGGCCCAAAAAGACTTTACCGAATGGTTCTGCAAAAACCTGTACCGTAAAGTGCTGTTGGACTGTTACGCCCGCGCGGCCGATTTTCCCCAGAAAAAAGAATCCGTCCTGTGGGACAGTGTGGTAAACACCCAGTCGGCCCGGGGGCTTGTTTCCATTTTGGCGGAAGGCATGACGGATACCGATCATGAAGTCTATTTGCTGTATGTAAACAATACCGTACGCCCCGCCCTAAACGAAGAAGAACGCCAAGCCATTTTAAATGACCTTACCGGAGATCACGGCATTATCCTTAGTTTTAAAGATTTTTACCAAACCAAAATTTTAAAACAGCTGGCCGCCCTGTTATTTTGCGCCCTCAAAAACGCCAATACGGGGCTGCACCTTTCCCAGTCTGTCATATTAAAAATATCCGGCCTGCGGGAAAATATTTCCGTCCTTAACTCCCAGGGGCCCACTGCCCAGGCCAAAGCACTGGTGCAAGCCCTCACCCAAGACGGCAAAGGCGCCATGTTAGACAGCGGGGACCTGATAGAAACCCCGCCCTTTGACCCGGAACCCATGGAAAAAACACTGGACGTTATTTTCGGGCTTATTTCTCTTTCCACGGGGTTGCCGCGCAGTTATGTGGACGGGTTGGTAAATTCCGGCCTGTCCGACACGGGCGAGGCGGACAGCCTGGCCGTGGAGCGCGCCCTGTCTTTTTATTTTAATTCCATTTTTAAACCGGTGTGTGACAAATTGCTTAAATGCAGCCTGGTTTACAAACGTTCCAGCTGGCGTAAATTTGCCGAAGTTGCAAACCTGCTCCCGGTGCTGGAAGCCACCGATATGGTACCCACGGAGTACAAAGAAAAACTGATTAAAGAAGTATTCGGCTAATGGGGCAACGCTTTGACCCGCAAACGTGGCTAAAGCGGGTTTTCCCAAAGGGAATTGAAAAATCCGGCTTATTAAACGACAAGCTGGAAATTAAAAAAACGTATTTAAAAGCCCTGGTGCGGGCCACGTCCGTAAGCCAAAGGCAGCTGACGCAGGAAATCTACAAAACGGTAGATTTCTACTTGGAAAAAGAAGAACGCCTTAAAGCGCAGGGCGTAAGGGCATTTAAACAAGAGGCTTTAAACGGCCAGGCCCTGCTGACGGAGCGTATAAAAAACTTCCTCGTTTACAGCGAGGTGCAAGCGCAGAAAAAGGCGCACAAGGGCCGCATGTACCGCTGGCTCCCGTCCAGCGCCAAGGAACCCGACCCGGAACACCAACTGCTATACGGCAAAGTGTTTCGCGAAGGGGAAGGCGACAAAGAAGGCTATATGCCTGGCGAGCGCTGGGGCTGCCAATGCGGCATAGAGTGGCTGGACGACGACGAAGCCTTTAAAGAATTTGCTGGCCGCAAATACAGCGGCTACAAAGGCCAAAAAGCCGTCACTAAATTAATGCGCGAACGGCAAGGCTATGTGCCCAATGCGTTTAAAAACAAAGAAATAGGCAACATCAGTTTAATTTGGGGAAACGAAAAAATTGGCTTTGCTCATTTAATAGAAGGCCGCTCAAAGCAATTTCCCATTGAGGAGTTTTTGAAAGATTTTTCCAGCGTAGTGAAAGAAGGTAAAAAATACCCCAACAAATACAGCAAAACGCGTTTTGATTTGTGGGACAAAAAACGGAAAAAGCTAGTTGTGATTGAAACCGTTTACGGAGAGAACAAAAAAATAAACTTTCCCGTCACTATGGTTAGACAAAAAAATAGACCCAAGCGGTAAGTGTAAGGCGTTGCATGAACACTTATTTTAAAAGAGGCTTCTTCCTCTTTCCGTTAGGTCTATAAACAGTATAGCGAAAAAGTACGTGTTTTTCAAGGAAACGATATGAAAAAATTACTTAAACTAATGCATCAAAATTACCTCTTACGCGCCCCTGAAGGCGCCGCAGGGGCAGACGGCGGCGGCGCGGATAAAACCGCGGATTTGGCCGCCCAGGTGGCCGCGCTTAAGGCCCAGGTGCAAGCCCTGCAAAAAGCCAGCCAGCCGGGCCAACCGCCCGAACAAAAGCCAGCCTCCTCCAAAGACATTGTGGACGACGTGGCCAAAAAAATAGAAGCGGAAAAACTGGCCGAGCAAAAAAGCAAAGAGTTGGAAGCCGCCATACGCTTCAACCTTTCCGCCCAGCAGTTTGTGGAAGCCAAAAAGGCCTTCCTGTCCGAACGGGCCCCGCGCATTGTGGAAGAAATTGCCGCCAAACAATTTTCCACCGAGCTGGCCCGCGCTAGAAGCCTGCAAAAAAACCTGCTGTGCGATTATCTTTCCGAACAGGCCAACCTGGAGGCTTTGCCCGAAAGCCTAAAAACCCGGGCCATGGAATTTAAAAAATTGGCGGACGACGAAAAAGAAACCCGCGCCGCCGATTATTGGGACGTGCTCACCTTGGGCGTGGACCGCAAAGAAGTTATTAAACAAGCAGAAGAAGCCCAGCGGGCCAACAACGGCTACGCACCGCGCGGAACCTTCGTTGCGGATTATGAAAGCCGCGTGTTTGCGCTGGGGCAAAAAAAGGAGAAATAAACCATGCAATACGTATTGGGAAGCCCGCTTGAACGCGGCAAATCTGACGTAATCACCAACTTGGAAGACACCGCCGGCACCATTAAGGCCGGGCATATTGTAAGCCTGAAAGAAGACGGCACCGCCAAAGAGTTCGCCTCTTCCGACGGCAACATTTACGGCGTGGCCGGCTATCACGAACAAAAAAACCGCCTGGCGGTTATCCGCTGCGGGTTAATGACCCCGGTGGTTATTGACGCGTCCGCCCAGCCTGCCGCCGGCAAAAAAGTGTATTTAACCGCCGCCGGCTTAGCCACGGACGCGGCCGACAGCAACACCGCCACCGGCGCCATTTTTAAAAGCGGCGAGGTACAAGGTATTGACGCCGTTAGCAAAGAAACGGCCAAAGCGGCTCTGATTGATTTCCCCGGGGGGCTGTAATATGGGTAAAACCAAAACCCCCAAAGAAACCCAACAAACCGCCGCTAAAGACGCCCCAAGCGCCCCCCAGGCGCAAGCCCGGCCAAACGGCGAGCAACCGGCCCCCGCGGCCCAGGCGAAAACCACCGTTTCCGCCAGAGAAACCATTAAAAACAGGAGATAACTTTTTATGCCTACAGATTTACATTCTTTACCCACCACGGTGCAACAGGTTGTGGGTAATTATACCCCTTCTTATGTGCCTTTGTTTTCCCGCATTTTTGACGCAGGCAAAACGGTGGCGCATGAGCCTAAAATCGGCCAAATCAAAATTGAAACGACCGACGTCATCGGCGACGCCACCACCCGCCGCATTACCTCCCAGGATACGGAGTTTAAATCCGGCAAATTAGCCACCAGCAACAAAGTATTTAATAAATACATCCGCGCCGTTAAATTTATTAAATCGGGCTGGCAGCCGGAAGTAAACATTAACAAAATTTCCGCTCAGGTGTTGGATCAAAACATGCAGGCCTTTGATATAAACGTCCTCACCGGGGACCCGCTGAAAGACGGCACCCTTTCCAACAACGGGCTTATGCAGTCCAAAGACCCTAACCACGTTACCAATACCTCTAAAGAGTTGGCTTCCGCCCTGGCTTTAAGTGACGCCAAAACTTTTTTGGACGGGATTATCAAACAGGCGGAAGAAATGGTGGGCAATGCTCCCAAGCGCATTGTTTTTACCGGCTCTTTGGGTGATAAACTGGGCGGTTTTGTGCCCAATACGGCCGTGTCCGTACTCAGCGCCATTAAAGACGCCTACACCCAACAGGGCAAGCAGCTGGAATGGCTGTTTGCACCCAGCGGCGCCGGCACGAAAGACGGCGTAATGGTGGTAACGCCTTCGGTTGTTACGTTTAACTATACGGCCCTGCCCCGCCTGTACAAAATGGGCTACAACGATGAAAACGAATATTCCTGGTTTGTTTTCATTGACGGTTCTTCCATGGTGGATGTGGAAAAACTGGGCGGCGTAATTGTGCAGCCGGTAACTTTTAGATAAGGGGTGTTACTATGCGCGAAGCCTTGGATAATGTCTTGCAGGTTATTGGAGCCACGTTTTTGACCACCGCGGAGTGGAACACCGCCAGCGGCGTGTTAAACGGGGCCGTGGATAACGTAAGCCAATACCGGGCTTTGCGCACGGTTTTGACTTCCCGCGGGGGCGAGGACGACGCCTTGGAAAGACTTAAACACTATTTTTTGGCGTTGGGCCTTTCCCCCGCCCAGTTAGATTTGCCCGCGGCTAATTTTAGCAACATCTTTATAGGTGCCCCGTTATGAGCGGGCAGGACGTAAAATTCCAAGCGGTGGAGCGGCTTAACTCGTTTCTGTCCAAACGTTTGGGCAAGTATGAAGTGGAAGTAGGTTTGCTGGAAGACGCACCCGCCGCCAAGTGGAAAAAAGAGCGCAAACGCCTTGCCGGCGGCCCGGCCAATAAAGAAGCCGGTTCGGATAAAAACACAACCTTGCGCGAGGTGTTTGCCCATTGGGCCCAGGTATATAACTTACTGCTGGCCCCCCTGCGGGCGGAAGGCAACAAAGACGTGGTGGAAGTGATTGGCCGCATGGTGGCCGATTTGGTCACATTAGGGCGCCAAAAACAGCAGTTTCTAAATGCGGTGCAGGCCCTTATCCGCAACCCGATTTCACGCGGGGATTATGGCAAAAACAGCAAAGAGTGGGCCAAGGCCAAAGGGTTTAACCGCCTGTTAATTAATACGGGCAAGATGTTTAAAAACATTAAAGCGAGGTTTAAAAACCGTGTTTGAAAAAGCGCTGGAAGAAGATTTAAAAAAGATTTTTAAAACCAAGGCGGTGCGCTTCTGCCGGGCCGAAGGGCTTTTGGAGCAGGACGTGCTTTGTGTGGACATTACTGCCCAGCGCATTGGCGCACAAGAAGGCAAAGCCTGGGCGCGGGTAAGCGGCACGGTGGCCGTGCGCGGGGCCAGCAAAAAGAATCCCGCCGGTTTCTTAACCAAAAAAGTGGCCGAGTCCGCGCCGCAACTACTTTCCCGCTTTTGGTTTGGCGCAAGCGAAAGCCCCGTTTTACTCCCCATAGAATGGGAAATAAAGGCTTATAAGCTGGATTTTACGTACTTCTACCAAGAAGAATACGCCCCCGTAAAGGGCCTTATTGAATACGCCAAACTGTTTTGGCAATACATTATAGGAGCATAAAAATGGCACAAAATGGCGACGTACTGCTTAACTATATTTTGCAGTTAGATGTAAGAACCCCCACGCCGGACGCAAACACCGATTATTTGCGCGCCGTGGTGGCCGTGGTTAAACCCAAGGACGAAACCCCCACGGGCCAAATCACCAAAGTAATCAGCGCAGAGGCCGCTTCCGCGCTTACCGATAATGCAGACGTGGCCGAACTTTTTAAGGGCGGCTTAAACAGCGCGCTTATCCTGCCGGTGGACGATTTATCCGCCGTTGGCACGGCTTTGGCTTCCGCCACGGAACAATTTTACACCGTGCTTATTTCGTCTGATTTTAACAAAACGGAAATTGACAGCCTGGACGTAGGCACCTTTGACGGCGTAGTAGGCGCCGCGTTTGAACAGCAGGCCGACGCCAAAGCCTTTGCCGCGCAAAGCAAACGCTGCGGGGCCAAAAACGCCAAAAGTCTTTTTTACGTCTTTGGGCAACTGCTCAGCGCTTCCAGCTGGAGCAACCTGCAATACATTGATATGCCCTACTCGGACGGCGTAACCACCGTGGCCGAAGCGGACAGCCTGTTTGCAGACAAAGTAACCTTTGTGTTGGACAGCCCCCAATACGGCCGCCGTTTGGGTTTGTTTGCGGCAGGCGGGCAGGCCATCATTGCCCCCTACATCACGCAGGAACTCATTACCAATTTGCAGGGCGCGGCTTTGCAGTATTTAAACTTAAACCGCCCGCAATACACGCTTACGCAGGCCAAACTGCTGGAAGATTATTTAACGTCCGACGCAGACGCCCGCTACGTGCAAACCAAACTGTTAGATTACGCCCGGGTAAACGTAAGCCTTGCCGGCAAAAATTACGAAGGCACGGTTTCCGTGTCTATCCCCGAGCCTACCGCCCTGTGGCGGCTGAAAGGCATTTTAACGCAGGAGGCCCTGTAATATGTACGCCTTAAGAACTTCTTTATGTGATTTTTACTTTTCCCGCAACGGAGTCGATTATGACGTCACCGCCGCGGTGGACACTGCCACCTTTGAAGACCCGGAACGCAAGCATTTAACCCGCGGTTCTTCCGGGCAAAACAAAACGGGGCTTATTTATACCGAGGGTATCAAAGACCCCAAAACGCTTACGGTGGCGTTTATCGGCCTGTCGCAGGAAATGGCCAATATGCTGGCCGATATGTACAAAGAAGAAGAACGCACCGATTTTAAAATCGTGGACCGCAAAACCGGTCAGCGGCGTTCTTTTAAGCAGGCCATTATCAGCCAGCGCCCCCTGCAAAGCACCCTTACGGACGGAGCAGAAGAACAAACCGTGCAGGTTGTTTTTGAAAGCTACCAGGTAGAAGACAAATGATAAAAACCAAAGAGTTACGCGGCCTGCAAAGCGTTTGGGCGCTAAATGCTTATTCCACCCTGGTCTACGGGCTTGCCACTGAGCAAGCCTGCCTGGGGCAGGATTACGAAACCAGCACGGCCAAGTTTGAAGCCTTGCCGCTTGAGGACAAAGAAAAGCAACTGCGCCACGCTTTGCAAATCGTCAATTTATCCAAAGAAGACATGAATAATTTGCTGGCCTTTGCCCTGGACGTAAACGGCATACCGTACAGCCAAAAGAACGTGGACAAACTGCCGCCTATGGAACTGGTGGAAGCCATGCTGGCCGTATGCCTTGAGCTTGCGCAACTGCGCCCGCAAATCTGCCCGGAAGACGCAAAAAAAAACTTAAACCCGGCAGCGTAGATTTGTTTGCAGAAGCCTTCCGCCGAACTGACGGCAACTACACCTTGCAGGAAATTTTGGAAGCGGCCTTTTACCGGGCCTTAAACAGAGCGGAGTTTGAACTATGGCAGAAAGCTACATCATAACCATTAAGTTTACGCCAACCAGCCAAAGCCTAAAAGAAACGGAAAAGAAGCTTAACAGCACTTTTGACCGAGTGGTCAACCGTTTTAAAAACGGCTTTGGCAAGGCGTGGAAAGGGCTTAAAATAGGCGCAGGCATTGCCGCTATGGGCACGGCGCTTACGGCCCTGTTAAACCCGCTTGCCCAGCTTAATGAGCGCATAAACGCCACGCTGGATAAGGCCGGCAACATTAAAGACCGCGCCCAAGGCGCCGGAACGGACATTAAAAGCTATTTGGCCTTGCAGGGCTATGCCGCCAGCAAAGGCATAAACGAAGAAACCCTGCAGCAGGCGCTTAGCCGCATGCAGGTGCTGGTGGGCGAGGCCAAGGCCGGTAACGAGAACGCCCTTTCCAACTACGCCGGCGAAACAGACATGGCCAGGGTGTTCTATAACGTCATGAACAACATCGCCAAAGTGCAGGACCCTGCCCAGCGCGCCAAACTGGCCAGCGACGTGTTTGGCCAGCGCGCCGTAGCGCAATTGGGGCCTTTGGTGACGGAAGGCTTTGTGGCCGAAGATTTTAAAAAGTTATTGCAAGGCGTGGATTTAAACAAAGCCCAAGCTGCCGTTTTGGGGCTGGACGCCAAAGGCGACCAGCAAGCCGTCTTGCAATTTAAACGGGAAATAGACGACCTGATCCAAAAAAATAAAGTTATCACGCCCGAAACCATAAAAATGCAGGATGCCAACGCCCGGGCCACAAACAAACTGGAAAACAACCAAATAAAATCCTATGCCGATATTGCCAGCATTGACGCACGGTTAAAAGACCTGCAAACCAAACTCTACGACTTCCTGCTAAAAATGGAACCGTTATTGGAAATACTCCACAACAGTCTTAAAACCAGTTTAGAAGGATTGGGGATGTTACCTCAAGCCGTACAAGATACCAAAGATATATTGCCGACATTAAAAAATAAATTTGAACAATTCTTTAGAGCATTTTTAAAATCCCAAGGTGGCGGAGGAGGCGGACGATGATTACGCAACAAGCAGACCCTGTTTTGCTTTTCTACCCGCTTACCAAGCAGGAAAATGGCGACTTAAAACCAGGCATTCCCGTTCCGCTTTATCTGTCGGAAGAAGCAACCGGCCTATGCGTGGAAAGCGAAACCGACAGCCTAAACATCAGCACGGATTTTATCCCCGTACTTAACGAACAGGGCACCGAAGCCGGCACCGTAAAAGTGCAACAGCGGGGCGAAACGCAAAACGTAAGCATTACGCTTATCGGCAATAAAAACTCCATAGGTTTAAACATTATTTTGCCTATGCTTAAAAGCATTTTTTCCAAGGTGTTTGCCGGGCTGGACTATAAGATAGCCTACTTTCACCAAAACGTGCTTATTTTTAACGCGCGCCTGGCCTCTTACCAAATGACGCCCGGCTCCAACGATACCAAAGTAAGCCTTACGCTTAATTTGGAAATCGTACCCGAAAACAGCGATAAAAAAGAGCCTCAAAGTGTGGTAGGTAAAAGTTGGGACGAAGTGCTTAAGGAGGCCGCATGAAGTGGTATCAACTTTTTAACCAGGCAGAGGTGGCCAACCTGCCCTACGTGCAAGGCACATTTGCTTTGCAGGGTTACGGCACGGCCGATGTGCGCCTGTGCCGCGGCAACGCCTTGGCCCTGGTATTTAACGGGGTATACATCCCAACAAGTCTAAACGGCCGCGTGCCCTTTGTAACCAAAGACGGCAAATACGGCGCGTATTTAGACGCCAATGGCAATGTTTGGCTGGGGGTGCAGGTGTGAAAATATTTTGCGAGCACGGCTTTTACAGCTTTGAGGCGGAAAGCCTGGACGATAAAACCCTTTTTGAACTCAACACCGGCCTTACCCTGGTGGGGTATGGCGAACGCCTGACATTTGCGCCGCTTGCGGCCTTGCCGGAAGTATCCGTGCAGGGCCAGCCATACGGCAATTTAACGGCCAAAGTAAACTTTTGCGGCACGCCGGCTGAGGTAATGCGCGCCAACGGTTTTGTATTTGATATAAGCGCCCAAGCCCTGGCCGATAAAACCCAAATGCGCCAAGCCCAGGCACTTTACCCGCAACTTAACGGCGGCTATATTGCCACGGAGGCACTGCCCCAGGCGGGCGGACGCTACGGGCAAAAGGTGCTTTTAAGTTTCAACGGCGTAAGCCGCTTTGTAAACAAACAATTTATTTTAAGGGGGGCCGAGTTTGAAAACGCAAGTATTTAATGCCGTTTGTGAAAACGGCCAAGTAACCGTAAACGGCGCGCCCGTGCCGGGGGCGGTGGTCTTGTCTGCCGGCGCGGCCAAAAGCCAAGGGGTGGCCGTTTTCAGCGGCCCCAACGTGTTTTATATTGCCGTGCCTATGGACACGCTGGACAGCCTAATTGATTTGGTAGGCCAACTGGCTGACGCCGTAAAAAACGGCGTGCTGGCCAGCAACGGCGGGGGCGCCATTACTGCCCCCACCTTTGCCACCGGGTTAGAGCAGGTAAAACAAAACCTGCAAACCCTTAAGGGGGCCAAACAATGATTAAGGACATCCAATACAACGAAACCCAAAAAGATTTGGTCATAGTGTCTAGCGAACTGCCCCGCGCCGCCAACTTAATAGACGTGCAGCTGGGCCAGCTGTACTACCGGCCGGACTGGGGTGTGGATTTGGAATATTTCTTAAACCCGGACTATGAAATCCAGGCCGAAAGTTTTGAAGCCTACCTGCTGCAGCGCATTGGCTTTTGGGGCATGAACGTAATAAACTTTGCGGCCAAGCAGGGGCGCTTTGTGCGGGAAATGATTTTTAACTTTGGCAACGCCAAAGAGAACAACTCTTTAATGCGAGGTTAACTATGCCTTACTCTACCGATCAAAACTATGTACCCGAAGACTTGGCCGACATTATGGCCCGCTTTATGCAGGGCGTTAACGACCGTTTTGGCACGTCCTACACGGCCGAAACGTTTGTGGGCACCGGTTTCTATAAGTATTTTTACGAGGTAGCCCAAAACATCTTGGCGGCCGAAAACACCTTTGCCGAGGCCTACACCAAACTGCAGGACTACTTCCGCCACACCAACGAAACCATAGCCATCCCCAAAACCCCGCGCGAGGGGCTTATCAAAACCTTTAAAGACGCGGGCTATGTAATTTCTATTGAGCCGCAAACGCAGGAAAACGCCGGCACGCTGGGCGTGTGCGTACTGGTGGACACGGCGGCCGAAACTTACGCCGCCCAAAAGGCCCAAATTTTAACCATGCTTAAAGACTATACCGTGGCCGGCCTTTATTACGCCGGCACGGAACGCGGCGAGGTAACCCTTTCCAACGGCCAGGTGTTTGAATTTGGCTTTTATCCGCCCGCCAAAAAGGAAGTGTCTTTAAAGTTGGATATTACCCTTTCCAAAAACAGCACCATTTTGGCCGACAAAGAAGACGAAGTAAAAGACAAGCTGCTTGCCAATTTGGCGCAGTTATACACGCTGGGCAATAACTTTGAGCCGGAAAAATACTTTACCATTTCGCGCGACGCGCCTTACGCCTCAGCCGTCAAACTGCAATGGAAAACGGACGGGGCCTACTCCGGCGACATTTACCAGGCCAATTTTAAAGATTTGTGGCTTTTTAGCAAAGAGCGCATAGAGGTGGTGATTGCCTAATGCAGTATTTTAAAGGGGACGACGTAGAAATTAAACTCAGCGGTTCTGCGCAAGCGGTTTTCCAAAACCTGCAAACGGAACTGACCGCCTGGTTTAACGACGCCTACAACAGCGCAGGCCTGGGCGCCATTTTGTACGACCGCAACCTGGTGCCCTTAAGCCAAACCATCGCGCGGGACGTGTTTATCAAAAACTATGGCGAGATTTTACGCCGCTGGGAATACGTGGGCAGTTTTGAAAGCTACCTGTATGTGTTTATGCAGATATTTGGCCCCAAGACGCAAATTAATTTTGAGCGCCTGCGCCCCGGCGCTTTAAAAATATACATCGTAACGGACCAAACCGGCTTTATCAACTGGCTTAGCCAAAAAGCGCAGGAAATACGCACCCAAAGCGGCCAGCCCCTTATGTTTAAACAGGTGCTGGGCATTGAAAACTTTTACGAGGTGCAAGGCGTGCTGGACAGCCTAAACCCCGCCGGCATTTATTTGGAAGTAGATTTTAGATTAATCGTAAATTAGGAGCGAACTATGGCAGACGGAATTTCTATAACCGATTTGGAACAAAAAACCGAAGTTACCGACAACGATAACTTTGCCGTTGATAACGGCGCTATTACCAACAAAGTAACCGCCAAGCAAATTAAAGACTATATGGGGCCCACGTACGTCAAAAAAGCGGGCGACACCATGACCGGCCCCCTACAACTGCCCGCCCCGGCGGCCGGTTTGAACGACAACACCGCCATTACCGCCCAATGGGTAAACGATAAAATTGGCAATACCGGCGGCGGGTTTATTATTCCCGTGGGGGCGCTTCTTATGGGCCCTGTGGCTACAATGCCAGGCTACATTTTGTGTGATGGCCGCGCCGTAAGCCGCACGCAATACGCGGCTTTGTTTGCCGCTATCGGCACCAACTTTGGCGCGGGGGACGGAAGCAGCACTTTTAACGTGCCCGATTACAGGGGTTGTTTCCTGCGTAGGGCGGGCGGATGTGCGGGCACTATGTACCAAAAGCAACCGCAGGGGTTGCCGGATGTCGTCGGTAGCATGCCTGTAAACCCTGGCGGTAAAAATACGGGTGCTTTTTCGCAAAGTAATGGAACATCCCACAATCTATATGGAAATAGCTCAGATATTACTATTTTCGCTTCTTCCGCTTCCAACTCTATCTACGGGGCCGCTAACGAGGTCCGCCCCGTCAACTTTGCGGTTAATTACTTTATCAAATATTAGGGGGTTTTATGGCAAAAAAATATTGTTTTGTTCTTAACGAAGAAACCAAAGAAGTACGCCTTGGCGCCGGCGTGGACGACGAATACTACGCCTCTATCGGCATGAAATTGCGGGAAGTGGAACAAGCCTACAACGGCAACTGGTATTTAAAGGGGTACGCCCCCGTTAAACCGGCTCCCACCGTGCAGGAACAGGTGCAGGCGTTAGAGGCACAAACCGGCCTTACCCGCACCCTGCGGGAACTGGTGCTGGCGGAAAATTCCGGCGCGAGCGATTACGTAAAACAGCAGGCTCAGGAAATAGAAACCCTGGCCGCGCCCCTGCGGGAGGCCGAACAATGACGCCGGAATTTTTTAACGCCGCGTGGAAAATAGCGGCCATTGTGTTTGCCGCCGGCGGTATGTGGAGCGAACTGCGCGCCATCCGCAAGGACATTGCCCGCCTGGAAGCCAAGCAGGATAAATACAACACACTCCAGGAGCGCATGGCTCGGGTGGAAGATAGTTGTGCCAACGCCC
>CALUXL010000107.1 GCA_944324735.1 uncultured Elusimicrobiales bacterium
AGGCAACAACACCCCGTGGGGCGGCGATATCGGCGGGGACGAAGAAACCCTGCTGGGTGAAGACTACGATACCCCCATTATGATTCACCGCTACCCGGCCGCCATTAAAGCCTTTTATATGAAACGCGACCCGAAAAACCCCAAAGTGGTACTGGCTGTGGACGTAATTGGACCGGAAGGTGCCGGCGAAATTATCGGCGGCAGTGAAAGAGAATCCGACTATGAAGCCTTGCTGGCCCGCATTAAAGAACAAGGCCTGGACCCGCAAGGTTACGACTGGTACCTGGATCTTCGCCGCTACGGCAGTGTGCCGCACTCCGGCTTTGGTATGGGCATTGAACGCATGGTGCGCTGGATTTGCGGCTTGCAACACGTGCGCGAAACCATCCCGTTCCCGCGCATGATGGATAAAATCCATCCGTAAGCGTTTTTTCAAAACACAAAAGCCCGCATATTAAATGCGGGCTTTTTATTTTGTGGTTTAAGCTAAAACTAAAAAGCTCTGTAATAAAATTTCTCTTTTTATGGTCTGCTTTGGGGGTTATAAAAAAGACTCATAACATATTTCAATTTCCCCGGTTAATGGGTACATATTTCCCTTGTGCAAGCCCCTATTATTTAGTAACAGCGCCTATTCCCCCTTCTCTTACGCTCAAAAGCCCCGCCTGTAGCTTTTTACCCGGGGCGGGTACGCTTTTAGCAGACACACCCAAACGGCTAACTTTACGAGTTTTAAAGCAGCACTTGTTTATAAATCAACCCCGGAGCAGAAGACTGGCAAAAGACAAAATAAAAAACCGCCTTTTAACAGGCGGTTTTTAAAAAGTTAATAATTATTATTGGGCACCCGGTTACGGCGGGAGTAAGCATTGCGTGTGGGTGCTTGCTGATCCAGCGCTTGGGTGGGCTTTACCATTTCTTTTTTCGCTTGGCGCCGGCGCCGCCCAATGTAACCCGCTTGTTGCTGGGCCTGGTTTTGGGCCGCTTCCTGCTTCCGTTTTTCGGCCTCTTCTTTGGCTTTTTCTTCCGCTTCTTTGCGTTTGCGTTCCGCCACGCGGGCATTGTCCATTTCCACCACCATGTTTTTTAATTCCACGGGGTTCATATCAAACAAAGCCACAATGTTGCGGCGGCCTTTCTTTTGGGCAATATCACGCGCGGTAAGGCCGTCTTTGGCCTTTAAATCACGGTTGGCATTGGCGGCTAACAGGCGTTTTACCGCTTCCTCATACCCGCGGGAAGCCGCCCAATACAAGGCCGTTTGACCTTGCTTGTTTTGTATGTTCACGTCCACCGCCGCCAATAAGGAATACGGGCGCATCAACTCATAAATAATTTGCGGGTGATTGTAACGGGCCGCATAAATTAAAGCGGTGTTGCCGTCTTTATTGGCGGCATTGGGGTCGGCCCGGTAGGCTAGCAAGTTGCGCACCAGTTCCACATCCCCTATAGACGCGGCAATAATAAGCGGCGTGTTGCCCTGCTCGTTTTTTACATTGGGGTCAATACCGCCTTTTAACATAGCCAAAACGCCTATTAAGTTGCGCTTGGTAACCCAGCGGAATAAATTGTCCGAATTAATACCCGCCTGGGCGCCAAACGTAATAAATAAGTCCACAAATTCCCCTTTTTGGCGTTCCACCGCCACAAACATGGGAGAGTGGTGATAGTTATTTTCTAAATTTAAATTAGCGTCAGACGCAACCAATAAACGGGTGATATTATCGTGATTGGTATACAGGCTGCGCAGGATAGGCGTGTCGCGCGTGTAGGAGTTTTGTTTATTCACATCCGCCCCTAAAGAAAGCAGGCGAAGCACCGCGTCTTCATTACCCAAAGATACCGCCACCAACAGCATGGAGTCCCCCTTGCTGTTGACTAAGTTGTAATCCTTGGCTTTATCCAAAATATCAAAAAAAGTTTGCGTGTCTTTACGCTGAAGGGCTTGGGTGGCTTCTTCGGCCATCTCCATGGGGGTTTTGGATACGATAATCTTTTGTATTTTGCTTTTTCCGTCCGAAGGGGTAAACCCGCTTTTAAACGTAAAAGCAAACATAACCACAAAAGGAAGCGCCGCCAAAATACCCAGCCACACAAAGGGCTTGCGAATCAAAGATTCTTGCACTTTGACTTGGATTTTCCCCATCGGGGCGGTTATTTTGGCGGAGCTTTTTTTATCCATAAACTTATTTTTTTAAGTGTTCAAACGCGTTTTGGGCGGCGCTTTGTTCTGCCTGTTTTTTGTTGCGCCCTTTGCCGATGCCCAGTTCTTTGCCGTCTAAGCTAACGCGGACGGTAAACACTTTGTCGTGCTCGGGCCCTACGGTTTGTATCACTTCGTACACCGGGGTGTGTTTGCTGCGTTTTTGTACAAACTCTTGCAGTAAGCTTTTAAAGTCCCCGCTGTCTTGCGTTAAACGTTGGGTTTTTACCCAAGGCAAAACTACCTGCTCGGCGGCGGAATATCCTCCGTCTATATATACCGCACCAATAACGGCTTCTACCGCGTTGGAGATGATACTGTCTCGGGTGCGGCCGCCGGTGGCAATTTCGCCGTGGCCCAGGGCAATAAAGGACCCCAGGTCCATCTCTTTGCCCCAAAAATAAAGATTGTGCCTGGATACCAGGTTCGATTTTATTTTAGAAAGCACCCCCTCTTCCACATGCGGGCATTGGTTGTAGATATAATCTGCCACAATGGCCCCCAATATGCTGTCTCCCAGGAATTCCAAGCGCTCGTTATGTTTGGCGCTGCGGTGTTCCCCGGCAAAAGACTTATGAGTGAGTGCTTCCTTTAAAACTTCTTTATTCTTGAAGCTGTATCCAATGATACGCTCAATTTCCGTAAACACAATTATTTTTTGGCGTTGGCTTCAATGTATTCGATCGCTTCGCCCACGGTTTTAATCTTTTCGGCTTTTTCGTCAGGGATTTCGATGTCAAATTCCTCTTCCAAGGCCATGATGAGTTCCACCGTGTCCAAAGAATCGGCACCCAAGTCGTTGACAAACTGGGCTTCCGGTTTTACTTGGTCGGCTTCTACGCCCAACTGTTCAACAATGATATTTTTGACTCTTTCTTGTATATTTTCAGACATTTTGTCCTCCGATGTTTTAAAAAAGGGTATCCCCTTATCCCAACTAAATATAAAGTCCGCCGTTAACGGACAGAATATGCCCCGTTATGTAAGAGGCATCTTCGCTTGCCAAAAACAATACTGCTTTGGCAATGTCTTGCGTTTCTGCAAATCTTTTAAGCGGTACGTTTTCCAGGGCTTTTTCTTTCACGTCCTGAGGTAAAGCGTCCGTCATGGCGGTACGCACAAAACCCGGCGCCACCGCATTTACGCGGATGTTGCGGGAACCAAACTCTTTCGCAAAAGTTTTGGTAAGGCCGATAATGCCCGCCTTGCTGGCTACATAATTGGCCTGCCCCGCGTTGCCCATTTCCCCCACCACGGAAGAAATGTTCACCACGTTGCCCGTACGTTTTTTGAACATCACTTTTAACGCGGCCTTAGACATAAAAAACGTTCCCGTTAAGTTTACGTCAATCACGGCACGCCAGTCTTCCTCGCTCATGCGTACGGCTAAATTATCTTTGGTAATGCCGGCATTGTTTACCAGCACGTCCAAAGAACCAAATTCTTTTACCACATCGGCCACAAAAGCATCACACTCGGCCGCGTGGGCAATATTTACGGCACGGCCAAATACTTTGCCCCCAAAAGAGGACAGGCCTTCCACCGCTTTAGTTACCGCGTCTTCCCGCGTGCCGCAAATGGCCACATTGGCCCCTTGCTGGGCAAAAGCCTCGGCAATGGATAAGCCAATGCCGCGCGTAGCGCCGGTAACAATAATATTTTTACCTTTAAAATCCATTATTTGTCTTCCTCCTGCATTTCTGCTTCTATGGCGGAGAAAGTATCTTTCAGCGAAGCTATGCGGGCGGCAATATCCCCCACAAAGTTCTTTTCCACCAACCGTTTGGCCGTTTTAAGCGCGTGAAAAATGGCCGTATCGTTGGATTTGCCGTGGGAAATAATGGCCACACCGTTTACGCCCACCAGCGGGGCACCGCCGTAACAATCGGGGTTGGTGTGATCCTTCACCGCTTTAAAAGCACCGCGCGCCAGTAAAGCGCCCAGCACCGCCAGCGGACGTTTCTTAATTTCCCGCTTAATCATGTTAATCATGGTTTTGGCTAAACCTTCGGCCATTTTAAGCACAATGTTTCCCACAAACCCGTCGCAAACAATCACGTCCGTTTCGCCGGTGTTTACATCGCGCCCTTCCAAGGTGCCTTGGAAGTTTACCCCAATTTCACGCATATGGGGAATGGTGTGTTTAACCAAAAAATTCCCCTTTGTTTCTTCTTCCCCAATGGAAAGAATACGCACGGAAGGGGATTTTAAATCAAACACCTTTTCCATATAGGCCGAACCCATAACGGCAAACTGCAGCAAGTGTATGGGCTTGCAGTCTGCGTTGGCGCCGCCGTCCAACAAAAGGCTTACGCCTTTGTAGGTGGGCATGGGGGTAGCAATAGCGGGGCGAACCACCCCTTTAATACGCCCCATGCGGAAAAGGGACGCCACCATAGCCGCCCCGGAGTGGCCGGCGGAAACAAACGCGTCGGCCTCGCCTTTGTGCACCAAATCGGCACAAACCACAATGCTTGCACCTTTTTTGTTGCGGCACTCTTTAGCGGGTTCTGCCCCCATATCAATGGTATCCGGGGCATGTACAATAGATATTCCGGCGGGCAGGGAATTTGCATATCCCAGCTCAGTTAGCTCACGCTTGATGACGGCTTCATCCCCCACCAGTATCACTTGGATACCCAGGGTTTTGGCCGCTTTTAAAGCGCCCACTACATTGGGTTTAGCGCCGTAATCTCCGCCTAAGGCGTCCAGGGCTATTTTCATAAGAAAGTTTTATTTAGCGTCGGTGTTTTCTTCGGTTTTGGCAGCTTTGGGAGCCACAACCACCCGGTCTTTATAAAAACCGCATTTCGGGCAAACATTGTGAGGCAAGCGGGCAGATTTGCAGTTCGGGCATTCTACCAACTGGGCCACTTCAATCACAGAATTGTGCGATCTTCTCAAATCCCGGCGGGAACGAGTGTGTTTTTTCTTCGGATTCGGCATGTTTTATTACTCCTGTATACATCAGTAAAAATCAATTAATTCTTACTTGAATTTACCTTTTAATTCAGCAAAAGGCGACAAACACTCCGGCTTGCACCCGCACTGGGCGGTGTTCAAGTCCTGTCCGCATATAGGGCAGAGCCCTTTGCAGTCCGGCTTACAAAGAAAACGTATGTCTTCGGTCAAAGCCAGTGTTTGTTCCACAAGTAACATTATATCAATTATTTCTGATTTCGTGCTATATGTTTCTACAAATTCTTCATCAAAATCTTGCGACGTCATCTTTAAACAGCGCGCGCACTGTACGTCTCTTTTCCCCCATACGCGCCCGCGCACCAATAGGTTTTTATCCGCCACGCTGAAGGACAGCTCCACCGTAACGGCCGTTATTTTATTGGGTTCGGTAAACACATGCGCAAAATACTTGGGGCTTAACTGAGAGGAACACTCCAGCCCGCCCATGCGCAAAATGTCGGCAGTTTTAAATTTCAAATCCTGCGGTACGTCGTAATCAAGGTAAAAATCGTTCATAGTTATATTTTAGCAAATTTTAAGCCCCGCGCCGTGCAAATGCCTTGCTTTGCCATTTGCGGCTTTTCCAGCGGCGTTCAAACAAAACGGCGCGGATGTTTTCGTCCAGCGCCATGGCCAGCCAAATACCGGCCAGCCCCCAGCCCCACC
>CALUXL010000108.1 GCA_944324735.1 uncultured Elusimicrobiales bacterium
CGCATAACTTTGCCCGCGTGCTGGTGGCTAACTTCTTGGTGGAAGGCATTTATTTTTACAACAGATTTAATTTCTTTTACAACCTGGCTGCGCGCAGTTTCATGATGTGCACCGCGCACGAAATAAAATACATCAACCGCGATGAGCTGGTGCATTGTGTCATTTTCTCCAACATGATTAAAGAAATTTGGCGCACCAACCCGGACTTTTTTGACGAAAAAGAAGTTTACGCCATGTTTGCCGAAGCGGCCGAACGGGAAATAGCCTGGAGCAACCACATTATTGGGGACGGCGTTATGGGCATCACCCGCCAAAGCACCGAGGCCTACACCAAGTTTATCACCAACCAGCGCCTGCAGGAAATTGGCCTGGAACCCTTGTATAAGGGTTTTGACAAAAACCCCTACCCCCACCTGGAAAAAATTGCCGATACCGCCGGCGAAGGCAGTGTAAAAGGCAACTTTTTTGAGGTGAACATCTCGGCCTATAACCAAAGTTCCGCCGTGGAAGGCTGGGACGAAATTTAACAGGCCCTGGTAGATTTTTTAGGCCGGGCGTATGCCCGGCCTTTTTTGCGTGCTCCCTCCAAAACCGCTATAATAAAAAGAAAGGTTAACTGATACATGGACGAAAAATTTTCCAAAGAAGGCCTTACTTTTGACGACGTACTGCTCGTTCCTCAACACTCCGCCGTGCTTCCCAAAGATGTAAAAGTGAACACACGGCTTACCCAAAAAATTAAGCTTAATATTCCGCTCATGAGCGCCGGTATGGATACCGTAACCGAAGCCCGCATGGCTGTTGCCATCGCGCGCGAAGGGGGCATTGGCATTATCCATAAAAATATGTCCGCCCAAAAACAGGCGGATATGGTGGACAGCGTAAAAAGAAGCGATAACGGCGTAATTACCAATCCCTTCTCGCTGCGGGCGGAAGACACTTTGCAGGACGCTTGGAACTTAACCGCCAAATACCACATTTCCGGCGTGCCGATAGTGGATAAAAACAACCGCCTGGTGGGTATTATTACCAATCGCGATATGCGCTTTGAAAAAGACCCTTCCCGCCCCATTGGCGAAGTAATGACCAAAGAAAATTTGGTCACCGCGCGGGTGGGTACCTCGCTTAAAGAAGCCCAGGCTATTTTGCAAAAGCACCGTATAGAAAAACTGCCGCTGGTGGATGATGAATCCCACTTAAAAGGGCTTATTACCATTAAAGATATAGAAAAAAGTATCGAATACCCCCTTTCCGCCCGGGACGAAAAAGGCCGCCTCTTGGTGGGGGCGGCGGTGGGCATTACCAAAGACATGCTCTCGCGTGCGGAAGCCCTTTTAAAGGCGGAGGCGGACGTGCTGGTGGTGGACACGGCCCACGGCCACAGCCAGGGCGTGTTGGAAGCCGTTAAAAATTTAAAACAAACATTCCCTTCCTGCCAGGTTATTGCGGGCAACGTATGCACGCCGCAAGCGGTGGAAGCGCTTATTGAGGCCGGTGCGGATTGTATTAAAGTGGGTATTGGGCCGGGTGCTATTTGCACCACGCGTGTGATTGCCGGCATTGGCATGCCGCAGTTAACGGCGGTGTATGACTGCGCCAAAGCGGCCGCCAAGTATAATATCCCCATTATTGCGGACGGCGGTATTAAGTTTTCCGGCGATATTGCCAAAGCCTTGGCCGCCGGTGCCAGCGTGTGTATGCTGGGCTCTTTGTTTGCCGGTACGACCGAATCCCCCGGCGAAAACATTATTTACAACGGCCGCGCGTTTAAAACATACCGCGGCATGGGCTCCAGCGCCGCCATGAAGGCCGGCAGCAGTGACCGTTACTTCCAAGACAACAGCAAAAAACTGGTGCCGGAAGGGGTGGAAGGGCGCGTGCCTTTCCGCGGCCCGCTGGCGGATGTGGTTTACCAGCTAATTGGCGGTTTGCGTGCGGCCATGGGTTATTGCGGGGCGAAGGATTTGCAAACTTTTGCCCAAAACAGCCGGTTTGTGCGCATTACCCACGCGGGGTTAATAGAAAGCCACCCGCACGATATCTTTATCACCAAAGAAGAGACCAACTACTCTAAGGGGAATTTTTAATGGCAAACGAACTGATTTTAGTGGCCGATTTTGGCGGCCAGTATAACCAGCTTATCGCCCGCCGCGTGCGGGAAGACCACGTATACTGCGAGGTGGTGCCCTTTACGCAAATTGTGCAGGCGGCCAAACAAAAACGCCCCAAAGGCATTATTTTTACGGGCGGACCCGCCAGCGTGTATGAAGAAGGTGCACCCAGCGTATCCAAAGAAATTTTTGAGCTGGGCATCCCCGTTTTGGGCATTTGCTACGGGGCGCAGCTTACGGCGCATTTGCTGGGCGGAAAAGTAAAAAGCCCGGACTTTAAAGAATACGGCAAAGTGCAAATAAAGCTGGATGTTACCAGCCCGCTGTTTACCGGTTTGCAAGCCCAAAACACCTGCTGGATGAGCCACCGCGATTATATTGAACAACTGCCGGACGGCTTTCGCGTAACGGCGGTAACGGATTTGTGCCCCGTCGCCGCGATGGAAGACGCTTCCCGCCGCCTCTACGCCGTGCAATTTCACCCGGAGGTTTTACACACGCCTTTCGGCTCCTCCTTGCTGCACCGCTTTTTGTATCAGGTTTGCGGTGTGCAGGGGGATTGGAGCATGGGCAACTTTGCCAAAGAAGAAATTGCCCGCGTAAAAGAAACCGTGGGTGATAAAAAAGTTTTGTGTGCGCTTTCGGGCGGGGTGGATTCTTCCGTAGCCGCTATGCTGGTGCATAAAGCGGTGGGGAACCATTTAACCTGCGTGTTTGTGGACCACGGCCTTTTGCGTAAAGACGAGGGTGATGAAGTGGAGCGCGTTTTTAAAGGCCGTTTTGGCTTAAATTTAATACGCGTAAACGCGCAGGAGCGTTTTTTAAACGCTTTGCGCGGGGTGACGGACCCGGAGGAAAAACGCAAAATCATCGGGCGGGAATTTATTGCCGTATTTGATGAAGAAGCCCAAAAGCTGGGCCATATGGATTTCCTCCTCCAGGGCACCATTTACCCGGACGTGATAGAAAGCGGCGCCGGCAATGCCAGCGTCATCAAAAGCCACCACAATGTAGGGGGCCTGCCTAAAGATTTAAAGTTTAAACTGCTGGAGCCCTTGCGCTCTTTATTTAAAGACGAAGTACGCGCCTTGGGTGAAGAACTGGGCCTGGAACACAACCTGGTTTGGCGGCAGCCTTTCCCGGGGCCGGGGCTTGCGGTTAGATGTTTGGGTGAAATCACGCCGGAAAAACTGCATATCATCCGCGAGGCGGACGCTATCCTTCGCCAGGAAATTGCCCGCGCCGGGCTGGAAAGCGCCATCTGGCAGTATTTTGCTTTTCTTCCCAATATTAAAAGCGTGGGCGTGATGGGGGATGAACGCACTTACTTCCACACCGTGGGTTTGCGAGCCGTAACCTCTACCGACGCCATGACTTGCGACTGGGCGCGCATCCCTTACGAAGTGCTAGAGCGCATTTCCTCACGCATAGTGAGCGAGGTAGACGGCGTAAACCGTGTAATTTACGACGTTACCTCCAAACCCCCCGCCACCATTGAGTGGGAATAACCCTCTGCCTGTTATTTAAAAACCAAGCTAAAATTTTTAGCTTGGTTTTTTGTTGTAACTATTTATTAAATAAATGCGTTATATTTTGAATGTTTTTGCTACGGGCCCAATCTATGTTAACTGTTAAAATATATCCATTTTGATGGGTGCTATATTTGCCGTATTGTTTAATTAATTTATGAGGCATACAATATGCTTCTTTTACGTTAAATTCTTCCCCAAAGATAAGTACAATTAAAAAATCAAATTGGTTTTCTGTGTAGTTTCTTATTACATTTAATTGGCTGCTGTGTGTTTTTGAGAAGGGGTGTTCCCACCGGCTTTTTATTTGATAGCGTTTATTTGTTTTTGGGTCTTTGGCGTCAAAGCCTTTGGTGGAGTTGTGCTCCAAGATTAAATTCATTTTTGAGGCTACTAACCATTCCGCATAATCTCCTACGGGGGAGTTGTAGGTTCGGGTAATACCTAATTTGCGGAGTTGAGTTAAGATGTTTGCATACTCATTCATTAAATTAAAAATGGTCTTTTCTGTTAACATTTTCATAAAAATAGTTTACATATTTTATTGCCCAGGGGCTTATTTTCAAATATAATATTTTTGTATTTGTCTGTGGCGGGTGTGCCTGGTAAACGCCTGCCATTTCACCGTAACAGTACAGGAGGTGCCACATGGTTCGGCGCGATAAAATAAATTATTATTTAGACTTGGCAGACGTTGTTTCCCAACGCAGTACCTGCCTGCGCCGCCGCTATGGCGCGGTAATTGTAAAGAATGACGAAGTCATTTCCACCGGCTATGTGGGTGCCCCGCGCGGGCGCAAAAACTGCAGTGATTTGGGGTTCTGCATCCGCCAAAAATTAAACATTCCCCGCGGGGAGCGCTACGAACTGTGCCGCAGCGTGCATGCCGAGGCCAATGCCATTATCAGCGCCTCGCGCGATAAAATGCTGGGCGCCAGCCTGTATTTGGCCGGGCGGGAAGTTTCCACCGGGGAGTATATTTGCAAATCCAACAGCTGCTCCATGTGCAAGCGCATGATTATAAACGCCGGGATAGAAAAAGTATACGTGCGTGACACGGCTGATGAATACCGGGTAATTAATGTGCAGGACTGGATAGAAAATGACGAATCTTTAGACGGCCAGCGCGGATATTAAATAAATATTTCTGTTTCATTAGAACGGGCGGTAAAACCGCCCGTTTTTTATTTGTAAAATTGCCTTTATACAACCTAGTGCCCCTGCGCTTTATCTTTGGAGCATGTGTAATATTGGGCGGGTATTTAAGGTTGTTGTGTTACTGTGCTTCTTTCTGCACTGTATAAAAGGTTATTATGGCGTTTAGTAGTAAGCAACTTAAGAGGCAATAAAAAACCCGCCTTACGGCGGGTATTGTTTGTAAATGGCGGAGTGTGTAGTTTTGCTAGCACTATGCTGATATTTTTTATCAAACAGGCAGAAATTAATAGCTTTTTCTTTCCAAAGCGGCAATAAAGCGGCTAAAAGTGTCACTCTTTTTGTTTTTCCAAAGCGGTAATGAAACGGTAAAAACTGACGCTTTTTCAAAGCGGTGACAAAGCGGCGAGAATTGATACTTTGCAAAGCGACGATAAAGCGAGGAAAAATGTTTTCAAACAGGCGAGAATTTGCGTTTTTATTCCCTGTCAAACAGGGAAAATACAGGGAAATTATAGAAATACACTTATACTTTAAGTGTTTTTTATAAATCCGCCCAATACAAATGCCCCAAAATCCCTAAAACTTGAACAGGGAACGAACAGGGAAAACATTTATTTTTTAAGGGAATTATTTAACTTATATTTCCGCGCCCTTTTGGACGGGTCTGCTATCACTACAAAACCCTGCCGTACCCATTTTTGCAGTAATTGTCTAGCTGTCCGGCCTGCAAAGTGGAACAGTTCTTCCACTTCTTTGGCCGTAATAAATTCGTTCTTTTCAAATAAAGCTAACGCCTGTTTTTGTCTTGCATCCAATGCGTTAATGGTTTTGCTTTGGTCCTTTTCGGCGCTTTGCAACTGTAAATGCTTTTGCACTCTTTGGAACGAATAAAGCATCCCGGACACAAAGAACTCAATCCAGCCCGTTATATCAGCTTCTGCCCGCCCCATATAATAGTTATGAGAAGGTCCCACGGCTAGGGCGTTATAGTAATCTTGGATGTGCTGATAGTAATATTCTTCCAAATTGTAAATACCTTTAAGGTCGTACCCGCCTTGGTGTAGTAGCAATGTGGTCAAAATACGGGCCGTTCTGCCGTTCCCGTCATAATAAGGGTGTATAGTGACGAACTGATAATGGGCAATAGCCGCTACTACTGGGATAGGCAAGGTATGGGTGCTTTCGTTAATCCACTCCAGCATTCCAGTCATCAGGGGGCCAACATCTTTGGCTTCCGGGGGCATATAGATAATAATACCCGTTTGGGCATCCACTACCGAGTTTTGTTCCATTCGGTACGGTGTAGGAGTATTATTGCCGATAATTAGCCCATGTAAAGTTTGGATGTTCGTTTCGGTAACGGTATGCTTGTTGGCTAGTACTGCCACCTCATCCAAGGCCCTAAAATAGCCCTTTACTTCCTTTTCATCCCGCTCCCGGCCTTGAATAGCTTGCCCTTTTAATACCTCGCGCACTTCCCGCTCTGTTAAACGGTTTCCCTCAATTACGGTGGAATAGTGCGTGGTCACAATGCGGGACGTTTCCTTAAGCCCGGCCAGGACTTTGGGCGTTAATGGCATACCCTTGACCTGCTCTTTGATTTGGTCTATCTGATAGAGTTTCTCTAGGATAGATTGGGTAATTTGGTAGTTTGGATGAAATGTTATTGGCATATTATTGGCGCTCCTATATGCCATTATTATGCCAATAAATATACAAAGAGGTCAAGATGATATTTTATTTTGCGACAATACGATGTCACTATGGTGTGTTATTCTATAATAGCAACGACACTTTTTATGGGAGGAGTTTATGGAATACATATTAACATTACTGGTTGCTGTTTTGATAGGACTTAGCGTAAATGGCCTAAATTGAGTAATTACTACTGGAGTTTCTTAGGAATTGTTGTGGCCTACCAGGTTGTTTTTACCCCTTACCGGGTATTTAGGGTTCTATATGATTTAGGACATTTGTTGTAGATAGTTTTCTAATTGTTCGTGCAAGGTTCTGGCCAGTTCGTGCGGGCTGATTACCTCTATATGTGGTAGCCAGCGTTGGATTTGCGGAAGGACCTGCATAAAATTGGCCGTCTTGCACGAAATAAGCAATGAACCATCTTTGTAGTTTTTCTCAATTTTTTGATAGGGGAAAAATTCCACCTCCTTAAAATAGCCGGCAATAGGAGGGGCAATTTTTAGTTTAATTTCTACATTCTGCTCACTATCAAACCAAATATTGGGCGATTGGGCTAATTTATCATCAATAGCAATAGGCGCAAAAGTTTGGGAGTGGGTGCGTACTTGTTCAATACGCCCAAGTGAAAATTTCATAAAGGTATTCCAACTGTTGAGAGTAATTAAGTACCAAAATCCGTCAAAGAGGGCTATTTTTAAGGGGCGCACCTGGCAGCTCCAGGCGCGTTTGGTTTGGGAGTTATAATAAACATCTATATAGTGGTGCTTTAAGATTGCTTGTTCCAATTTTTCCAAAATAGCAGGAGAAATGCTATGCCACATGCGTGGCATTTTGATAAAGTAGATATTTTGTGGGTTGGGATGCACCGCCTGTTCTGTCAGCCGTCTAAAACTAGCTTGCCAATTTGGGCCTAACGATTCTGCTAATTGCCCTGCAAGGGCTAAGAGTGCTTTATCGCGCGCGGAAAGCGGCATTTTGCGCAACGAAAACCCTTCCACAAACCCATACCTCCCAGCAGCAATTTCGGTCAAAGGAAACCCAGCGCGTTCTATTTCGTGCAAATCGCGCTGTAAGGTGCGTGCAGAAAAACCGAGTTCTTTAGCCTCTTGCATAAGCGTAATACGGCCCTTGTCTAACTTATTAAGTAGATACAAAATACGGGTAAATTTATGCAAGGTGGCAGGTTTTATCATTAAAATCGCTTATTTCTAATTTTTTTGTTTGTGGCCTTTTGGATCACTTGCATCTTTAAATTTACATTGAGTAAATATTTTGTTCATGTTGACTATTTGTGCTTTACAAGAGTCCGTTATGCTTATCGTATTTTCGGCTACTTTTACTAAGGTATCTGTGTCCAATGCCGGTTTTGGTTCAATAAAACATTGTTCCAAGGCCTCATTAACGACCGATTCAATATCTGCTCCATTGAATCCAACGGTCGCGTCTATCAGTTTTTTGCTGATTTGAATATGTTTTTGATTTCTTCGTTCAAGATGCGTTTTAAAAATTTCTTCTCTTTCTTTATTGTTGGGAAGATTTACACAAAATATTTCATCAAAACGGCCTTTACGTTTTAATTCTGGAGGTAAATTATCTGCGCTATTGGCTGTTGCCACTACATACACACTGGTTTTCTTTTCTTGCAACCAAGAGAGAAAATAACCAAACATACGCGTTAAAATATCGTTATGCCCACCAATGCCCGAGAACATTTTTTCAATTTCGTCAATCCATAACACGCAAGGTGCCGCCGCTTCGGCAATACGGATGGCTTTGCGGATATTTTCTTCACTTTGGCCGACATATTTGCCCATTAAGCTGCCCATATCCATTTTTAACAAAGGCACCTGAAATAAAGTGGCGGTTGCTTTGGCACATAACGATTTTCCGCAACCGGGCATCCCCACAATAAATACGCCTTTGGGAACGGTTACGTTTTTTTTCTTGGCTTTTTCTAAATTTTTAATAATCTTTTCTTTGCGTTGTAAATATTCTTTTAATGCATCTAATCCACCGATATTATCAATGCTTTCTTCGGTATCTACTAACTCCAAGACGCCCGATTTTTTAACCATTTGCTTTTTATGTTCCAAAATTCTGCTGGTATCTTCGGCGGTTAAAGAACCGTTGCGGCTCATGGCAATATCCAGCATGCGGTCAATCTCAAAAAGTGTTAAGCCACGCAAATTGGGCAGAAGTCCGTCTCTGTCTTTCTCTTGGAAGTTTTTATAGCCGTTGACTTCAATATGTTCGTCAATGATTTTTTTTATTTCTTCTTCATTTGGAAAATCAATCCCTAAAAAAGAAACATATTTTTCAATTTCCGGCGGTATTTTTAATACAGAGGAAATCATAATAATGGTTAATTCAAAGTCACGGTCATACAGTTTGCGTAAGGCAATTAGTTGTAAAGCAGTTTTGACGGCTGGATCATACGTGCTTTTTGTTTCATCTAAATAGTCTTGTATATCGCGCAATACTAAAAAGCGGGGAGTAGTGTAGTTTGTTGAAGGGGTGGTTAATTGTGTTAAAAGGTCTGCCATGGTTTTCCCTTCTCCCATGCCATAAGGTTCTTTCGTGCGGAAATCAATATATTTGTTGGCCGGATTCCATTCAAAAATTTTAGTATTTTCTCCTAAAATATCTTTAATTAATTCATCCGTGCGTACAAAATCATAATCTTGTATGTAGATTATAGGGATATTTACGTCTAACATTTGGCGAAAATTTGCAATTGTTTTATTGTTCATTTTTTATTAAATAATTAATCGTATAATTTGTGTATGATTTCATAAAACTAGCAAGCTCTTTTGCTGGACAATCGTATTCGAGTGTCATATTTTCATATTCAAAATATGCGGTGCTTATATTTTCCCAATTTTCAAGTATATATTCTGACACCGGGAAGGTTTCTGATTGTTTAAATAACCACTTGGATTTAAGTTTTTCGGTTTTATGATAAAGAAGCATACAGATTCCCCAAAAACATTGTTCATAATCAGGTGCTGATAAGGACATAGGTTTTTCAAGATATTTATCAGTCACTGAAAAAGCATCACTTCTGTTTCTACTATAGAGCATTAGGGTGTTAAAGATTCGTATTATAAAATCTACTAACTCGCTATATTCCTTGCAATCTTCCGTTTGATCTGCCCAGTTAGAAAATTTCAATATGAAACTTTTTATTGCACTATAATCAAAAAATTCAGTATCAATACCCCTGTTAATTTTTTTTCTTATTGTGTTGAGGATATTTCGGGATTGTTTTAAGGTGGCAAATTCTTGAGAATTTAAATATGCTTTGGCACTCTCAAATCCCCATTCAGCGGCTTGTGAAATTCGACTTTTCCCCATATCAAAAAATTGGCGAAATTTTAACAAAAAATTACCGTACAGAAAAGATAGTTTAGCAAGTTGTTGATTGTCAGCGGTAGATTTTTCCAAGGATTCTATATCGGTCTTTGTTAAATAGTAAGCAGTAGCCGGTTGCCCATCTGCCGAAATTTCGGCAGATAATTTTACTAAATCATTTTCTATACAATGAATGGCAATTTCAATATCGCTCTTATATAATATCGGCCACATAACATCATACAAGTTAGTTGACTTATGCCTTAGTAAGTACGCATAATTGCTTTCGCCCGGTTCCTTAGGAAAGAAAATTTGCACTAAAGCCACATCTCCTGCATCTTCGGCTGATGATTTTTGCCAAGTATCCAGTTCGCCGGCTATTCGGTTGGCCTCATCTGTTTTTAAAGAGCGGAGCCAATCGCTCATCTTATCATCCATGATGAGTTGCTTTATATCTGCTAGATTAAAATAGCGATACAAATCCTGCAACGAGAAACAATCTTTCTTGCTAGAAGTAATGTGAAACTTCACCGGTTTGGCTTTTGCAATTATTTTCATAACATTAAGAATTTAACCAATTGATCGCACGTTTCCAAACAGCTTTGCCTACCTCTTTAGCGACATCTACCGCTTTTTTGGCAAAATTGCCTAACAGTTCTACCCCTTTTCTTGCTATCGGTTTTACCTTTTGTGCGATAAGCGGAGAAAATTGCCGGACGTATCGGGTAACCGGGGCGGCTGGCGGGTAAGCGGAATCCACGGCAGCCATGAGTGTATCTATGGCTTGGGGTAAATATTTTTCTACGGCAACATCTGCCCCTTTTTGTAACGTCGGAATAGAGCGATCAATAAATGTTTTTGCCCGCGCGGCGGCAGTATCTAATAATTGTTCAAAGGCATCATCTTCGTCTTCAAAATACCCTTTCGCATATTGATAGGCGATTTTTACATAGCTCAGTGAATCGTCCACAACCCCAAAAAGTTTCTCGTCGGAATAACCTTTCATCTCATCCGGTAAGGCGTCGTGTTGTTTGGCAAGCAAAGCCGCTGCCATGGCTACTTTTTTGATATTTCTATCTTCCGGGCTTGTGAGCGGAGAATCAAAATATTTTTGAACAACTTCCAAGTCCTTGACTGGTGTGGAATCGTTTGAAAGGGCATCCCCCAAAGAGGCCATAACGGTTAAGTTATGTTGTTTATTCTTGGCATTTAAAATATCAACAAAATTTTGAATGTTTTCTTCCAGATTCATATTTTCAGTCATAGCTATATCCTCAAATTAAATGCCTTTATTTTGAATTTTGTCAAAGAATTTATTGATTAGTTTGACAATCATGTTGTCATCCCCTAAAAAGCCAAAAGCTTTTGTAATGCTTTCACGTAACCATTGTTGGCGGGATGTTCCTTGTGCCTTTGCCTGGGTAAGAGCTTGCAAATTATTATTATTTTCTTCAATAAGCACAAAAGATTTTTTTACACTTGCAATAGTTTCATCAGTAGCCCCTTTTTCTTGGAGTTTTGAAGTGATTAGTTCATCGATATTACCATTAGGATTTTTGTTATACTCTTCCATAATTTCCAAAAGGTAGGTTTGCATCAAATTATTCTCCATAATACCTCTCCTTATTTTTATAGCAAGCACTATTTACCAGTATCATACTATATATTTGATAAATTTTCATACTAATCATAGTATACCCCAAACAAGCGACAACCGAGTTGTCGCTTGGATTTGATAAAATAAAGATACAGGAGAGCTTATGAGCCAAGTAATTGTAGTAGGTAAAGAACTGCTTCGTATTAGTCCTAAAAATGCGTGTCATATAGAATACTCCTATAATGGTGGGCGTAGTTGGTTGGTTCGCTATTTGGGCACAACTGCCGGTCAATTTAAAGATTGCAAATAGTGGGCAATGAAATCATTGCGCTTACCAGTAAAGGAACATTCTATTCCAAAACGCAGGGAAGAACTTGGCTGTTTAGGAAAGAAATATAACTCCGTCGACGGAAGTTCTCTTCCGGGTTCGGTGTTCATCAGGAGAAATTATGGCCGGAAAAAATATATTACTACATCGTATTTCTTATTTTGCCGATGTCTCTTGGCCGCTATTGGGTCGGGGATATCTTAGTATTGGGTGGTCGTATTATGTCAATGACGAAACCGATAAATATCTTCAAGCGCGAGATCTTAAATCTTTTCAAAATTTTGTGTTTGCCCAGGCTAAGAGCCGAAACCGCAATTGCCTGATGCGTTTTGTCCAATTAAAAAAGGGCGATTGGGTGGTTGTTCCTCACCCCTATATGTTTAGTGTTTATGAGGTGGAAGAGGATCCCATCTCTGTACGACATTTAAATGTGCCGGCTGATTTTTGGGCCGGGAACAAAAGAAAAATTGTGAAAAATGCGCTGGGCCTCTTGGCTTATGACAATCCGTCCGGCCAGGTAATAGATTTGGGATTTATGGTAAAAGTCAAACCCATTTTGCCCAATATTTCCAGGAGTCAATATGCGGATGCCGCTTTGACAGCGCGCCTAAAAGTAAGGCCTACTAACGTATGGATAAATGATTTGGAAGCCTCAGTGGAGCGTGCCATTGAGGCGGCAAAAAATAATAAGCCCATCAATTTCTATGAGGATATTATTGAAAAAATGGCTGAGGACATACGTAAGACGCTGTATCAGTCATTAAATCCCGATAAATTTGAAAGGTTAGTAAAATGGTATTTTGAAAAAATAGGTGCCACGGAGGTTTGTATTCCTCCCAGAAACTCTCCGGAAAAACAAGATTACGAAGACGCGGATATTATTGCCACTTTTGATTCGTTAAGAATCATTATATACGCTCAAGTGAAATACCACCGAGGAAAGACCGGCACCTGGGGGCTGGAACAAATTGAACATTACTCGGAAGTACACGAAAATCAGGAAGATTATTCGGTAGGCAAATGGGTAATTTCCAGCGCTGACTTTTCCGAACAAGCCACCAAATTAGCGGCCGAAAAAGATATCCGCTTGATTGACGGGAAACAATTCGTAATTATGTTGATGAATGCGGGTGTTAGTAACTTGGATAAAGTGAAATTATAAGGTGCACTCAAAAATAAATTGTCAGTTCATCTGTTCCTTAAAACAGGCGGTCTTTATCAAGCCGCCTGTTTTGTAGCGGTTGTAAAAACTTATTTTTTCTTCTTTTTACCCAAAAACACCGGGATTTGATACACAACCGCCAATTCTTCTAATTTGTCTACCAATGCTTGATAGACTTTATCATATCCGTCCATAATAAGCAGTATTTGTTTCCGCCAAGCGTGCAGTTGCTCCAACGTGGCATCCGTTCTACTCGGTGCAATTAAATCCAAACAGGCTTGGGTAAAATATTTGTCCACACACAGTTGCAAATACTCCTGAATTTCTTTTAACTTTTCGTCCAAATCCGGTTTGTTTAATGGGGATAAAGCCTCGCGCAGATATTCCATGCTTTTTAAGATGATACTGCCCATTTTATTTTCAAAGCGGGGACCTGTCCACGTAGCCAAACAGTCGTCCAAATCTTCGGTTGTGTCAATCATATCATCCACGTCATCAAAAAAACGGTGGCGCAGGTTATTCATAAAATCCTTATTAATTACTACCGGCTCTTTGGGCAGAGCGTTTTGCAGTTGCCGCACCGTTGATTTCATGGTTTTGCCTATCAATTCATCTTGGCTTTGGAGCACTATTTGCGTATCTTGCTGCAAATGTGTCAAATGCCCGGAGTAATATCCTGCCATGGCCCGTAAATAATGGGCTACGTCATTTTGAGGACGTGCATGCAAACTGCTTTGGGCGTCCTGATAGGCGGCTTCGTAGGCTTCCCGGTCTAGGCGAATCAGCCCGCGTACCAAATAGCACATACCGCGCTCACTAGGCATTAACAAGTAATCATAGTGTAAGGCTTGTGTAATGGGTAGCGTTTCCAGCTTGTTTTGAATAAAGGATAATATCCCCTGCGTAAAATATAGGTAGGCGCGGTGGCGGTTATCGAGCTGATTTTTATGCAGGAGTGCTTGTTTTACATAACGTTTGGCAAGTGCCAATTTTTCTGTTGCCATATAATATGTCGCTTTTTGCAAGTTCAGAAAAACATCGCTGGCCCCCAGTTTTTTCATTTCTTTTAATAGTGCCTTAGCTTGCTTAAATTGTTCCAGCACCAAGGAACTATCAAAAGCTTGTTCTAGGGAATCTAATGAAGGTTGCCGTTTATGTTCGGCCAATGCTAATGTCAAGGCCTCTTTATCTTGGTCGTTATTGCTAAAACAGCGGGCCTGTTGCAAAGGAGGAGTGAAATTTTGCAACCAAGACGGAGTAGGTTGCGGGACGGCAATTTGTGGTAATTTAGACGTATTGTTTGATTTTTTCATAAGTTTTCTCTTTTTTGGGGTTACATATAGCATAACACGAGGGGGCGACAGATGTGGTGTCGGGGTATTTTAACTTGACTTCTAGGCCCAGAAGAAGCATGAATGTGTATAGGAGAGAATATGCAAAACTATACACATTTAACCGCGCGGGAATTAGAACATAAATGGCTAGAATTAATAGGTCGTCCTATGCCGCCAATTGGGCGAAGTCTGATTATTAAATACTTGTTATGGTATGAACAAGCCAAGAGTGAGAAAATCTCCCCACTTGGCTTTTTTCATGAAGTGGTCCGAGCCGCCAAGGGAGCAGATAAACGCTCCAAAGCCACTCTTGAAATAGGTTCTAAACTAATCCGTTCCTATCAAGGACTTAAATACGAAGTAGAAATCGTCCCACAAGGGTATCTATACAAGAATAGTCTCTATAAAAGCCTGTCAGGGGTAGCCAAAGCTATTACAGGTAAGAGTTGGAACGGAAATGTATTCTTTGGAGTGAAGAAATGAGTGATAAGAAAATATGTTGTGCTATCTATACGCGTAAATCAACGGAAGATGGCTTAGAGCAAGAGTTTAATAGTTTACAAGCCCAGCGGGAAGCGTGTGAATCCTACATTAAGAGCCAAAAGCACGAGAATTGGCAGTTATTGCCTAATGAGTATGACGATGGCGGGTATTCAGGCGGCAATATAGAAAGGCCGGCCCTAAAACGACTACTCCAAGATGTTCAAAACGGGCTTGTTGATATTATTGTTGTCTACAAAATAGACCGATTAACCCGCAGTTTAATGGATTTTAGCAAGATAGTAGAAGTGTTAGATAAGCATAATGCCTCGTTTGTATCTATTACCCAACATTTTAACACCACTACCAGTATGGGGCGGCTCACATTAAATATGCTACTTTCATTTGCCCAATTCGAGCGGGAAGTAACAGGAGAGCGCATAAGGGATAAGATTAGCGCTAGTAAGAAAAAAGGGATGTGGATGGGCGGCAAACCGCCACTGGGGTATTATCGTAAAGATAAAAAGATATATCCGGATGAAGAAAAGGCAAAACTCGTTACTAGCATATTCCAAAAGTATGTAGTCCTTAAAAGCACCACACTTCTAAAAGATTGGCTCGCGGAACAAGGGCACAATATATCAGTAGGCCATTTGAACTGTATTTTGCGCAATAAAGCCTATATTGGCTTAGTAGGCCATAAAGGTACTTGGTATCAGGGAGAACACCAAGACATAATTCCAACCGAACTATTTGAGCAGGTACAAAATGTCATGGCAGATAATCGTATAAACCGCCAACATTATGACCCAAAGAAAAGCCTTTTATCCGGCAAACTATATGATGATAAAGGAAATGCTATGAGCCCTAGTTGGAGTACGGGTTGCAGCGGTAAAACATATCGCTATTATGTAAGCCAAGCTATTATCCGCAAAGAGCCAAGCAAATTAGGTAAAATCGGCAAAGTATCCTTACCGCAACTGGAAAACTTTATAGATAGTTGGTTTGAAAGATTTCTACATGACAAGACAAAACTTTATCAATATATTCAGCGCTTTGAAGTATCAAAACAAAAGAAACTGTTTAAACTTTTATTTTCCTATACAATAACCCGAGATAAAGAAAAAGTTCTCATTAAGCATATTAAACTAAAACCTAACGAAGTAGAAATAACCTTGCATGCGGAACAAATAGTAGAACTATTCAACGCTATTTATGAAAACCGGGAAATGCGCCAACTTAAAACCGAAGAATTGAAGACCGAAAATGCCTATACGGAGCCGTACCATATCAGTACAATAGCCAACGGAGAAAAGATAATCGTAGGGCAGTTTATAGAGCCAAAGAAGCGGCCTAATGCTGAACTTATCAAAATCTTAAATCAGGCCTACACTTGGCACCAAGATATACTGGACGGCAAGACTACGCAAGAAATAGCAAATAGAGATAAAGTGTGCGTACAATATGTCCGCCGAATCCTAAATTTAAGTTTTTTGTCCCCTAAAATCGTACGGGCTATCCTAAACGGTACCCAGCCTGCAGATTGTACACTTAAAAAATTGCTTTCAATAAAGTTTTCAAATTGGCAAGAACAAGAGCAAATCTTCTATAAATAATCGTAAGTGCACGACTTCCTACTTACCCTTGTCAGCATAAAAACAAAAGTTCTACCACGATTCCCAAGAATCAGCAAAAAACCACATGCTATGAGTGGTGCACAAAAAAATCCCCGTCGGGAGTTAATCCTAACGGGGATTTATGCTAATAATTCAAAACTAAAAAACGGAGCCGACGAGATTCGAACTCGCGGTCTCTGCCTTGACAGGGCAGCGTGTTAACCAGGCTACACCACGGCTCCATTTACTTCTTTCTTAGTACAGATATATTTTAGCTTAATTATGGGGTGTACGTCAAACAATTTTTTAAAATTAAAATTTAACTTAAATTTTCAGTTAAATTCTCCCCATAAAATTTGCTCAAGTTCCAGCTCTATACCGTGTTTTGCTTTTACTTTCTCCCGCACCTGCCCCATTAATGCTTTTATGTCTTCGGGCGTGGCGTGGTTAAAGTTAACAATAAACCCGGCGTGCTTTTCGGATACTTTCGCTCCTCCCACGGTAAGGCCTCTAAGGCCGGTGTCGTCGATCAGGCGGGAGGCATAGTCCCCTTCCGGGCGTTTAAAAACACTGCCGGCGGAAGGATATTCCAGCGGTTGCTTTTCAATGCGTTTGTGCAAAATGGAATTGCGCGTTTGCACCAAGTCTTTAAAATCAGCCTTTTGCAAAGTAAAAGAAGCCGAAAGAATAATAAATTTTTCTATCCCTTCCACATGGCGGTAGGAATAGTTTAAGTCTTTTTTTAGTAAGGTGGCGGGGCGGCCTTCGCGGTCGATTACGTCAAAATAGTCCAGGCAGTCAAAGGTTTCCTGCCCAAATGCGCCGGCGTTCATGTATACGGCGCCGCCAATGCTGCCCGGTATGCCGGAAAGTTTTTCCATACCGGCCAGCCCCGCATGGGCGGAAAGTTCGCACGCTTTATCCAAGGGGGCGCCGGCTTCTGCACGCACGGTGTCCCCTTCGCAAATTACATTGTTCATTTGCTCGGTGGAGCATACAATCCCGCCAATGCCGCGGCTGCCTACTAAAATATTGGAACCAAAACCGATTACTCTTAAAGGAACTTGGGCCGTTTTAGCCAGTTTAAGAACAAAGTTCCAGTCTTCGCGGGTTTTGGGCAGAACAAAAACTTCGGCCCGGCCGCCGGTGCGGTAGGTGGTGTGTTTGTCCATCGGTTCGTCAAACAGGCAGCGGCCGGCAAAAAAGTTTTTTAGTTCTGTTTTGTAATCCATGCACATAATTAGAAATGCACCCCAACCCCGGCTTGGAAGCCTTCGTTATTGGCGGTTTTGGTGTAAGCGCCAAAAATGTACCCAAACGGGAACGGCGTTAAGCTGGCACCCAAGGTGTAGCGTACGGAATCATCGGAGGAAGAGAGATGGAAAGGCAAGTCTTTGGTGTCCATGTCGCTGTAATCGTAGCCGATGCCCGCGTACGGGGTGAGGAACAAAAAGCTTAAAGAGGCGGTGGCAGAGGCGGAGTAATGGTCCACTTCGTACCAATCGGTGGAGGCTTTATCATAAAAAGCCATGGCGGAAATATCAAATACTTCCAGCAGTTTAAAAGAGTATTTCAACCCGCCGCCCAAAGATTTAAAGCCGTTCATATCGGTTCCGCGCAGCATAACGCCTAAATCCAACACGGGGATTTTGGTTTCCGCGGTAATAAAACCGGTGTAGAGGTAATCGTCGGTAGAAATATCGTTGGTGGGTTTAATGGCATTGGCGGTAACGCCGATGTCAAACCCGGGGAAGGTGGCCCCTTTGCCGGTATGGAAATCGGCCACACCAATCATGGTAGAGATATCTTTATTATAAGAAGACAAGCTGGAAGAAGCATTCACATGGTTTCTAAAGTCGTCGGCAATGTTTCCTGCAACGGCCGGCAAAGCAAAAGCTAGTACAGCGAGCAAGGCGGAAATTCTTTTCATTTGCAAACTCCTGTTGATAAAATAAACGACATATAATATGATAGAAAAAGAGAGCCCGGCATGCAACCGGGCCATCTATTTGAGGGGAGGATTTTTTATGGTTAGTGAACTTGCCGGAACTCTTACAAAACAACAAATTGACATTGCCGCTTTAAAAGCCGCTTTTTTAAACCCCAAGGGGGAACCCTCCCCCGTTAAATTTGGCACCTCCGGCCACCGGGGGGCGCTGGGCACCGGTTTTTGCGCCCTGCACGCCAAAGCCATTGCGCAGGCTGTTGCGCGTTTACATTTGGAACGCCATATCACCGGCCCCATTTTGGTGGGGGGAGATACACGTGTGGTATCCCAGGATACGGCCGCTTTGTGCGCCCAGGTATTGGCTGGCAACGGCATTAGCGTTATTTTGCCGGATATCCCCGTGCCTACGCCCGTGTTTTCTTACGAGATTTTAAGCGGCCGCGCCAGCGCCTCTTTAAACGGTACGGCCAGCCACAACCCGCCGCAGGATATGGGCTTAAAATACAACCCGTCCAACGGCGGCCCGGCGGATGGGGAGCTGACGAGCGTTATTGAAAAATACGCCAATGAATATTTAAAAGATCCTTCCCAGATTAAAATGATGGATTTGGACGAAGCCCGCAAACAGGGCTTGGTGCGCGGGGCGGACGTATTAACCCCCTATGTAACCGCTTTGGGCAAAATTATTGATTTTAAAGCCATTAAAAAAGCCGGTTTGAAAGCGGCCATCCATCCTTTGGGCGGGGCCAGCTTAAAGTTTTACAAAGAAATTAAAGCGCGCTACGGCCTGGATAATTTGGAAATTGTGGATAAAACCATTGATCCTTCTTTTAGTTTTATTCCGTTGGACCATGATGGCAAAATCCGTATGGATCCGTCTTCCAAGTATCCCATGTCTCCTTTAATTAAGCTGGTGGAAATCGGCAAGTATGATTTTGCCGGCGCCAGCGACCCGGATGCCGACCGCTTTGGCTGCGCCACCAAAAAAGGCGGCTTAATCTCGCCCAACCACGCTTTGTGCGTAATGGCGGATTATTTGCTTAAAAACCGCCGCGAGGGCAACACCATCGGCCGCACGTTAGGCACCACCGCCTTGTTGG
>CALUXL010000109.1 GCA_944324735.1 uncultured Elusimicrobiales bacterium
GCACGATGAGCACTTCGTTATCGGCGATGGCGCCCGGGAGGGTGGTTTCGTCCAAGGCGGGGTTGTCGGTAATTTGATGGCCTTGTTTGGCCAGTATTTCTTTCCAGTGGGCTGGGAATTTATCGGCAATTAAAATGTTCATAAAATCTCCTTATTGTTTGTTGGCGCGTAAGTCTTTTACGATTAAATCAATGCATTTAAGCAGTTTTTCATATTGCTCGGTACCGTGAATATCTATAAACGGAAAGCAACCGATACGAAGCGAATTTTGCTTAACGGAAGAATATTTTTTTACACCGTCGGCCAGGTTGGGCAGGCCGGTGGCCTTTAAGGCGGCGGAAATGTCGGCATCTTTGATGGACGGGTCGGTCACTTCCAGCGTAAGGGTGGTGTAAGAGCGGTATTTTTCGTCTTTAATAAGCGGGGCCAAATAATCGCTGTGGCGGGCAAAGTCCAAAATGGTTTGGGCGTGCTGGCGGCATAAGCCGTCCATAGCAGCCAGGCCGCCGTTGTCCAACATCCATTTGCAGGCTTCGTTAAACATCCAAATATTGGTGGTGGAGGGGGTGTTTACCGTTTGGCATTTTTCCTGTGCTTTTTTAACGGCTTCCGATAAATCCAGCGAGTACGGCACCGTGCGGTATTTTTTTACTTCTTCCACGCGTTTTACCGCTTTGGGGCTTAAAATAATAACACTGCTGCCGCCGCCTACGCCAAAGCATTTTTGCATGGAAAATAACATCACGTCAAAAATGTTTTTGGGTAAATCCCGTCCGCCGGCGCAGCTGGTGCAGTCCCAGGCAATTAAAGTATCTTCCCCGCGGGCGTTCCAGGCGTGCTGGAGGTATTCGTCGGGAATTTGTACGCCGGTGGAGGTTTCGTTGGGGGTTAGCACCACCAGGCTGGCTTTAAAGTTGGGAGATTCGGAAGGGAAGAATTCCCCTTCTTTGGGTTCTTTAAAATCTCGGGTTATGCTGTCCCCCAGGCGTGCGGCTATCTTTTGGCACCATAATTTAGAAAAGGCCCCAAAGCTAAGCCCGGAAACGGAATTAGTAACCAGGTTCCACATAACCGCGTCCAGCGCGGGGGTGGCCCCGCCCAGAAAGAAAATAACCGTGTAATCAGCCGGCAGGGAGAGCAGTTTTTTTAAATTTTCGGTGGCTTCTTTGTATAAGCCGTCCGTAGATACGTCTTTAGCGCGGTGGCTGCGCTCAAACATAGTTTTAGAAATGGGTGTGTCCCTGAGTAAAGGGTGCCCTTGGCTGGGGCCGCAGGTAAAAGTAGATGTGGGTAGTAATTCCACGGGAATATTAATCATAAGTAAACCCTCCTTAGAGTTTATAATCCTTTTCATTTAAATGTTCTTTTTATTTTATAAAAGTTTTCCTTTTATGGCGCAGTTTTTTACAAAATATTTTTTTACGGAGGCTTTCCCTTCATAATTAAGGAGGCAAACGAAGGCGTAAAAAGGGGAAACTGCCAACAAAAAACCCCGGGGTATTAAGCCCCGGGGTTTTGTGGGTGGAAAATTTTTATTTCTTGTAAGCGGCGGCCAGTTCTTCTTCCAGCACGTCCGGCGCTACGTTGCCAATGGCCATAATTTTGGCGTGGAAATCAGCCTCGTCAAAATGTTTGCCATATTTCTTTTGGTATTTTTTGTGCAGCGCGCTAAGCGTTTCAAACCCTACCGTGTAGCTTACGGCTTCACCCGGGTTTAAAGCGGAAGCTTTAATAATGGCTTCGGCTTCTTCTTTTTCAAAACCGTTGGCCTGTACCAGGAAGGTTAACGCGTCCGCGTACGAGAACTGGCGGGTTTGCAGGTTCAAGTCCACCAGGGCCGATACTACGCGGCGGTAGTCTTCCCAAGCCAAAAACAGCAAGTCCGTATCGGTGATGATAAAGCCGTTGTCGGCCGCTAAATGCTGGGCGTAAACGCTCCAGCCGTTGGCCAAGGTGGGCACGGGGTAGCGTTTGCGTATGGGGGAGGCATTCTGCCCGTAAACGGATTTATAATAGCGCCCCGGTACCAGCTGGCCGGCAATCATTAATTTGCGGGCCGGTTCGTTAAAATCCTGCTCCAGCATTTTGGCGCGGTTTACTTTGTTGCCGCTGGGCATGCGGACAAAAAAGTCAAACGTGGGCAGGTTTTGCGTGCCATACGGGGGGACAAACAGGTACGGCGTCATATACGCAAAATAAGCGGGCATGGGTTTGATATTAAAAGAAACATCGTTTTTGGGTAGTACATTTTTCTGTACCAGGTCCGCTTCCAGGCTTTGGGCTTGGTTTTTAATGCTGGCAAGCAGGTTGATGTTGGCAGGTACGTCCAACGCCAAGCGGCCGCGTACGGCGTAAAAATCGGCCGCGGTGGGCAAAGGCTGGTGTTTGGAAATTTTGCGTTTTTTGTTCTTTTTGTTGGATACCGGTGCGGAAGAGCCGTCCACAGTTACCACTTCCGGGTATTGCGCGGCGGTGAAGGGTTCCAAGGCAAAGAATAAGTTTTCACGCACTTGTTTAAACTGTTTGGTCAGTTCTTTGCGCAGGGCCTCGGGCTTGGTATTAATAAAGTATTTGTTTTGCAATACAAAGCGGTAGTCTTCTTCCCCTAAGCGGAAATCGGGCGTTTCTTCGGCCTGGGAAAGTTTTTTAAAGAATTCAAACATTTCCTTTAAATTTCTGCGCGCCTGGTTAGCCGTAACGGCCGTTTCCTGACGGGATACGGTATCCTCGGCCGTGGTGTTTAACTGCTTGGTTACGTCATCAAAAGACAAATAGGCGTAATAGGCGCGTTCCATAGCCAGCTGGGATAAGAAGGCCGACGGATTTTTTAAGTTGGCCTTGGCTTCTTTGGCCGTTCTGCCCAAGGCAGAGGCACGGGCGGCCAGGGCTTCGTTTTGCACATTGGGCGCGCTTAATTTTTTAAGCATTAAATCATAAACGGAATTAAAAGCCTGGGTGTAATATAAAGGGTCCAGCGCTAATCGGTTGCGAGACAAGCTCCACAAATCATAATTAATGCGCCCCAGCATAACATTAAAGTCCGCTTCTTTGGCGGGGGAAAATTCTTTCAAATCCATTTCCGCCATAGAGGTTTTAATGCCGTCCAGCGCTTTTTGGGCGGCTTTTTCTTGGCTTGCATTGCGGGCGTTTAATTGGCTGTTGGCAGATTCATAGCCAATCACGGTGGCGCGTTCCGGCAGGAACGTAAGCACGGCCGAGGCGTGGCGGTTGGCCGCGTCCATCAGTACATTGTCCTGCATCATGTCGTCAATATCGTTAAAGACGGCAAAAGGGTCCTGCTGCGCGGCGGCCGGCACCAAAGCGGCCAGGCACAGTACCGCGGCGGAAAGAGTGTTTCTCCAATAGTTCATACAAAAAGCCTTCCTTGGTAGATTTTCTTTTTATTATACCAATTGTGCGAATAAAACCGAACAGGTAAAATTTTGCGTGTTAAAAATAAATTTGATAAAATAATTGATGTCAAAATAAAACGTGCGGCGGGGCCTCCCGCAGCCGGGTTCCCCACAGGGGCCGGGGCCTGACCTTTCAGTGCGTTTTTTGCTATAATCTAAGTATACCTATTGTTACGGGCCATTAGCTCAGTTGGTAGAGCAGACGCCTCTTAAGCGTAAGGTCGTGAGTTCGAGCCTCACATGGCCCATTTTAATTTTTCAATTTTTAATAATAATAAAGAAACAAGGACGGATGGCGGAATCGGCAGACGCGTACGCCTTAGGAGCGTATGGAGCAATCCTTGAGGGTTCAAGTCCCTCTCCGTCCAATTCTTGAACCAAACAGGAGTGTAATACATGTCTATTTTCAAAACCGCAGAAGCGGGTGAAGTAAAAGCCAAACAGCTCTCTAAAGAAGGCTGCAAGGTTACGTTAGCCGTGGAGGCTACCCCCGAAAAAAAAACAAAAAGCTTTCAAAATGCCGCCGTGCAGGTGCAGTCCCGCGCTCAAATGCAGGGTTTGCGCGCCGGGAAAGTTCCGTTGGATTTGGTCAAGCAAAATTTTGGCGGTCACATTAAAGAACGCGCTTTGGACTTAGTGGTAAAAGCTGCCATCACCGGTGCTTTGGAAGAAACCAAACTGAACCCCGTAACCGTGCCGGTTCTTACGAAAGGGGATTTTGGTGCCTTTGCGCAGGATAAAGCTTTCTCTTTTGAAATTGCCGTAGACGTTGCCCCGGAATTTGACGTAAAAGATTACAAAGGTATTGTACTTTCCAAAAAAGCGGAAACCGCTACCGACGCCGAAGTGCAGGAAAACCTGGACCGCGTGTTGGACGCCAATGCCCGCTTGGAAAACGCGGCCGATGATGCGGTAATTGACGATAAATGCTACGCCGTTGTACATTACAAAGGCAAAAGAAACGGCAAAGAAGACTATAAATTAAGCGCCGACAGCGAACTGGTGGATATGTCCGCCCCGCAAACCATGCCCGGCTTGGCCGAAGCGATTAAAGGCCTTAAAAAAGGTGCCGTAAAAAGCTTTGAAACCAAAGAAGGCGAAGATACCCTTTCTTTTGAAGTAACCGTAGACGAAATTAAAAACAAAGTATTGCCCAAATTGGACGATTCCTTTGCCAAAGACATGGGTTTTGACTCTTTGGACGCTTTAAAAGCCAAAGTGAAAGAAAGCCTGGACGCGGAAGCCAAACAAAACGCCCGCCGCGCCGAAACGGCCGAAATTGAAGACCATTTGGTAAAAATGAATCATTTTGATTTGCCACAAAGCTTGGTGGAAGAATATACGGAATCTTCCTTACGCAACTTTGTAACCAGCATGACGCGCATGAAACCCGAACAGCTTACCGCCGAACAGCGCAAAAGCTTTGAGGAACGCATCCGCCCGTCTGTGGAAAAAGACCTGCGCGTAGGCTACATTATCCACGCTATTGCCAAGAAAGAAAACTTGGAAGCGACCGAAGCCGACTGGAAAGCCGAATTGGATAAGAGCTTAGCCTCCAGCAACGGTAACAAAGCCGAAGAAAAGAAAATCAAAACTTTCTTTGAAGAACGCAAAGCCCACATCATGGCTACTTTGAGCGAACGCAAAGTATTTGATTTCTTAAAAGCGCAAGCCGTTACCAAATAAACCAATTGTTTAGTTGTTTGCCCTTGGCCCCGCAGGGTGTTTATAAGCGGGGCCGTGGCATCTGTACCCCTTAAACAAGGGGAAAGATTTGCAGTACCGTCGTTTTGGGTAATCCCAAGGCGATTAGTTTAAACCTCAACCGGGGGAAGCCAAAAGCTTCCCCCGGTATTTTTTTGCCTTTAGCAGGGCGGGCAGGAAGCCCCGGCGGATATACGCCTTTGGGT
This sequence comes from uncultured Elusimicrobiales bacterium, assembly GCA_944324735.1. Lineage (GTDB taxonomy): Bacteria > Elusimicrobiota > Elusimicrobia > Elusimicrobiales > Elusimicrobiaceae > Avelusimicrobium. The sequence goes on from CALUXL010000109.1 coordinate 5,324, forward strand.
CAAGCCGTGGCCTCTTGTTACAAGGGTAAAAGGAGAAAATTTTAAGGGCAAAATGTATGGGGTAAAGGGGGGATCTTTCTACTAGAGTGGCACGCACAAACATTAATACAAAACTTGCCTAAAGGATGGGGGACAAAAAGTAGCCTGGGCAAAAGCTAGCAGCGGGGAAAAGGGCATAAAAAATCCCCGCCGGTTGGCGGGGATTTGTAAGATTATTTATTTTCCTTTTGTTTTAAGGAGGCTTTAATCAGCCCGTCAAACAGCGGGTGCGGGCGAAGCGGGCGGGAGCCAAATTCCGGATGGAATTGCACCGCTATAAAATAGGGGTGGTCTTCCCGTTCCACAATTTCCGGCAGTACACCTTCGTGCCAGGCGGATACTTTTAACCCCGCTTCCCGCAGTTGTTTTACATACTGGGGGTTGAA
>CALUXL010000110.1 GCA_944324735.1 uncultured Elusimicrobiales bacterium
GCCTACATTAACAAAATGGACCGCACCGGGGCCGATTTCTCCCGCCCTGCCGACTCCATTAAAGAAAAATCGGGCGGCAACGCCTGCCCGAGTCAAATCCCCATCGGCGCCGAAGATAAATTCGTCGGCGTGGTGGACTTGGTCAAAATGCAGGGCATCGTCTGGGACGGCGACCACAACGGCGCTACGTTCACCTATGGCGAAATTCCGGCCGAACTGAAAGAAACCGCCGAAAAATATCGCACGGAAATGATTGAAAAACTCGCCGATTTTGACGAGTCCATTATGGAACGCTACTTGAACGGCGAAACCAACTTTACCGAAGCGGAAATCAATGCGGCTATCCGCAAAGGCACGTTAACGGGCAAATTCTTCCCCGTGGTGTGCGGTTCTTCTTACAAGAACAAAGGCGTACAGCCCCTGCTCGACTGCGTGAACCTCTATCTTCCCTCTCCTGAAGATATGCCCGCCGTCAAAGGGATCAACCCCGACACTGGCGAAGAAGCTCAGCGCAAACCGTCTAGCAAAGAGCCGTTCTGCGGTTTAATTTTTAAAGTGCAGACCGACCCGTTTGTGGGTAAACTCAGCTATTTCCGCATTTATTCCGGCACGCTCAAAGCGGGCGATACGATTTTGTTCCCTGCCAAACGCGCTACGGAACGCGTAGGCCGTATGATGCGTATGATGGCCGATAAGAGAGAAGAAGTGAAAGAGCTCGGCATCGGCGACATTGCCGCCACCGTGGCGATTAAGACCTCTCAGGTCGGTCAGACCATCTGCGCGCCCGACGCCCCGATTATTTTGGAAAGCATCACCTTCCCCGAACCGGTAATCTCGGTCGCGGTGGAGCCGAAATCTAAAGAAGACGAGGAAAAAATGGGCATCGCTTTGAGCCGCTTGGCCGAAGAAGACCAGACCTTCCGCGTCCGCACCGATGAAGAAACGGGCCAGACCGTTATTTCCGGTATGGGTGAGTTGCACTTGGATATTATTGTGGACCGTATGAAACGTGAGTTTAACGTACAGGCCAACGTGGGCGCCCCGCAGGTAGCCTACCGCGAAACGATTACCAAAACGGTGGAACAGGAAACCAAATTCGTCCGCCAGTCCGGTGGTCGCGGTCAGTACGGTCACGTGTTCTTGCGCTTGGAACCGCAGGAGAAAGGCAAAGGGTTTGAATTCGTCAACGAAATTACCCAAGGCCGCATTCCGAAAGAATACATCCCGGCTATTGAAAAAGGCTGCCGCGAAGCGCTTGACAGCGGTGCCATTGCGGGTTATCCGCTGGTGGACATTAAAGTGGCCGTGTTTGACGGTTCATTCCACGAAGTGGACTCCTCCGAAATGGCGTTTAAGATCGCCGCTTCTATGGCGTTGAAAGAAGGTGCCAAGAAGGCTAACCCGATTATTCTGGAACCGATTATGAAGGTAGAAGTGGTCGCTCCGGAAGCCAACTTGGGCGATATTATTGGCGACTTGAGCTCCCGCCGCGGTCAGATTGGCGAAATGGGTGTGCGCGGTAACGTGCGCTATGTGCGTGCGGAAGTGCCGCTGGCCGAAATGTTCGGCTATGCCACCAATGTGCGCTCTCTGTCTCAGGGCCGTGCTTCGTTTACGATGGAACCCAGCCACTATGCTGAAGTTCCGGGCAACGTGGCCAAGGCTATTATTGAAAAGAGAACGGCCGCCAAAGCTGCTTAATTTATCCCGCGCCCGCTTCGGGCGGGCGCGGTTTTTTTAACCCCCTAATTAGTAAGGAGATTTAAAATGGCAAAGGAAAAATTTTCGCGTAACAAACCGCACGTGAACGTCGGTACGATTGGACACGTGGACCACGGTAAGACGACGTTGACGACGGCGATTACGAAAGTATTGGCCAAAGAAGGCAAAGCCAAAGCGATGGCGTACACGGACATTGCCAAAGGCGGTGTAGTGCGTGACGCATCTAAGATTGTGACGGTGGCGGTATCTCACGTAGAATATGAGACGGACAAACGCCACTATGCCCACATAGACTGCCCGGGACACGCCGATTACATTAAGAATATGATCACGGGTGCTGCGCAGATGGACGGAGCCATTTTGGTGGTATCTGCCGTAGACGGCCCGATGCCGCAGACGCGCGAACACGTGTTGTTGGCCAAACAGGTAAACGTACCCAAATTGGTGGTTTACTTGAACAAAGTAGATTTGGTAGATGATCCGGAATTGTTGGACCTGGTGGAAATGGAAATTCGCGAATTGTTGTCCAAATATGATTTTGACGGGGACAATACGCCGATTATCCGCGGTTCTGCGTTGAAAGCCATTGAAGGCGATCAGAGCGAACTGGGCGAACCTTCCATTCACCGCTTGATGGACGCTTTGGATACGTGGATTCCCGAGCCGAAACGCGACACGGACAAGCCGTTCTTGATGGCGGTGGAAGACGTGTTCTCTATTACGGGCCGCGGAACGGTGGCGACTGGTAGAATTGAACGCGGCAAGGTGCACGTGGGCGATCCGTTGGAAATCATTGGTTTCCGCGACAATTTGAGCACGGTAGCGACTGGTATTGAAATGTTCCGCAAGCTGCTGGACGAAGGTATCGCAGGCGACAACGTAGGTATTTTGCTGCGCGGTATTGAAAAGAACCAAGTAGAACGCGGGCAGGTGTTGGCGGCTCCGAAATCTATTACGCCGCACAAACACTTTATGGGCCAGGTGTACATCTTAAAGAAAGAAGAAGGCGGGCGTCATACACCGTTAACGCCGGGATACAAACCGCAGTTCTATTTGAGAACGACGGACGTGACGGGCGAGCTGAACTTCAAACAAGAGATGATTATGCCGGGCGATAACGCCGAGATTGAAGTGAAGTTGATTACGCCTGTGGCAATGGAAGAAGGCTTGCGCTTTGCTATTCGCGAAGGCGGCCACACGGTAGGCGCCGGCGTAGTAACCAAAATTATTGAGTAGTAAAATTGTTTAGTTCACTGTTACAGGGACATTGCCAGTCAATGTCCCTGTAGATATCATAGAGTGAACCAATTATCTTAAGGAAAACGAAGATGGCAACACACGAAAGAATCACCATTGCGCTCTCTTGCACAACCTGCAAGAATAAAAACTATTACCAAGTGCGCGGTAAAAAGAAAGATTACAAACTGGAAGTTAACAAGTTTTGCAAAAAGTGCGGCAAAAGCACGCTGCACAAAGAAACGAAAGCCTAATTTCGGGGGAGCGTCGGTTAACTGGTAAACCACCGGTCTCCAAAACCGGGACTGAAGGTTCGAGTCCTTCCGCTCCTGCCAGTTTTATTTAGGAACAACGGATAACTTTATGAACAAAGCAATCAGTTTTCTGAAACAATCGGTAGCCGAGCTTAAAAAATCCACTTGGCTGACGCGCAAAGAAGTGGTGCAATCCACCATTTTGGTAGCAATCGTGGTGGCCATATTGGCCGCGTATGTCAGCATTATAGACTTTGGTCTGACCAAAGTGCTGGGGCTCATCGTTGGAGGACGCTAATGTCTGAAGAAAAATGCTGGTACGTTGTGCATACCCAAACCGGTCATGAAGACAAAGTAAGAGAAAAAATTCTCTTAAACGTGGATTCCCAAAATTTTGGAGACCGCATCTTTAACGTTTTGGTTCCTACCGAAGAAGTAGTAGAAGTAAAACAAAACAAAAAAATCTTACGCAAACGCAAATTCTTCCCCGGTTATGTGTTGGTACAAATGTTATTAACCAGTGAAGCATACTGGTTTATCCGCAATATCAGCGGCGTTACCGGCTTTTTGGGAGACCCTAACCCGGTTCCGTTGCCGGAAGAGGAAATTGCCGGTATTGTGGAACTTACCGATAATACCAGCGGCAAACCGAAACACATGGTGGAATTTGAACGCGGCGAAAGCGTACGCATTACCGAAGGCCCGTTCAAGCACTTTATTGGCGTGGTGGAAGAAGTAAACGAACAGAGAAACAAACTGAAAGTAATGGTAACCGTGTTTGACCGCGCCACCCCTGTGGAAGTGGATTTCCTGCAGGTGGAAAAGAACTAGTTTTACCGCAGTAAGCAGTAAAAAACATGGAGTAACAAAAAAATGGCAAAAGAGAAAAAAATTAAAGGATATATCAAGTTGCAGATTCCCGCCGGTGCCGCCAATCCGGCCCCGCCAGTGGGTCCTGCCTTGGGGCAGCATGGTGTTAACATCATGGAATTCTGCAAACAATTCAACGCCAAAACGGCTAAATTGGAAAAAGGGGTAAAAATCCCGGTCGTAATCACTGTATATGAAGACCGCTCTTTCTCCTTCATCACCAAGATGCCGCCTATGGCTGTGTTAATTGTGAAAGAATTAGGTTTGGCCAAAGGTTCCAGCCAGCCCCACAAAGATAAAGTAGGCAAGATCACCCAAGCTCAGTGCGAAAAAATCGCCGCGCAGAAATTGCCTGACTTGAACACCAAAGACATCAAACAGGCCGCGGAAATGGTAAAAGGTACCTGCCGCAGCATGGGTGTAGACGTAGTAAAATAAATTTTGAAGGAAAAGGGAGGGCCGTCCCGGCCCGTTATTACCTAAAGGAGATTTTAAATGGGAAAAAGAATTGAAGCAGCTAGAAAAGCATACGATAAAGCCAAAGTGTACACGATGGCGGAAGCCGCTCAAATCGTAAAAGACAATGCCAAAGCCAAATTTGACGAAACCGTTGAATTACACGTTAGCTTGGGTATTGATACGAAAAAAGCGGACCAGATGGTTCGTGCTGCCGTAGTATTGCCGCATGGTACGGGCAAAACCAAACGCATTGCCGTTATTGCCAAGGGTGAACACGCCCAGGAAGCTCAAAAAGCCGGTGCCGACCGCGTAGGCGCGGAAGAAATTGTAGAAGAAGTAATGAAAGGCAAAATTGACTTTGACGTTTTAGTTGCCACCCCGGATACCATGAAAGACTTGGCTAAAGCCGCTAAAGTATTGGGCCCCCGCGGCCTGATGCCCACCCCCAAAACGGGCACCGTTACGTTTGACGTAGCCAATACGATTAAGGACTTGAAAGCCGGCCGCGTAGACTTTAAAGCCGACGCTTACGGTATCGTACACACCATTATTGGCAAAGCTTCTTTTGATGCCGCCAAATTGGCCGAAAATGCAAAAGCTGTGATGGACACGATCCTTCGTGTAAAACCGAACACTTCCAAAGGCGTTTATGTAAAGAGCATTTCTTTAAGCTCCACCATGGGCCCTGGCGTGTTTGTAACCACCAAATAGTAATTCTCTTTTGCAATAAACCCCTCCGCAAGGAGGGGTTTTTTATTGTTATTTTTGGTAAAACCCCTTGGTACGTCACGGGGTTTTTACGTTTATTAGCCGGGTAGGGAAAACAAGGAAGCAAGAAGGCCTGGTGCATATTTTGCCGGGGGTTAAAACAAGTGCCATAAGACCTAGCGGTTTATGGGCCCAATGGCCCTGGTTCTCTTCGTGCGGATTAGTTATCATAATAGTATGAGAAGTCTTGCACCCGGTTATTTTTTGTGGAAAGGTGCCCTTTTGGCTGGGATTCTGTGTTGTATGGGGTTTATGAATGCACACAGCCAAGAGTGGGCACAGGTGCATCGTTCTTTAATAAAAAAAGGCGAAAGGATGGCCAAAAATACGGCTAAATTCCAAAAAGACTTACTGCGCGCCTATCAAGCGGTAGATGCGGTAGCCCCGTTTTTGCATTTTGCTTCACAGGATATTTTACCGTGGAGCTTTCGGGTGCAGTCCGCGGTGGACAACGGTTTTGAACAAGCGGCTGTATTGCGCAATAACCGTTTAGAACTGGCCGCCCGTTTAAATACGGAAAATACCGTCCGCCGGTTGCGTGCCCATGCCCAGGATATTAAAGACCGCTTGCAATATGCACGCACTGCGGATTTGGTATCTTTAATTCCGCCCACGGCAAAGTTTATCTTTTTGGGGGAAGTGCATCACCAGCCTAGTATAGAAAAGCAAATACTGTATCTTTTGGCGCATTATCATAAGCTTCACCCAGAAAAAAGGATCATGGTGCTTACGGAGTTTGTGCTGGATACCAATGTATCTTTGCTCCCTAAAGAAATGGACGCACGGGTTACCAGCAAGAGAGCTTTTTTTGATTTGTTAATGAAGTGGCGCATTCCTGTTTTTGGGTTGGAAGAGCCGGCCGCGCGGTTTGATGCTTCGCGCGAAATACTGGCGGAAAAAGACGGTAAAACTTTTTTATCTTCCACCGCATTAGCCGTACAAACGCGCAACCGCCATTGGGTAAAGCAAATTAAAGCCATGCATGAGGCCTACCCGGATATGGTATTTTTTATTTACGCAGGGCTAGGGCATACGGAGTATAATTTGCCTTATTCCGTAGCGGCGCAATTCCCGGCCCAGGAAACTTTTGCCATGGATTTTTTTGTAGGCAGGCGCTTGCGTTTTACCCCGTTTGACAGGGCTTTTAACGGGGCTTTTTCCGGCACGGGGGTTTGGTATTGGAAGGACCCTAAATACGCGCGTTTGGCCGGGTTTGACGCCAGCATTGTACTGCCTGGAGTAAAGAAATGAGGAAATACGTTTTATTAATTTTATTTTTGGGGTTGCTTGTACCCAGCGGGGTGCAGGCGCAGAGCGTTTGGACGAAAGTTTTTTGGAAAAAAGCCACCTCGGCCGCTAAACAAGAAAGCGCCGGCGGACGAGTGATTGCCCCCAAAAAAGCGGGTAAAACCTTGGCCCGCCGCCGCGCCGCCAGTTTTAATAAAGCTAAACAGGTGCAAAAAAGCGATATGGCCAACTGTATGATGTATGGGGAAGACCCTATTAAAAAAATATCCGGCTGGCCGTTTTGGTTTTCTAACGAAGGACCTTACGAAGACAATGCTTTAGTACAGCAGTTATCCCGCGCGGCCAAGAAGGATTATTTTATTGCCGCCCACAACCGGGCCATTGCCCGCGCGGCGGATATACGCCGCAATGCTTTGCAGCGTATGAAAGCGCAAGAAAAAGCCTTAAGCAGCCGGTTTTACAGCCCGGCCCCCAGCAAAGCCCCGGCCAGTGATGTAGCCTCTTTGGTAAAAGATAACCAAAAATATATTTTCTTGGGGGAAATTCATTTCTTTCCCAAAATCCAGCAAGAGATAGAACGCACCTTATTGGAACTGCGCAAGAAATATCCCGAGCGGAAAATCATTTTCCTTACGGAATTTCTACCCAATACAGAAACGCTTGCCTACCGTAATAAAATGAATAAATATAAACGGTTTTCTGACTATGCCAGCATTATACGTGTGGCGGACGTGCTGAATATGCCAATTATTGGCTTGGACCCCATTTGGTTGTTTAAAGAGCAATACCCGCTTATGTGGGTAAGCAAGCAGAGCGGTTTGGTGGAAAAAGAGGAAATGTGGCACTCGGTAGAGGTGATCCGCCTGCGCAACCAAATATGGAAACAAAAAGTGTTGGCCTTGCGGGAATTGTACCCCGATGCGCTGTTTGTATTTCATACCGGTTCTTCCCATGTGGAATATAATGCGCCCTTTTCTTTAAGTGCCGAGTTCGCACCCGAAGAAACCTTTGTAGCCACGTTTTATCCCTATCAGGTAACGGATAACAAACCGGAAAGAAGTGATTTGTTGGACGCTTTTAACAGCGGCCTTTTTGCCTGGCGGCGTTTTGTGGCCTGGCCCGATGCTGAAATGGCGCGTTTAGCCGGGTTTAACGTACGTTTTAAAATACCAGCCTTATAGAGGGTTAGTGATATGTCCCCGCGTATATTATTTTGTGTTATCTTTGTTTGGACTGTAATTGTTGGGCCCGTGCTTGAGGCCGGGGCCCAGGGGGTTGTAAAAAAAGCGGTTTCGGCGTGCCGCCGCTCCTCGGTTGGAAAAGGAATGACTCCGGCCCAAATTGAAAAAATATTATTGGACCGGGTAAAACGGACGAAAGCTCAAGTTCCGCGTATCCCGCCGGAAGAGTTAGAGTGCCTGCCGGCGGAGGATTTCCCTTCGCAGGAAATTGTAAATTGGCCCTTTCGCCGTGGGCCGGTGGGGCCTTATGAAGATTTATCTTTTTGGAATACTCTTTCTCCCCAGGCCAAGCGTAATTATTTTTTAGCCGCCAATAACCGCGCCAGCGCGCTTTCATTAAAACAGCGCCTGCAAATAATAAAAGCCCTTAGAAAGCAACTGCCCGACTTCTGGCAGGAGCGCTTGGTTTTTCCTCATCAACCGTTAGAAGATACCTTGTTGCAAAGTATTCCCTCCGGCACCAAATACATTTTGGTGGGGGAGGAGCACAATTATTCGCAAATTCAGGTATTTTTAGCCCGCTTTTTGCAGAAATACAAACAGCAATATCCCCAAAAGTATTTTTGTTAACGGAGTTTTTACCCACCGGCAAGAATAAAACGGCCTTATTGCAACACATGAAAAAGGCGGACGGCGGATACGGCTATTTATTAAACCGCGCCTCCAGCTGGGGCATCACGGTAAAAGGGTTGGAAGCCCGCTACGTGTTTTTTAATGATGCAAAAGCCGTGTTAGATAGCCGTGTGCCGGACGAAAGCACCGTGGATTTGTGGACGGTTCCCGAATCTATGCATTTGAGAAACCGCTACTGGCTGTCCCAAATCCAACAATTGCGGGAGCAGTACCCGGACGCCGTTTTTATAATTTATGCCGGGGCGGAGCATGTGTCCTATAATACCCCGTTTAATTTAACCAAGGCCCTCCCGCAAGAAGAACTTTTTGTAGCGCATTTATTTTCTAGCAAGTCTACCAATAATGAAGCGCGGGACTTGTTGGATTTTTTAGGCGAAGATAAATACCCCTTTTACTTAGAGGAAATACTGGCCTGGAAAGATGAGTCCATGCGCCGCCTGGCGGGTTTTGATATGCGCCTGTTAATTAATGAGAAGGACTACGCAATAAAATGAAAAAAACTTTAACGCTTTTTGTTTTGCTTCTTAGTATATCTTTACCTGCGGTCAGCTACGGCGGGTCTGCCTCGATTAAAAAAGCGGCGGCATCCTACAAGCGGATGTTAGGGAAAAAGACGCCCACCCGCGCCCAAATATTGGCCCCTGCACAGCTGGAAAAAACCCTGCATAAAAGAGTTCAAAAATCCTATAAAAAAATCTATAACACCCTGCCCATGGCACTTATGGCTGAATATTTATATGTGGGGGAAATGCCTGCCGTAATGGTTAATACCTGGCCGGAAGGGCTATCGGCCGCGGTGTATGAAGATGCCCCGTGGCTGCGTGCCGCCAGCCCCAAAGCCCAGCAGGATTATTTTATCTCTCTACATAATCGCTTGGTGGCCCAGGTAAGCAAGCAGCGCTTGCAACTAAGGCAGGACATTCAAACGCATCTTCCCCGTTTTGCCCAGGGGCGCTTAGCGTTTGCCAGCGGCTCCCAGTCCCGCGCAAGGCAGGCGGCCCGGCAAATATCCCCTCAGGTAAAACAAATTTTAATTGGGGAACAACATTTACTTAAAGAAGGCTCCCAAGAAATATTGGAATTTATTAAAGCGGTAAAAGCGCAAAACCCGCGCCGCCAAATTGTTTTTTTAACGGAGTTTATGCCACAAGGTTTGCAGGCGGATTACTGGCTGAGTGTTTTAAAACAATACGCTAAAGACAAGTCTTATTATGATATTTTTAATTGGGTCCATCAGGCGGGGATACCCATAATTGGGTTGGAGCCTGTTTACGTGTGGCAAAATTCCGCTGCCAGTTTGTATACGGGTACACTGTTTCAGCAAAAGCCGCATGAAGTAACTTTATGGGAAAGTTTGGGCGGGCTATACCTGCGCAATTTGGCTTGGAAAAAAGTGATTGAGTCCACCCGCCGGGAATATCCGGACGCTTTATTTATTATTTATGCGGGGTGTGGGCATGTAGCTTACAACGCCTCCTATAGCCTAGGAAAAGCTTTCCCGCAGGAAGAAACTTTTGTGCTAAACGTGGTAAAAAGCCACAGCACTCTTTTTAATGTATTTTCTGACGGGCTGTTTGAAACGGAACCTTTACTGGGATGGAGAGAAAAAGACCTGGCACGTTTGGCCGGGTTTGATGTGCGAATATTAATTCAGTAAATTCCAATACGTTAAATAGACAGCACAGCAACATGTATGACAAACAAAGTGAATAAAAGGCTTTCTATTTTGCTAGTAGGGTGCTTGTTAAGTGTGCCTGTAACGGGCTTTGCGCAAGCGTATGTTTGGAAGAAGCTTGTGGAGCGTTATAAAAGGGCCCAAATATCCGCCCCGGCCGTATTTGAGCGCAGCCGCCTGCTAAAGCCCAAACAGTTGGATAAAATTTTGCGGGGGCGGGTGTCTGCCTCTCAGCAAAAAATGGCCCGCACGCCCGGCGCCACAGGAACACAAGGTTTTTGGGACCATACGGAACTGACGGCTGTGGACGTGCGGAAATGGCCGCCAGAGTTAACGGCCCTGTTTGCAAAACGCTGCCCGGTTTTACAAAATGCCCAGGTGCCTGCTGTAAAAAATTATTTTATTGCGTTTCATAACCGTTTGGCGGCCACGCACATCAAACAGCGCAAAAAAATACAGGAGGACATACAAACCCATCTGCCCCGGTTAGTGGATGAACAAATTGTTTTTACGCAGGAAGCTTTTAGCCAACAGGCGGCCCGGTTGGTGCCTGCGCAGGTAAACCAAATTTTAATTGGGGAGGAACATCAATCCCCTCAGGTGGCGCAGCATATTTTAAGCTTTTTAAAAGAAATAGCTACCCGCAACCCCAGCCGGCGTGTAATTTATTTTGCGGAATTTCTGGATCAGGGAGAGGATTTATCCGCCATATTGCCGGTTATGTGTTTTACCGGCAAAGACCCGGAGCATTATATGATTTATGACTGGTTGCAACAGCACCGGGTGCCAGTGGTGGGGTTGGAAATGCCGGCGGTTGGCGTAACGGATAACACACTTGTTGTGTTAAAGGATGAGGCCGGGAGTAAGGTTACGCAGGATATTTGGAAGTCTTTAAGCGGGCTTTATTTGCGCAATCAGGCCTGGCTGCAGGTGATTCGTCAGTACCGCCAAAAATATCCGGACGCTTTATTTATTATTCATGCCGGGGCTTGGCATACAGGCTACATCATGCTGTTTAGTTTGGCCCAATCCTTTTCCCCGCAGGAAACATTTGTTGCGTTGTTTATGAAGGAAGACTACACTTTGTTAAATTTATTTTCCCGGGGCCGTTTATCGGCCCCCCGGCTGGGCTGGAAAGATAAACACTTAGCCCGCGTGGCCGGGTTTGACGTGCAGCTATTAACCCATGTAAAGGAAGGTAACTGATAATGACACGCTACCGCTATTTGTGCTGTTTTTTGTTTCTGCTGGGGTGCTTGGCCCCGGTGCAGGGGCAGGCGTGGCTGCAGGGTAAGTTTCGCAATTTGCGCCAAATGAATAAAATGCTGGATAGCAAAACTACGAACCAATCGCTTACCCGGGTGATAGGCCATCGTACTCAAGCTGCCAAACGACTGCATAATTTTTGGCAGGCTAGAATCCCGCAGGAACAGCAACTGTTTATGGATAGGCATTTTAAATATTTAGCGCCTGTATACCCACTTGGTGAGTTGGACCCCTTGGAACAATTAGACGTTCGTATGGATAATGCTTGGGTATATGCCAATAACCGCCGTATGCTGGCGGTGCGCGTGGAGCTGGAATATGCTATGCGCCGCGTTCAGCAACTGATGCCTCAGATGGAAAAAGATTT
>CALUXL010000111.1 GCA_944324735.1 uncultured Elusimicrobiales bacterium
GCCTGAAACTACCGAGCGGGCCCCCCTGGCGGAAAGGGGAACACGCCCCGGAGTGTATTCCCTTCCCGTTATGAAAACAGGTACACAGCCCACACAGGACGAGCGCGACTTGCGCTCCCTGCTGCAAAGCGCTTGCGGCCGGCGTGTGTTATGGCGCATTTTATGCGCCGCGCGCACCGGGGAAAATGCGTTTTGCGTGCAAAACTCTCACGCCACCGCTTACGTTTGCGGCCAGCAAAGTATTGGCGCGTGGTTAAGCGAAGAAATCTGGCGGGCGGAACCTTCCGCCCTGGCGCGTATGCGCCTGGAAAGCGAAAGCGCCCAGCGGGCCCGCCGCCAAAACCAGGAGAAAGAATATCATGACAACCCCTAATAACGCTTTACCCCAGGGCAGCGCCCCCGCGCAGGAGGGCGCGCTTCCCACGGGGAGTGCGCCACAAATCACCCCGCCCGAAGGCAACGGGCCGGTTCCTGCTCAGCCGGGGCCGCAGGCCCCGGCCTCTTACGAGGACGTCCGCCTTCCGCCCGGCGCGCAGGACCCGCAAGGCCTGCTAAATGAGTTTAAGCAACTAGCCCAAACTTTAAACCTGCCCCCGCAGGCGGCCCAGCAATTGGTGGAGTGGGAGTTTTCCCGCGCGCAAAACCTCAGCCGGCAGCAGGAAGCCCAACACCAGCAACTGTTGCAAAACTGGGCGGACGCCAGCAAAGAAATGCTGGGCCCCTCTTACGAAGAAGACCTGGCCCTTGCCGTGCGCGCGGCGGACACGTTTGGCGGGGAACCCCTGCGCCAACTGCTGGAGGAAACGGGACTTGGCAATCACCCGGTGATTGTAAAAACATTTTGCCAAATCGGCCGTGCGACGGCGGAAGATTCCAGCCTGGGGGGAAAAGAAGCCTCCGGCGGGGATAAGACGTTTGCCGAAGCGTTGTACGGCTCTAATTAAGTTAAGGAGAGTATATGGCTATCATAGCAGACAAAAACTACGGCTTAGTGGACTATGCCAAACAGTTTGACCCTTCCGGCCAAGAACTGGCCATTGCGGAAGTGTTAAGCCAATCCAATGAAATTATAGGCGACGCACTGGTGCGGGAATCCAGCCTGGACTCCGGCCACGAATACGCCGTTCGCACCGGCATACCGGAAGGCACCTGGCGCCGCGCTTACCAGGGGATTGAGCCTTCCAAAGCCACTACTAAAGTGGTGGTGGAAACCTACGGCACGCTTTCGGCCTACAGCGTGGTGGATAAATTAATTGCCGAAAAGGGCGGTCACGTGCAGGCGGTAAGGGAAGGGCAGAGCAAGGCAATTATTGCCGGAATGTCCAACTCCATGGCCTATAACCTGATTTACGGCAACGCCGGCGAACACCCGGAACGCTTTACCGGCCTGGCCGCCCGTTACAGCGAGCTGAGCGGGGCGGAAAGCTCCCGCAATGTGATTGACGGCGGCGGCGAGGAAGAAGGCAAAAACTCCTCCATCTATTTGGTGGTGTGGGATAATGATAAAATTTTTACCTTTTTCCCCAAGGGCAGCAAAGCGGGCATCCAACGGGTGGACCACGGCCTTGTAAACCATGTGGACGCCAGCGGCAACGAATACCCCGCCTATAAGGAGTATTTTGAATGGAAATTGGGCCTGGCCGTGCAGGACTGGCGCTTTGCGGGCCGCGTGTGCAATATTGACGTTACCAACCCGCCGGCGGACTTAATTGACAAAATGTGCGAGCTGGAAGAACGCATACAAAGCCTTTCCATGGGTAAACCCGTTTGGTATATGAACCGCACCGTAAAGGCCGCGTTAAGAAAACTGACCAGCAACAAAACCAACGTGCAGTACACGCCGGATCAGGTAACCTCCCGCCCGCTGATGACGTTTAACGAAATTCCCGTACACGTATGCGATGCCATTACCGATACGGAAAACTTGGTGAAATAGGAGGTTTTTATGTTACTGGACCAAAATGCCGTATTTTCTGACGCACAAGCCGTAAGCGCCACGGCTCCCTCCACCCACGTGGTGGACCAGGGCGCCGCGGGGGACGCCCGCACCGGCCTGTACGCCGTTATTCAAGTGGATGAAGCCTTCTCCGGCGTTACGCAGTTAACCGCCACGCTGGAAACGGATGACAAGGCGGAGTTTTCTTCCGCCAAGGCTTTAATTAGCGTAACGGTGGATGCCGAGGCCTTAACAAAGGGGGCAGTGCTTTTAAAGGCGCCCGTTCCGGCCGGAGCCCGGCGCTACCTGCGTGTGAATTACACCGTAAGCGGCAGCGGCAGTACAGGTAAAGTATCCGCATTTTTAACGGATATGGTGGACCTGTAAGGCTAGCCCCAAAAAGCGGGGTGGGGGATTTTTTTATCCCCTGCCCCGCGCGGAGGGGGACAAATCCGTTTTTTATTAAAAAGCGAAAATTTCCTTATCCTTAAATTGGCTTTTGGAATAGGTAACTAATAGCTTGGTGATAAAAAACTTAAATTTGGGGCGTTTTTGCTCAAAACAGGGTGTTTTTTGCTGTTTTTGCGTGTGTGCCCGGTATTTATGGGTTTAAAGGGCGCGTTTTTAGCTTAAAACCAGTCCAAACAGCGTTTTAAATAAAGTTTGTGTGTGGAGCCCAAAAAGTGTTTTTAACAAAAAATTAAGCGCATGTGTGTTAACCGCCAAAAGTTTTAAGTTTGGTTAGGTAAAGGGCTTTTAATGTCAGTTTTTTCTGTCCCCCAAAGGCCGTTTTAAGGGTTTAAACCAGTGGCCTAAAAGCAGTAAAAATGGAGGGTACCCGGACTGGTGGTTGAGCGCTCATTGCCATTATTGGGCAGTATTTGGCGTAGCTGGCTATTTATTAAACCTACCGATAGGCTTGGAGCAAGGGACCCCTTTGGTAAGGGGAAAAGAGGTCTGGCATATTGTGTCCCGCTAGGGGGGAAAACGGTATATAAGCTGTTGTATGTGCCCCTTATAAGCCCTGTTTAGTGTAGTTGTATAGTAAATTTAGCCAGAAAAGGGGCCATTTTGAGCCTAAAAACCCCTGTACAAGGGGAAACATTTATAAAAAATCCGACAAAATAAAATTGCTGCCTCTCGCTCCTTTTTGATTAATTAAAAATTTATAAAAATGTATGTAATTTTAAAAATGCTTAAAAAATAAGTATTTTTAAAAATATATATAAATTTTAAATATAAGGCAAGGAAGATAAGTATGCTAGAATTTTGTGTATAAAATATATTTAAAAATAAAAATACTTAAAAAAATAAGTACTTTTAAAATTAGCTATAAAATAAGCCTTGAAAATAAAAAATAGGTTTTGTGGTTGTCATAAAAATGAATACGAGTTTGCATTTTGTAACTTGTGAAATAAATGTATTAAAAATAAAAATATTTAAAAAATAAGAATTTTTAAAAACATATATAAAATATATTGCTAAGAAAAGACTAGGTAAAGTAAAAGCTTAGATTCCTTGCTTGTAAATTTGTTTGTTATTAAATAAATATATAAAAATAAAAATTATTAAATTTTAAATAAAATTAAAAATGGAGTTAAAAAATGGTGTCTAAAATTGATATTTGTAATTTGGCGTTGGCTCATTTGGGGCAGGAAGGGATATCTTCTTTAACCCAAGAGGATGAACGCTCCCGCCGTATCCATTTGTTTTATGAACCGGTAAAGGCAGAAGTTCTGCGTACTCATAACTGGGCCTTTGCCTTAGTGCGCGAACCGCTTGTACTGCTGGAAGATCCTTCCGCACCGGCTTACCCATATTTATACCAATACCCGGCGGACGGTTTGTTTGTACGCAAAGTATTTGCCGGGGCAGAGGGGCGCAAACCGTACCCGTTTAAAGAGGTGTACCGCCGCCGCATTAACCAGCGTGCCGTGCAAACCCCGGCCCCCCAGGCCGTGGCCGAATACACGCGTGACGTGCAGGACGCTACCCAGTTTGACCCTGCCTTTGTAAAAGCCTTTTCTCTGGCGTTGGCGGCCGATTTGGCACTGACGCTGACGGGGGACGAAGCCCTCTGCCGCCTGATGTTGGGCAGATACAGCCAATGTTTGGAAGAGGCACGGCGGAGTAATATGTCGGAAGGGTTTGAAATCCCGCCGGCGGACAGTGCCTTTGTGGGGGTGCGCTAATGGTATATCATCATTTACAGCCGGCCTTTAGCGGGGGGGAAATAAGCCCCCATGCCGCCGCCCGGGCGGACGGAAGTGTTTTTTCCTCCTGGTTCTCCCGGAACAGCTGCCGCTGGATGCGAAGCTGTCTCGCTTTACACTCATTCCACCCCAGAAACTGGAAGAACCGGTTCAATGGCCCGATCATACTGTTGACGGTGCCGGGGGTGT
>CALUXL010000112.1 GCA_944324735.1 uncultured Elusimicrobiales bacterium
GAACAAGTTTACCTGTTTAACCAAGTAGACGAAGAAGAGATTGCTACTCAAAAAAAAGAAACCTGTTTGTTTATTGAACGCGCTTTGGGGGTGCCTATGGACTAACTGCCAGAGGTGTTTTATGAAGAAAGTGAATCCTTGGATATTTGTTGCCCTTACTTGTTTGTTTGAGTTATTGTGGGTCTATGGTTTTAACAGCGCAAGCAAGTTTTGGCACTGGGCACTGGTAGTATTGGTAATTGTAACGGACTTTTATTTCCTTACCAAAGCGTGCCAGGGCCTGCCCACCGGAACCGTATATGCCGTGTTTGCGGCGGTGGGTTCAGCCGGGACGGCTCTGATGGATTGGTTCCTATTTAAAGAGGCGTTCCAGCCGCTTCAGCTGTTTTTTATTGCAGTGCTGATAGCGGGCGTAATTATTTTAAAACTGTCGGACAGGCCCCAAACGCCGGGAGGTGCATTATGATGTGGCTTTTAGTATTTGCGGCAGCCGCGGCAGAAATAGCCGGTGTAATTGGCCTTAAAAAATTTAGCCAGCGCAAAACGCTGCCCCGTTTAATGGGTTTTTGCGGCGGGTTTGCGGCCTCTTTTATACTGCTTTACTGGGCATTTCAGTTTTTACCCGTCAGTGCGGCCTACGCGGTATGGATTGGCGCCGGTACGGCGGGGGCGGTATTAATTAATATGCTTGTATTTGGCGAGGGCAAAAACCCGGGCCGTGTGGCGGGGCTGGCGCTCATTGTAATAGGCGTGGTGGGTGTTAAGTGGTTTTCTTAACAGCCGCCCGGGGTTGACAGAGGCCCCCCATAATGTTAAGATAGAATTGTTCTGAAAAGAGCGACTTGGCAACAAGTCGCTCTTTACTTAATAGGGAAATTTATTTTACCCCCCTAAGGATTAGTTTTATGATGAGAGACCCTAAAACCATAGAAGAAACCGTAAGCAAAGCCCTTGAACAGCAAGACGTGGAACTGGTGGATTTGGTAATCCAAACCCAGGGCCATAAAAAAGTGCTTCAGTTTTTTGTAGACAAAGCCGGCGGCGTAACGCTGGATGACTGCGGCGAACTGACCGACAAAATAGACGCTATTTTGGAAATGGAAAATTTGATTGACGGCGCCTACGTGCTGGAAGTATCTTCCCCCGGTGTGCACCGTGTATTAAAAAAACCCCAGCATTACCAGCGTTTTGTAAACGAACGGGTAAAAGTAATCTTAAAAACCCCGTTAAACGGCTTGGGCTTTTTTACGGGCATTATCGCCCAGGCGGACGATAAAGGCTTCGTGCTGGCCGACGGCACCAACAACTACCGTTTTGAGTACGACAACATCAAAAAAGCTACGTTGGACCCCGTACTTGAATTTTAACCCAAACGGCCGTATCATATACGGCCGTTATAATTTAATACCTAAGGAGAACAAAACAAAATGGAAGCAAAAGATTTAGTAATGGCATTGGAAGGCCTGGAAAGAGAAAAGAACATTAAACGCGAAGATATTTTAAAAACCATTGAAGACGCCCTGGTTTCCGCCTTGCGCAAAAACTTGGGCAAAACCGCTCAAATCAGCGCCAAAATTGATACCGAAGCCGGCTCCATTAAAGCGTTCCAAACCTTAAACGTGGTGGAAACCGTCACCAACCCGGAAACGGAAATTGACGTGGAACAAGCCAAAGCCTACATTAAAAACCCCAAAGTGGGCGACGTGGTAACCAACACGCTGGACGTGGAAGACTTCTCCCGCATTGCGGCTCAAATTGCCAAACAGGTGCTTATTCAAAAAGTACGCGGCATTGAACGCGAAAACTTTTACAAAGAATACAAACCCCGCGAAGGCGAAGTGATTACCGGCTCCGTGCGCCGCTTTTCCGACCGGGATATTATTGTAGATTTAGGCAAAGTGGAAGCCATCTTGCCCTACTGCGAACAAATTAAAAAAGAACGCTATGTAAACGGTTCGCGCGTAAAAGCCATCATCACCAAAGTACTCAGCCAGAACGACTTGGCCAACGTGGGTGATGACCCGGTGCTTTCCCGCTATAAATCCGCCGCTTACAAAATGGATAAAGGCCAGCGTGGGCCGTACATCATTTTATCTCGCACCAGCCCCAAATTTATGGAAGAGCTGTTTAAAGTGGAAGTGCCCGAAATTAACGAAGGCATTGTGGAAATTAAAAACATCCAAAGAGACGCGGGCTTCCGCGCCAAAGTGTTGGTTTCCAGCATTGACCACAAAATTGACCCCATCGGCACCTGTGTGGGTATGCGCGGCATCCGCATCCGTGCGGTAATGAACGAACTTTCCGGCGAACGCATTGACCTTATCAATTACTCGGCCGATGTTTCCACCGTACTGATGAACGCCATTTCCCCCGCTAAAGCCAGCTATGTAAAAATTGACAGCTTAAGCGACAAAAAAGCCACCATCATCGTACCGGATGATCAGCTGGCCATTGCCATTGGCAAAGACTGGCAGAACATTAAACTGGCCAGCAAATTAACGGGCTGGAATTTGGAAGTAAAGAGCGAATCTCAAAAAGCGCAGGAAGGCAAAGAAGCCAGCGAACAAATCCAAGCCGCTTTAGCGGATGTGGAAGGCATTGGCCCAAAAATTGCCGAAGTATTGCAGAAAGCGGGTTTTACCACGGTAGAAAAAATTGCCTCCGTGGAACCGGAACACCTGGCCACCTTGCAGGGCGTGGGTGAAAAAACGGCCGCCAAAGTAATTGAAGGCGCCAAAAAATACCTGGCAGACCATCAGGCCGCCCAAGAAAACCAAGAGGAGGTAGCCAATGACAACAGCGAAGAAGCCAACTAATACGGAAGAAGAAAAAGCCTCCTCGGCTAAAAAAACAGCGGCTAAAAAAACCACCACGCGCAAGACTACGGCCAAAAAAACGGCGGAAGATAAACCCAAAACCGCCAAAAAGACTACTGCGCGCAAAACAACGGCCAAAAAAACGGCGGAAGACAAACCCAAAGCTGCAAAAAAGCCGGCCACTCACCGCACCGCGCATAAAGCGGTTAAGGAAGAAGCCCCGGTAAAAGAACAAGAGGCCCAAACCGCCCCGCAGCAACCCGCCGCGGCCCCGGTGCAGGAAAAACCGGCCGAACAAACGCCCAAACCGGCTCCTCAGCCGGCCCCGGTTGCTCAGCCTGTACAACCCAAGCCGCAGCCTGCCGCCGCGCACGAAGCGCCTAAACCGGCGCCCGTTCAGCCTGCTCCTCAGCCGGTGCAAAAACCGGCCCCTCAGCCGCAGCAGGCTCCGCGCCCCGCGCAGCCCCAAGGCCACCTGGACAGACACGGCCACTTAAAACCCCAGCAGGAAGCCGCCCCGGTAAAGGATTCCAAAAAAATCCGCATTGTGGGCACTCCTACGGTAAAAGAACTGGCCGAAAAGATGAATTTTAAAATTAACGATTTCATCAAAAAATTAATGGGCCTGGGTGTGTTTGCCACCATCAACCAACGTCTTGAAAAAGACATGATTGAACTGATTTTAAGCGAATGCGGTTTTGAAGCGGAAATGGCCGAAGAAGATTTGGACCAGGAAACCCTGCACATTATGGAACAGCAGGACGACCCCGCCTCCTTAAAACCGCGCAGCCCGGTAATTACCATTATGGGCCATGTGGACCACGGTAAAACCAGCCTGCTAGACGCTATACGCAGCTCCCACGTGGCGGACGGAGAAGCCGGCGCCATTACGCAACACATCGGTGCGTACCGGGTAAAAACCCCGCGCGGCTCCCTTACGTTCTTGGATACCCCCGGCCACGAAGCCTTTACGGCCATGCGTGCCCGCGGTGCCCAGGCCACGGATATTGTGGTGCTGGTGGTATCCGCCACGGACGGCATCATGCCGCAGACCATTGAGGCTATGGAACACGCCAAAGCAGCCGGCGCGCCGATTATTGTTGCCATTAACAAGATTGACCTGCCCGGGGCCAACCCGGACCGCGTAAAGCAGGATTTGGCTTCCCGCGGCCTGGTGCCGGAAGAATGGCAAGGTAATACCATATTTGTGGAAATTTCCGCCAAGAAAAAGATTAATATTGATAAACTCCTGGAAATGATTTCCCTGCAGGCGGAAATTATGGAATTAAAAGCCAACCCGGACCGCCTGGGCGTAGGTGTTATTTTGGAATCCAAACGCGACAACAAACGCGGCGTGGTAGCCACGGTGCTGGTACAAAAAGGCACCATGAAAGTGGGCGACCCGTTTATCGTGGGTACCAGCTATGGGCGCATCCGCGCGCTGATTGACGAGAACTCTCATCGTTACCAAAAGATCGGCCCCAGCGTGCCGGCGGAAGTATTGGGCATTAACGGCGAACCGCCGCAAGTGGGTGATACGCTTTACATTATGGAAAGCGAAAAAGAAGCCCGCTACGCGGCCGAAAAACGCAAACTGGCCCAGAAAGAAGACTCTCAAGCCCACCGCAAACAGGTGTCTTTAATGAACCTGAGCAAAGACGGCGACGGCAAAGTGAAAAAACTGCAAATCATCTTAAAAGCGGACGTGCAGGGTTCCATTG
This sequence comes from uncultured Elusimicrobiales bacterium, assembly GCA_944324735.1. Classification (GTDB taxonomy): domain Bacteria; phylum Elusimicrobiota; class Elusimicrobia; order Elusimicrobiales; family Elusimicrobiaceae; genus Avelusimicrobium. The sequence continues at coordinate 4,538 of CALUXL010000112.1, forward strand.
AAGCCATTAAAGATGCGCTCTTGCGTATCCCGTCTGACGAAGTGGAACTGGATATCATCCTTTCCGCCCCGGGCAATATTAACGAGTCCGACATTCTGCTTGCCAAAGCCAGCAATGCGGTAGTCATCGGCTTCCACGTGGATGTGGAAAACAAAGCCCAGGCCGAAGCCGAACGCGAAGGCATTGAAATACGCCTCTACACCATTATCTTTGAACTGCTGGAAGACATTAAGGCTGCCATGGAAGGCTTGTTAGAGCCGGACGTGGTGGAAACCTTAATCGGCTCTGCCACCATCAAGAAAGTTATGAAATTAAGCTCCGGCTTGATTTCGGGCTCGTTGGTGGACAGCGGCAAAATGGTGCGTGGTTATGAAGTGCGCATTAAACGCGGCACGGAAGAAATCGGCCGTGGGCGCATTGAAGGTTTAAAACGCTTTAAAGACGACGTAAAAGAAGTGGAAAAAGGCTACGAATGCGGTATTTTGGTAGCCGGCTTTAAAGGCGTGGCGGAAGGAGACATTATTGAATGCTTCCGGAAAGACCACATTACCCGGCGCATTAAAATGTAAGGTTTATCAAACCCTAAAAACCCCGGCCCAAAGCCGGGGTTTTTTATGGCCGGGTTATCTTCTTAAAAGTGGCTATGGCAAAAGGCGCAAATTCTGTTATAATACGGGAAAGGGATACTTTCCCTGGGGGACAAATTATGCAAAGCAAAAAAATGAAGCTTTTAAAAGTATATTTAAGCAGTACGGACCGCATAAACCATGTACTGCTGTATGAAATTATAGCCAAAAAAGCCAAAGATTTTGGCCTTTCCGGCGCCACCGCCAGCCGGGCTATGCTAGGTTACGGCCCCAGCAGCATCTTGCGCAATACGCGTTATTTTGAGTTGGTGGAAAAATACCCCGTAGTAATGGAAATGGTGGACGAGGCCGACAAAATAACCGGATTTATGGAAAAAGAACTGCTGCCTTTGCTGGAAGCACAACCCAAAGGTTGCCTGGTATACTCCTTGGATGTGGACGTACACCTGGCAAAAATGGGCGATACTAAAAAAGCCCCGGCAGAAAATTAATCAGGCCTTTAACAATACCCAAAACCGCTGCCCATACCCGGGTGGCGGTTTTATTTATTTGGTAAAACCAGCTACAAAAAATCAGGGACAATCAGCGGTACATTTCTATATGTCTTTTTCCCCTTATTTAACCAGCTTCCGCCCAGGCTAGGTTGGGCTTTAAGCAGTCTTTAAAATAAAAAACCCCGCTTGTTAAGCGGGGTTTTTAAAGCGTCTAAAAACTTACTGCATAATGTAGCCGTTGGCATTACCGTTGGCAATGCTTTTGCACATCTTCACAGCATCCGTGGAGCCAGTTAAAGCAGGGGCAGAAGCCGCCACCGTGGTAACGGTACCCGGCTGGCACCACATTTTCAAGGATTGCCCGCGCGCCATACGGGCTACAATCGTGTAGTTATACGATGCGGTGCCCGCATTGCTGCTGCCGCCACGGGTGGCCGTAGCTTGGAAAACAGATGCATTATTCGCATTGCGGATGGTAATGGTAAAAGCATTGGTTTGCATAGAGCTTACCGTACCCGTACCCGTGATATTAGGCATTTGGATATCCAAAGAGTTCATATCATTGGTATAAGCATTGGTAGCCAAGGCATAAATTTCTTCCGCTTTGGCCAGGTTGCTCAGCAAGGTAATAGCTTCCGTAGAGCGGGATTTTTCCACCGCTTTGGTATACTGGGGCAAAGCCACACTGGCCAAAATACCAATGATCAGCACTACCACCAGCAGCTCAATCAAGGTAAAACCTTTTCTATTCATAAATATTCTCCTAATTTGGAATAAATCAAACAGGTTGCAACACCCTCAGGGGCCTGCAAAAACCCCTATAGATACTATACCTTAGTTTGCTGTAAAAAACAAGGCTCTCTTTGGCCAAAACCCGGTTGCTAAAATGCTATAATGTGTATATGATTGACAGAATAAAACGTTTGGAAACCCTTTTTTTAGAAGAAATTAACACGCATGTAACCAAAATGTCGGCCGACGGCGAGCTGGGCGGCTTTGTAACCATTACTTCGGTACATGTATCTAAAGATTTATCTTCCGCCAAGGTGTATTTTTCCGTCTTTGGCAGCCCGGAAGACAAAAAGAAAACGCAGGAAGCGCTGTCTTTACTGCGCAAAGAAATTGGCGCCTTGCTGCGCCACCGCCTGCATTTAAAGCGTATTCCTTCCTTTAGTTTTGAATACGACAATACCCCGGAGCAAGCCTCACGGGTGGAATCCATCTTTCAAATTATCGAGAAGGAAAAACATGAATCAGGAAACTAGAGAAACCACCTTTGCCTCCATTTGGCAAGCCATTAAAAACGGCCAAAACTTTTTTATAGCCGGGCATCAAAACCCGGACGGGGACTCCCTGGGCTGTACGCTTACCATGGTTTCCTTGCTTACCCGCTTGGGCAAAACCCCTTATGCTTACGCCACCCCGGCCATTGGGGAGGACTTGCAGTTTTTACCCGGTTTAAGCAATATTCACGTCAATCAACTCCCGCAAGACCCGCATTTTGACACCGTCATCTTGCTGGAATGTTCCGACCGGGCCCGCGGGGGCGACCTGGAAGCCGTATTAAATAATGCCCAAACCATTATTAATATAGACCACCATTTAATTAGCGATAAATACGGCCATATTAATTATATTGATTCTACGGCCAGCTCCACGGCGGAAATTATTTTCCAACTCTTTGAAGCCAACGAAGAAGGCCTCCTCCCCACGCCGGACGAGGCCACCTGCCTCTACACCGGGCTGGAGACGGACACCGGCCGCTTTTTACACAGTAATACCACCTCTGAGGCCTTGCGCGTAGCTTCCGCCCTGGTGGCCTTAGGGGCCGATATTGCCCAGATCAATCAGGTTATTTACTTTACTAAGCCTTATATTGATTTGAAACTTTTAGGCCGCGCGCTGGAAAAAATGGAACTGCGCTTTGATAACAAGTACAGCCAAATTGTACTTACCCGGCGCGATTTTGAAGCCCTGGGCGCTACCCCCTCCCAAACGCAAGGCATTGTAAGCCAACCCACGATGATACCGGGGGTGGAGGTTTCGGCTTTAATTAAAGAAGAAGCCGATAAAGTTTCCGTCAACTTACGTGCGCGTAACTCGGTAGACGTAAGCCAAATTGCCCAAAAATTTGGCGGCGGCGGGCATGCGCGTGCTTCCGGCTTTAAAGTAACGGGTAAACCGCTGGAAGATGTTACCAGCGAGCTGGCCGAAGTTGTGAAAAATGTCGTCAAAGAAATTCGGTAAGCCGCTCATCAGCGGGTTGTTCTTGGTGGATAAGCCAAAAGATTACGCGTCGCACGATATTATTATTTTGACGCGCAAAGCCCTGCACGTAAAAAAAATCGGCCACAGCGGCACGCTGGACCCGATAGCCTCCGGCCTGTTATTACTGCTCGTCGGACGGGACGCCACCAAACAGCAAGACTACTTTTTAAAACAAACCAAAACTTACGAAGCCACCCTGCAACTGGGAGTAGAAACGGACACGTGGGACGCCTATGGCGAAGAAACCCAAACCAAGCCCGTCCCCCCCTTTACCTTGCAGGACGTGCTGAATGCCACCCAATCCCTCACCGGGGAAGTAGAACAGCCCATTCCCTTCTTTAGCGCCAAAAAAATAGGCGGGGAACGCATGTATGACCTGGCACGCAACGGGCACGAGCTGGAACGCCGCTATAATACCATCCATATTTTAAGCTGGAGCCATGTGCAAATTCTGCCCGGCAATCAAATATCCTTTACGCTTACCTGCTCCTGCGGAACCTATGTACGTTCCATGGGATGGCTGCTGGCGCAGAAATTGGGCACGGTGGGGCATATTTGCGTACTGCGCCGCACCCGCATTGGGGATTTGGACGTAAAAGACGCTTTTGACGGCTCTTTAATTAAAGACAGCACGCCCGGGGCCATTTACTCCCGCTTTGTGCCCGTACCTCAAACTCAGCCGCAAACGGAGCCTGAAAATGAAAACTAAACACTTTATTACCATTGGTACATTTGACGGTGTACACGCCGGGCACCGCTTTTTATTTAACCGTTTAAACGTGTTGGCGGCGCATCATTTGCAAGCTCCGCTGGTGTTATATTTCCCCCTGCCGCCCAAAACCTTGTTATCCCCCCGCCCGGAAATGACCGTGCTTACCACCCCGGACGAGAAACGCCCGCTTTTGCAGCAAGCAAGTGCTGCCAAAGTAATCGCGCTGGATTTTGAAAAAATACACAACCAAACCCCACAAGAATTTTTTAACGAACTGTTAACCCGTTACCAAATGGGTGGTTTACTGATTGGCAAAGACTTTGCTTTTGGGAAGGACCGCCAAGGCTCGGCTGAGTTTCTGCGCACGGAATGTTTAAAACGCAATATCCCCTTTGAAGTGCTGGATTTTTTATCCTGCCATGAGCAGAAAATATCGTCTTCTCTCATCCGTAAAACCCTGGCCGCGGGCGATATTGCCCAAGCCAACGCCTTTTTGGGCCGCCCCTATGAAGTAACCGGCACGGTGATTGTGGGCAACAAACTGGGCCGCACGCTGGGCTTTCCCACCGCCAATTTGGACACGGGTATTTACAAAATTCTCCCCCTGGGCGTATTTGCCGTAAAAGTAGCCGTGGAAGGAAAAATGTACCAAGGTTTTTGCAACATTGGTTTTAGGCCCACGGTAAACACCATTCAATCCACCATCCCGTTGGTGGAAGTAAATATTTTTGATTTTAACCAGGATATTTACGGCAAGCAAATTACCGTCTATTTTTATGATAAACTGCGTGATGAAACCAAATTTAACGGTTTGGACGCACTGGTCACCCAGCTTAAAAAAGACCGCACCGAAGCCCGCTGCATTTTAAGCACCCAGGCATAAGTTTCGTTTTGCGCCATCTCCCCATAAAACGCGTTTAACCCAATAAATAAATTTAGTATTACTACTCGGTTTGCATTTGAAAAAACAAAAAAGCCGGCCCCCGCATTAGCAGGAGCCGGTTTTTAAATGAAATGAGGAAGCGTTTATTCTTCGTCTTCGTCGTAAGAGCGGACAAACAGCAAAATATACGCCAAAAGCGTAGCACCAAAGAAAATAAAAAAGCAGTAAGAAAACCACCACAATTTCGTCAATGGGTTATAGTCCACCAACAAAGACTGGAAAAATAAAGAACATAACACCACCGTTAAGTATCCCCACACAAACACCGTAACGGCTTTTAAACAACTGTCAACTACACCAATTACCAAACCTTTTTCTTCAAACGGTTTTTTTAAATAGCTTAAAATTCTTTGCATATCTTATTGGTTTAACGCCCGGGAACAGGCCTCTCCTTTATTTAAAATACGGGTTGCCCTTTGTGGTGTTTAAACTTACAGAAGGCTTATAATACACTTCGTTTTCTTTATTTTGGGCACCGGTAGGGTCATAGGCAAAGTAACCGGTTAAAGGGTTGCCTTCCTCATCTTCCACACCCGGGATAGAGAAGGTGCCGTCCCCATTATCGCGCAGGGCCACTTCTTTACCGCCGTAAAATACCGTCAGCGGGCCGTTATAGTTGCCGTCTTTGCCGTAGCGGTACATAATAATGCGGGTAGCCGTGGGCGGCGGAACCAGGGTGGAACCCGGGAAAAGCTCCATCACGGCGCAGTTTACTTCGCGTTCATCCTGCGAGGAGGGAATATCGTTGGTAAACAGCGGGTAGTTTTTGGCTTCCCAGTATTCTCTGTTTTTAGAAAGGGCTTCTTCCTGATACACGGCATCGGGCTGGACGATTTCCATCGGGATTTTGGGCGTATTGGCCGGGCGCGGCGCGCGGGAATCATACGCCGCAAAATAAACCACCTGCGGTTCCGGGCCCGGGTCCGGTTCTTCTTCGGGGTTTAAGCAATAATGTACTTTTTGCATGGTGGTTTTGTCCAGGTTACGGTCCACCCGGGTTTCACAGGTAGACTCGGCGCATAAAGGGGCGCCGGCGGCTAATAACAAAAAAAGGATAGAAAGTTTTTTCATAAAAATTCTCCGTACTATATATAATATAATACATTTTTTGCTTTTTTGCACTGGTTTTTAACAATAAAAAAACCCCCGCTTATGCGGGGGATAAAAAAATGTCACCGGGTGGGCTCGAACCACCGACCTAGCGCTTATGAAACGCTCGCTCTAACCAACTGAGCTACGGTGACGTAAATCTGACATAAATATTATAGCAAAACAAATATTTTTTGTGCAAGATTTTTTTATTTCTCGTCGTAGAATATACTAATCAATCATAGAATATTCATTTAATTTAGCCGGGAATTGCCCCCCCTTTGCTATATTAAAGTCATCTTCTGCCTTGGCGGTATCGCCTTTTTTCAAATACGCCGCACCGCGCGCGTTGTACACTTCGGCCGCGGGCGCTAACAAAATAACGGAAGTATAATCGGCAATGGCTTTATCATAATCTTCCAACATAAAATAAACGCCCGCGCGGGAAAAGAAGGTTTCCGGCTTAGAAGGGTTTAAATTTAAAGAAATGCTAAACATTTTTAACGCGTTTTCATAATCGCCCAACGCCGCTAAAGCGGAACCCAGCGCCGTGTAACCGTCGGCCTGGTAGGGGTTGCGCTCCACAACGGTTAAAAAGTCATTCTGGGCGGAAACATAATCCCCCTTAAAAAAATAGGCGGAACCGCGGGAGGCGTAAATGTCGGTCCGGTCCGGGTTGAGCTGAAGGGCTTTGGTATAGGACGCTAAAGCTTTATCAATTTTACCGTCTTTAAAATACCCGTCCCCCCGTACTAAATATTCCGAAGAGGTAGGCAAGGTTTGGCACGCCGCCGCAAAGGCGCATAAGCAAAGCATAAAAATTGTTTTTTTCATTTTTTCCTCCTTATAAAAGGACCTAACAAATTATACAACAAAAGGCCCAAAATCTTCTAGGTACAAAATATTTTTTATTTTGGGTCCAATGGCCCTGTTGCCGCAAGATAAAAAGTTATATTCTAATAATATAGAAACAAAGCCATTTTACATTTAATCCCCCAAACCCCTCTGGTCCCAAACCCTGCCAGGGGGGGTTCCCTATTTAGGCGGTATTTTCTTTACCCCGGCTAAATGATAAAATGAAACATATGACGACGCAAATTACCCTTTTTATCATCGCCCGCAACGAAGCGGACAAAATTGCCAAATGCCTGGCCAGCGCCAAAGACGCGGTGGACGAAATTGTGCTGGTGGATGACTCCACCGACGACACCGCCGCCATCGCCAAACAATTTGGCGCCCGCGTATATACGCACCCTTTTGAAGGATTTACCGCCCAAAAGAATTTTGCCCTCAGCCAAGTAAAAACGCCGTGGGCGCTTTCGCTAGATGCGGACGAAGTGCTTACCCCCGAACTGGCGCAAGAAATCCGCCAAGCCGTTCAAAACCCTTCTGTTGACGGGTTTGAGCTAACCCGCGTAAACTGCTTTTTAGGCAAACGCATGCAACACGGTGGGCTTAAAAAGGAACACATCCTGCGCCTGGTACGCACCGAAAAATCCCGCTACGAAGGAGGACTTGTACACGAAAAACTTTGCGTACAGGGCCCCACTTCCCGCCTGAAAAATGTTTTTATGCATTATTCTTATAATGACATAGAAACCTATTTTGAAAAATTTAACAAATACACCACCCTGGCCGCCCAAACCATGCACCAAAACGGCAAAAAACGCAGTTTTTTGGCGGTACTGTTTATTATACCGCTGGAATTTTTGCGCCGCTACGTATTAAAGCTGGGCTTTTTGGACGGGGTGCGCGGGTTTATTTGGGCGTCCTTCTCCGCGTTTTACATCTTTGTAAAATACATGAAGCTTTGGCTGTTAAACACCCGGGATAATAAATAATGATTTACGCGCTTATCCTTTCTGCTATATTGCTTCTGTGCGGGGCTGTGTTTTGTGCTTTGTATTTCCCGTTTTGGAAACGCAAAACCCCGCTGTTGCCCGTATTGTGCTTTGGCAAAATAGGCACGGCACCCAAAAATTCCGCCTTAAAAAAAGAGTGGACATCCCCCCTCCAACTAGCCAAACGGCTGGACTGGGTACTTAAACTGGGTTTTACCCCCATCACGCCGGAAGATTTACTGGCCGCCAAGCAAGGTGTAGCCTTGCCGCCGCGCCCGATTATGCTGGTGTTTCAGTACGGCCTGCAAAGTTTTTATAAAGAGGTATTCCCCCTTTTGCAAGCGCGCGAAATAAAAGCCTGCGTGTGCTTATGCGCCCAGCAGATTGGCCAATATAACGCCTGGCAAAACCCGGAGCAGGAAGCCTGGCAAAACACACTAAACGAAGAGAATTTGACCGAGCTGAAAAAAAGTAAACGCGTAAGCTTTGCCGCCCACGGTCTTTCTTACACCTGTTTAAACACCTTGGGGAAGGAACAGGCTATCCATCAAGCGCAAGAAAGCAAAACCCGTTTGGAAAAACTGCACAAACTGCCGGTTAACGCATTTTTCTATCCGGCCGCCGCCCCCTTGCCCGAGATGGACGCCGCCATTAACCCGCTTTTTGGGGTTACCTTTTCCTGCACGAGCGGCGTAAACCGCCTGGAAAACCCGCTTAAAATGCCTTTAAAAACCTTGCCTGCCGGCAGAATGAGCCTGTGGCGCCTGCGCGCTAAAATAACCCGCGGCTAAGCGTTTTATACACCAAGGCCTTAGGATGAGCTTAACTCTCTATAAAAGCCCCGTTTTAACGGGGTTTTTTGTTGCCCTTGTAAACGCGCCACCAAAAATGACAGGGAAAAGATTTTTATGGACTCCCCCCTCACATAACCGCATACAGCAGTTGCATGAAACCCTTTAAGCAAAATAAAACCCGGGCCCGCATAAGCAGGCCCGGGTGGAAAGAGTATAAGAAGAATATTAAGCTTCTTCTTCCTCGCTGGCGCGTTCGCTGCGTTTGCGCAGCAAGTGGGAAAGAATCTTCTTACGCAAGCGCAAAGACGTGGGGGTAATTTCCACCAATTCGTCCGGCGCGATGTATTCCACGGCTTGTTCCAAGCTCATTACGCGGGGCGGAGTGAGGGTGTAGGACTCGTCACTCGCTTTACTGCGCATATTGCTTAGATGTTTGGCTTTGCAGGGGTTTACCACCAAGTCATTATCGCGGGAGTTCTGCCCCACAATTTCCCCCGCGTATACTTTTACGTTGGGGCCCAGGAAGAGTTCACCGTTATCTTCCAGCGCAAATAAGGCATAAGGCGTGGTTTCGCCGTCTTCTTTGGCAATCAGCACACCGTTGTGGCGCAAGGGCGGCAAGTTCACTTTGGGGTAGAAACCTTTAAAGCTGTGGTGCATAATACCGGTACCGCGGGTATTGGTTAAAAATTCATTTTTAAAACCAATCAGCGCGCGGGACGGAATTAAATATTCCAGGCGCAGGCGGTCTTCCCCTTCGGCCACCATATTTTCCAGCTTGGCGGCACGGGTACCCAGCATGGTGAAAACGGCGCCTTGGAACTCACTGCGGATATCCAAAATAAGGTATTCCATCGGTTCCAGGATTTGGCCGTTTTCTTCTTTATAAATTACTTCGGGGGAGGACACCGCCAGCTCAAAGCCTTCGCGGCGCATGTTTTCAATTAAAATGGTTAAATGCAATTCCCCGCGGCCGTATACTTTAAAGCGGCCTTCCCCTTCCAGCTGTTCCACTTTCAAGCCCACGTTGGTTTGGGCTTCTTTTTCCAAGCGGTTCTTTAAGTGGCGGCTGGTAACAAATTTACCTTCTTTACCGGCAAAGGGGCTGTCGTTCACCAGGAAGTCCATAGACATGGTGGGTTCGTCAATCGCCAAGGGCGGAAGCGGTTTTAAAGCATCCGGCTGGCAGATGGTGTCGCCCACGTCTACGCCTTCCAAACCGGCGATGGACACAATGTCCCCCGCGCTGGCGCTTTCCAAATCCTGTTTGCCAAGGCCCATAAAGCGTTCAATCTTAACGGCTTTGGCCGGGGTGGTGGAACCGTCGTGATGAATAAGCACCACGCTCTGCCCGCGCGTTACTTTGCCGGCTAAAATGCGGCCAATACCCACGTGGCCCAAAAAGTTGTTATAGTCCAGCATGGTTACCTGCATTTGCAGCGGGGCATCCGGCATGGCAACCGGGGCGGGCACATGGGCCAAAATAGTATCCAGCACCGGGGCAATATCTTTGCCGGGTTCTTCCATCTTTAAGCTGGCCCAGCCGGCGCGGCCGGAAGCGTAAATAATCGGGAAATCTAACTGTTCGTCCGTAGCGCCCAATTCCATAAACAGGTTGAAAACTTCGTCCACCACTTCGCTGGGGCGCACGTGTTCACGGTCCATCTTGTTAATAACCACAATCGGGCGTAACCCCAAAGCCAACGCTTTGCGAAGCACAAAGCGGGTTTGAGGCATGGGGCCTTCCACCGCGTCCACCATCAAGATGGCGCCGTCCACCATGCGTAGCACGCGTTCCACTTCGCTGCCGAAATCGGCATGGCCGGGGGTATCTACAATATTAATGGTATGGTTTTTGTATTCAATGGAAGTACATTTGGCCAAAATAGTAATGCCGCGTTCACGCTCTAACGGGTTGGAGTCCAGCACCGTTTCCTGCGCTTGGCCTTCTTTTACATTAAACTGGCCTGCAAATTTTAACAAAGAATCCACAATCGTGGTCTTGCCGTGGTCTACGTGGGCAATGATGGCCACGTTTCTTACGTCCTGACGGGTATTATTCATATAATAATTTGGATATCCTAAACAATTTTCCGCACGGGCGGGCCTACCCCGCACCGCGGATGTATATATTTTAGTATTTTTTGGGCTTTCCCTTACAGGGCCTAGAAAATTTATAGGTCCAAATAACCTTTTTAAATAGGACCTTTGGCCCTTTTGAGGCCATAGCAAAAATATTAGATTGGTTATTATGTTGTTTATAAACTAAGCAGGAAAAGGAGCTTGCATGAAAAAGCAATTACTAGCCGTTTTAGGCATACTGTTTTTTAGCTGCGCGGCCGTGGCTCAACCGGCCCCGGTATCGGCAGAGCTAAACCCCATCTATCATGCGGCGTTAAAAGCCAGCAAAACCTTGCCCCAAGAGCACAGCTTTGCAGACTTGTATAAAGCCGTAGAAAAAATTTTAGAAGCCAATGCGCAAACCGTGTTGGAATCTACCGCCAATGTATTGGAAAAGCAAAATCCTTTCCTGCAAGGCACGGAAGAAATGGCCATTACCCGCCTTTCGGAAAGTTTAATGGCCCGTTCCTCCTATACCCGCATGCAAAAACGCAACAAAGAGCTTTTAAAAGCCTTTGAAAGAGCCGGCAAAATTTTGGAAAAAGACGGCCTGGTATTTAACCCCACCAACGGTAAGCATATGTTTTTGGTACAGCAGGAATTACACAAACTGCGCGAAGAAGTAAAACAAGCCAAAGAACAACAAACCAAAGAACGCCTGCTGATGTGGATGAAAGGCTTGCAAAACATTACCAACTACGGTATTAAATACTAAAAAACTCTTTTCCACCCAACCCCGCCGCTAAACCCGGCGGGGTTTTTATTTATATTTAGGCCGCTGGACCCATGCCCAATATAGGCCCAAAGGCCCTGGCGCGCCGGATATTATTTTTTTATCCTGTTGAGAAGGAGATTTTTTACCCATGCACACTTTGCTTACCACCGTTTTTTGTTTATTTATTTTATGCTTTTGTTTTTTACCCCTGCGCGCACAAAACTGGCGCGCGCTGGTGCTGCAAAAAACCAAAGCCGCCCAAACCATTGAAGCCATAAAAACCAGCATTCCGGCAACCGGCAAAACAGCCGCCAAGAGTAGCAAATACGCCCAAAAAGCCCAACAAGAAGAATTTGTAAGTACGGTTAAACAGTTTTACCCTTCCGAGAAAACCCAAAACACCATTATCCAGCGCTACCGCGAACTGAGAACCCAGCTGGACCGTACCCCCGCTTTGAAAGAATATGCCCTTACCGTGCAGCACCCGGCCGATTTATATTCCATTTCCACCCAAGAAATGCAGGCTTTAAAAAACATTATTGCAAGCTTTAACAACCCGCAAAAAGAATTTGAATTTACCCCCTATCAAACCATACAGTTTGCCAGCGGGGCGGTGGTGCTTTCGTTTAAACAACCGCAAATGAAAGACCTGCACCTGGCTTTTAAACCCCAGGATAAAGAACTTAAAATAGCGGTGGGAGACTTTCCCATTTCCCAGCAGGAATTTGGACCCTTTCCGCAGAAAATAAATGAAAAATAATCTTTCCCTCTTTCTAAAAAAGTGCCTGGCCGCTTTTTTAATAGGGGGTATTTTATATACCCCCGGGTGGGGGTTTCCGTTTTTTTTAAATAAACAAGAACGCTTAAAAAAACAATTTTTTGAAGAGTTATTTTCCCAAACGCCCACTCAAACCCGCCTGCAAATAAAAAAAGAATTAACCAAACTGGTGGAAAAAGAACTGCTAAGCATTCGCTTTGCGCCGCCCAGTTTGGTGCAGGACTCGGCCGTTCAATCCCTACTTGACCAAATAAACGGTTTTATAAAACCCACCCACTCCCCAGAAGAACTAAACCGCTTTAAACAGCACTATCTGCGCCGCTTGCGCCGGCCGTTGCAGTTTTACCAGTTAAAGCTGGATAATAACCCCGGTTTAAAAGCCTACACTTTCCGCCCCAGCCGGGAGGCGCTCTATTCCCGTCATTCTTTTAAATCCGCCCCGCACGGTGTACCCGTTACTATACAAGAAATTTTAGGCTCTTTATTTGAACAAAGAACCGTTAAAGGCGCCTTAAAATTTTGGCATTTTGAACCGGCCCTCATCCAGCTTTCCCCCCGCCGCGCCGTCCTGTGGTTTCCCCCGGCCGCGGCCCAAGGGCCTTGGCTTCAAATAAAAGTAAACTTTCAAAGCCGTTTCATTTTTGCCGACTTACAACCCGCCCCGTAATTGCTATAATAACCCTATGGAAAGATGGCTTGATTTTGTACTGGTTTTTGGCGGTTTTTACGTATTGTATTTTTTTACACTGCGCCGGTGGGACTATACCACCGAAGCCAAACGCAAAGCCGACCGCGAAGAACTAAAAAAACAAGGCCTCAGCAACGCTTACCATTTTACAGGCGCTACCAAGCTGTTTATTTATAACTTGCTTACCGGCGGCATGTATGTGTTTTGCTGGCTGTATAAACAATGGAAAGCCGTTGCAAAAGGGTATTTAAACGCGGCAAAAACTCCGCTTGCCGGCGGGGCTATTTTGCGCGCTTTGGGCGGCCTAATTACGCTTTACCAACTGGCGGGCATTATTAACCGCACTTGTGTATATATGCGCAAAACACCCTGCATGCCGGCTTGGTTTTACTACCCCGTGTGGCTTTTAAGCGCGGCGGCCTGCGTGGTAATGCCGGGCTGGTACAAACTGCTGGGCCTAGCCGTATTTGCCGCCATCCCCGCCCGTTTGCAGTACCGTTTAAATGCCTTAACGGGTAAAGACGTTCCCAACCGCTTTCAAGGGGCGGATATTATCCCCCTTATTATTACGCTTTTGGCGGGCGGAGCCCTGTGGTTTTTGTACCTAACAAAAACCGCTTTTATTACTTTTTAACACTTTGTACAACAATTACCAAAAACCCCGGGGCAATACTCCGGGGTTTTTATTTCCATTTAAAAAGGCCCCCTGTTTAAGGGGGCCTTGATAGCTAAATCTTCTATTTATTTCTTTTTTGTAGCAGCTGTTTTGGCGGCTTCTTTTAAGGCTTGTTTAGCCTGCTGCTGTGCGCGGCTTTGCGGGTTCATGCGTTTGGCTAACCCCACCACGGCCGCTAGGGAGGAATCCTCCATATTCAGCAGTTCGTCCAACGTTTTAAAGGTGTTCTCCACCCCATACTGTTCCTGCGGGGCCGAGGATAACAATTTTTTAAATTCCGAATCCCGCACCTTCTGCATAGCTACCGGATTGCCCGCGTTTTGAATTGCCGCCCCCATCAAAATACCTAAGGAGCGCTTTTGCGCATAATCCTGGTAAGCCAGCACCGTGCTGGATACCGCTAAGGCGTCTTTGGACTTAACGGACATCACAAACGCCAAGCTTAAATCTTCCCCTCCTACATTATCTATCTTCACGCGTAAAGCTTCTAGTTTAGAAGCCGCCGCTTTCTGCTGCGCTTTAAACGCTTTCGCGTCCAAAGCGGGCGCGGCCACCAAAGGCCCCGCTAGCGCCAGCACCCCCGCCAGCATTAAACATCTCATTACAATATTTTTCATAAATCCTCCTTACCTCTTACTATAGTATTGGCATAATGTGCCCCTTTTTCAACTGTTAAAACACATTAGGCCGTTTTTTACCAACCCCATAAAAAACGCCCGGTAAATACCGGGCGTAAATAAAACTATTTCATAGGCTCACCGTACTTGGCCAAATTGCCTGGGGGTATTTTAGCCCCCTGGGTTTTACGCTTTTCATTACAAGAGGAGTGCAAAAAGGCCCACACTCCTTTTTTGGCATAGGATAAGCGCACGGAGCCGGCTTCCTCTATTTCCTTTCCGCACAAAGCACATACATGGGGCTTATACTGCGGGGCCGCCTGCCTGGGGGAAGCGGTTAAAGCTTGTTTTAGCGCGTCCTGCGCTTGGCGGCTTTGGGCCTGGGTATTGCGGGAGGCCTGCTCCTTTCGGGAGGCCGCCTGGCGGGCAGCGTCTATTTGTTCTTGCGCCGGGCTTGTGCCTTTCCAGCCCTCCGCGGCAAAGGCCATTAAGGCGTCTTTTTGTGCGGTATTTAAGGCAAACGGCAGGGCGCGGGAATAAGCCACCTGATAATTAGGGCACAGGCTTACCCAGCCTTTTTCCGCACGGGCAGAAGAGGTATTGGGGGCAAAAAAGTCCATCAAGTTGGCCAGGCCGTCGGCATCGTCGCACGTTAAAGCGGTGGCTTTGTTCATTATTGAGCGTAAAGATTGCGCCGCATAAAACCCCGCCAGTGTGTATACGGGGCTGTTTTCAGGGTTATGGTCCCCCTCGTACAAATCCCCCAACCCCAATGTATGCCCGGCCTCGTGCATGGCAATTTGCAAAGAAGGCACCGCCTTTAAAACAAACTGCGGTTCATCCCACGCGGCCACGCCGGTATTATCCGGCTGAAACCAAAATGTAAACGCCGCACGCCCCTGCTGCACGGCGTACCCGCCGGCCGACTGTTTAAACAGCGTGGCTCTTACCCGCAAGTCTATATCCCGGGCGGGTAATTCCTCGCAAGAAGCATACGGCTGCGCGCTTTGCGGGGCGTTGATAAACACAAAAGGAACTTTTTTAGGAATGCGGGCCAGTAAATCTTTAAACTCTTTTTTACGTTTATTTTGTTGAATTTGGGCTACTAACTCATCAAACCAACTTTGATAAGCTAACTGCACAATAGTGGCCGATTGTTGATAATACGGCTGCAAATTTTCCCCCTTATAAGGAACCACTTTATAACGACGGGGAGAAGAGGCATCCGCCTGTTTATCCAGCACGTCCACACACACGCGCACCGGCCGCCCGGAAAGAATTTTTGGCAGCAACCAGCTACCGGCGTTCGGGTTCAGTTCGTCCAAAAAAACCCACGCCTGTGCGGGAGAGGCAACCAGCAACACAACCAATATTCTTATCAGGTTTTTCATAAACTAAAGCGCATTAAAATTCTTCCAACCGTGCGCGCGCTCCTTTCAGGGCTACTTTAAAATTCTTGTCAGACAGGCCTGCCAGCCACTGCGCCCGCTGCATATACAGCTGGGCAAAGTCTTTTTCTTCCTGCGGCGGGTTGGCTACCGGCACGGCGCTAAGCACACTGCAGGCTTCCACATAGGCCATATCCGCCCAGATAAAAACGTCCGCGCTTTTATTCGGGTCGTGCAATAAAGTTTTTAAAGAAGCCTGCAATTTTTTGCCGGGGTATAAGACCACCAACGTACGCGGGGAAATTTCCGTCTCTTCCATTTCCTGCAAGCGTTTGGCAATTACGTCCATCTTTAAATGTTCTTCACAAGCACCGGGCATATCAAACGCGTGGTTAATGGCGCCTTTGGTCATTTGCGTGCGCCATTTTGTGCGGCCGCCTTCCAGCAAGCGTTCGCGCGCGTCAAAATTTTTATCCACATGTTTTAATAAAACAGCCATGTCATTGGATACTTCCACAGGCCCCTCGTGCGGGTTTTTTACCTCCAGCTGGGCCCATGCCGCACACGCAAACACCATAACGGCAGCTAATAAAAAAATTTTGCTTTTAGTATTTTTCATATTATTAGTTTAATCCCTTTTTGAGACTTTACAATATTCTATTAAAAAACAGCCTTTAAAGGCGGCACGGTTTGCTGTAAAGGGGCACCTTTTGTTTCCGCAAAGCCTTCCACCTGCCAGCTGCCGTGTTTAAACTGAACATACCACCCCAGCTCCCACGCGTACACCAGGTTGCGGCGTATTTCCCCGTGCGGAAGCGGAGCCCAGGTAATGCCGTCTTTGGTAATTAACACGTTTTTGGCGTCCAGCGCAAAGCCTTGCTTATCCAGCCGGACGGCCAACTTGGGGTGCTCCTTACGCCAGGCCTGGCGGCGTTTGGCGGCCAGGCGGGCCAGGGCGCGGCCTTGGCTTTGGTTAAGGGAGATGACACGCTCTTGTTTGAGGTCTAAAATCAAAACATCACGCAGTTTGTTACCGCCCATGTCCACCATCACGGCGGCATAACCGGGCATATTGGGCAATACGGAAAGTTTGCCCAAGCCGTCTTCTATCGCCTGAGGCAACGGAGCGGAAGGCATACGCACGCCGCGGCCTAGTAAAAGCACTTCATCAAACGAAGCCATAAACGCGGCCGAAAAACGGGCCTGGGGATACATGGCTAAAATTTGGGTTTGTATGTCTTGCAAAAAATCGGCCCCGTTATGACGGTTAGAATATTTTTCCAACGCGTTGGCCCAGTTGCGCACAAAACCGGGGATATTGGTTTCCAGCTGGTCCCAGCCGCCGGCCGTATTGGGGTATAATCCCCCCGCCAAATGGCCGTTAGTTTTGATACGGGCGGAACGGACTTTTTTATCTAAAATTTGTTCTAAACGCTCTTCCCGGCGAAGTAACGCCCGGTGCTGCGGGTTGGATAACGCCGCCTTGCCCGCTTTATTTAATGCCCCTGCCTGCCGGGCTGCCTTGGCCGATAAACGCTTGGCGCCCTGTTTAGCCACATTGGCCTGCGCCCATACAGTCCCCCCGCAAAGAAGCATACAAATAAAAACGGAAATATATTTTTTTATACACATGGTCAGTTCCTCCGCAAACGGTATAATTTTATTGTAAAAAAAACCGCCCCGTAACACAACCAAAAAACGGGCCGGCACCAAGCCCGCCCGTTTTTTATTACAAAACATCTTTTAAGTTACGCAGTTATTTTCCGCTGCGAAGTTCTTTCTTCCACGCCTCGTAAGCGGCGCGGTTTTCAAACACGCGTTTAATGGCTAAGCCTTTGTGGGTAAACAAAACAAAGTTATTATTTTTCTGCCATTCTTTTAACTGCTTTAACATAGGGGAGGAAACAGCAACCCAATGGATACCGTCATAAGAGACTTCCTGGCGGCGCTCATCCACCACAAAGCCTGTCGTATTTAACTCCTCCCAAGTATTGGGATGATATTCTTTAATTAGGTTTAACTTGTTTTGGTGTCTTATGGCGTTTGCCCGGCTGACACTATGATTGACAGACCACCACTTTTTATTTTTTAAATCCAAAAATAATACATCCTTTATGGAGCGCTGGTTGCCGTCCACCACCGCCACAATATAACCGTTTACGGTAAAATAATCGCGCCCGTACCAGGCTTTTTCGTCCAAAAACTTTTGCACCGCGGAGGAGGCATCTTGCCCATTTTTATACCAAAGGGTTTTAAAAATTTCCTGTACTTTCTCTAACTCTGGCACAAGCATTAAAGTAAAACGGCCGGAGGGGTATAATTCTTCCAGCCCCTGGGTAAAAACTTGTTTAAAGTTTTCGTCCCCAAAGTTTAAAACGGCGGTTCTCCAATCAATTTTTCCAAAAGGGAAAATAAAGCCCGTGGTTTCAATATAGCGGGTGTGGAAAAAGCTCCCCAGCTCCCAATGCACACTGGCGGCTGCGGCGGCTTTCTGGCGGGCTTTTTTGGCAATGGCCTGCTGAACGGCTTTTTGCACCTGGGTATTCACCCGCTGCACCTGCTGAGAAGACAAACGCCCCGTTTTTTGGCAGGCTTTTAATGCCTTTTGCAGTTGGTTTGCATTTTGAGCAAAACTTAAACCGGGTAAAAACAAACACAAACCTGTTATAAAAAATATCGTTTTATTCACGTAAATCTCCTTTTAGTAATATACAACATACTATATAAATCCCCCCGCCACGCCCACAAGGGGCAAAAGGCCCATCTCCAATCTAGGCCTTTTTATTAACCGCCCCGCCGCCTTACACGTTTACCTGCCCTCTTGGAAAACATAAAAAACAAGCCGCCCCGTTTAGAGCGGCTTGCTTTACAGATAAAACAACTTTTTATTTGGCTTCGGATACGGCCACTGCAACGGCTACCGTCGCACCGACCATCGGGTTGTTACCCATACCGATAAGGCCCATCATTTCCACGTGCGCAGGCACGGAGGAAGAACCGGCAAACTGGGCATCGCTGTGCATGCGGCCCATGGTGTCGGTCATACCATAAGAGGCAGGGCCGGCGGCCATATTGTCCGGGTGCAGGGTGCGGCCAGTGCCGCCGCCGGAAGCCACGGAGAAATATTTTTTGCCGTTTTCGGTAGCCCATTTCTTATAGGTACCGGCAACCGGGTGCTGGAAGCGAGTGGGGTTGGTGGAGTTACCGGTAATGGATACGTCCACCCCTTCGTGGCGCATAATGGCTACGCCTTCGTTCACGTCGTCAGCACCGTAGCATTTTACTTTGGCGCGGTCCCCGTCGGAGAAAGCTTTTTCGCTCACGATTTTCAGTTCGCCCGTTTTGTAGTTGTATTCCGTTTCCACAGAGGTGAAACCATTGATGCGGGCGATGATGTAAGCGGCGTCTTTACCTAAACCGTTCAAGATGACGCGAAGCGGGGTTTTGCGCACTTTGTTGGCAGTGCGGGCAATGCCGATGGCGCCTTCGGCCGCGGCAAAGCTTTCGTGCCCGGCCAAGAAGCAGAAGCATTTGGTATTTTCGGACAACAACATAGCGCCCAAATTACCATGGCCCAAGCCCACGGCGCGCTGATCGGCCACGGAGCCGGGAATGCAGAAGCTCTGCAAGCCCACGCCGATTTTTTCGGCCGCTTCAGCCGCGGTTTTTACGCCGGATTTAATGGCAATGGCGGCGCCCACGGTGTAAGCCCATACGGCATTGTCAAAAGCGATGGGCTGAATGCCGCGCACGATTTTTTCAACGTCAATGCCTTTTTGGGTGCAAATTTCTTTGGCTTCTTCCAAGGAAGCAATGCCGTTTTCTTTCAAAACGGAGTTGATTTTATCAATTCTTCTTTCGTATCCTTCAAACGTAATCATAATAATATTCTCCTGGGCTTACTCTTTGCGGGGGTCAATTTTCTTGACGGCTTCGTTAAAGCGGCCGTAGGTGTTGACGTTCTTTTCAAACGCGGCTTTCGGATCTTCGGCTTTCTTAATGGAATACATCATTTTGCCTAGGTTGACGAATTTGTAGCCGATGATTTCGCTGTTTTTATCCAAACCGATTTCCAACACATACCCTTCAGCCATTTCCAGGTAGCGGGCGCCTTTGGCTTCGGTACCGTACATGGTGCCGATTTGGCTGCGGTGGCCTTTGCCCAAGTCTTCCATACCGGCGCCTATCGGCAAGCCGTCATCGGAAAAAGCGCTCTGCGTGCGGCCGTATACAATTTGCAGGAACAGTTCGCGCATGGCGGTGTTGATAGCGTCGCACACGAGGTCGGAGTTTAAAGCTTCCAAAATGGTTTTGCCGGGCAAAATTTCGGCAGCCATGGCGGCGGAGTGCGTCATGCCGGAGCAGCCCAACGTTTCCACCAGCGCTTCTTTAATTACGCCGTTTTTGACGTTTAACGTCAATTTGCAGGCGCCCTGCTGAGGGGCACACCAACCCACACCGTGGGTAAGACCGCTAATATCGGTAATTTGTTTGGCTTTGACCCATTTGCCTTCTTCAGGAATCGGGGCCGGATC
>CALUXL010000113.1 GCA_944324735.1 uncultured Elusimicrobiales bacterium
TGGAAAAACTCCACTCAAAAGTGACTAAAAATAAGCAAAAAGGGGAATTTTCCCTGTATTTTCCCTGCTTATCAGGGAATTTTGGATTAAAAACATCAGCATATTGCTACAAATACTACACACTCCGCCATTTAAAAACCCCCGTTTAAAGCGGGGGTTTTTTATTGTCCTAAATATTATTTGTGGTGGAACTGTTCCCCCACCAATACTTCCTTATCCGCAGCGTTTTGCAAGCCGTTTAACCAGGTTACTATTTTGTTTTCCACGGCCGCGTCATAAGACGCGTCCAAATTATTAAACGCCGCACCCGGCAAAAGCCGGGCATTTTGCGCCTGGGCGCGCACGTCCTTAAAAAAAGTGCCGTAATTACTGCCCTGCGTGGAAAAAAAGGCCACGGGTTTACCTTTAAAATCCATCTGCTGTAAAAAACTTAAAAGCGGCGTGGCAGCCGTATACCACCACACGGGGGCGCCCACAAATACCGTATCATAAGCGCTCACATCCGGCAACGGTTCTTTTAACGCCGGATATTGCCCGCTCTTTAACTGCCGCCGAAGTGACAGCGCCAGCCACGGCACTTTACTAAACGGTTTTTGGGTTTGTATTTCATACAAATCCCCCCCGGTGTACCGGGCCACTTGCCGGGCAACCGCTTGCGTGTGCCCGGTTTTGGAATAATAAATAACCAAAGTTTTGCCGAAAGACGCCGTATAAGGCACCTTTTCCCCCGCGTAGGGGGCCATTTCCTGCTGGTTTCTGGCGGCTACCGTACGCAAATGCAACACGCCTTTTACCGCACCGCCTAACCCAATTACTACCACAAGACCCAAAATAATTTTTAACATTTCTCTACTCCTTATTTATTTTGTTTTCTGCGCCCAACAAGCTAAGATCCGGCCTATGTAATAAGCCGCCGCCGCATATAAACAGGCAATGGACACATGATCCGCCAGGAAAGAAAACAGGCTTACCCCGTCCCAATTACTAAACGCAAACACCATCCATAACTTACTGCCTATATGCCATTGAAAGCACGCCTGTATGCCATACACGGCGATTGCCCAAAGTAGCACACACAGCCCAACACGCACCGGGCGGTTAAAATGTTTTTGCAACGCGCCGCGTATCATCCCCCCGTGCAGCCCCACATGCAGCGCCGTTAACACAAAACCCCAATAAGCAAATAATGTATGCAGGCGGCGCGCCGTCCACCCGCCGGAGAACGGCAAGAATGTAAACAAATGACGGGAAATTAAAATTCCGCTAATAATCATACCCACCATGCAAACCAGTAACAGCAAATTAATAGCCGTCCAACTTCCGCGGTAAACACTGTAAGGCCCGTGTACTAAATTTTTATACCAACCGATATTAAGCGCCGTATGGGCCAAAAACAAAACCCCCAGCACCACGCCGATGATTTCATGCGGGAACACCCCCGTTAAATGCGGCGCAAGAGCCAATAAAAAAAGGGCGCCCATCAGCACGTCCACGATTATTTTTATGGTTTCTTTGTGCCGCATAAGCGCCCTCCTTTTTTATATTTTTTATTATAAAGCCAATTTGTTTAACCAAGCTTGCAGGTCTTCCGCGTCCGCGCCTAAAGACCGCCCCGGGAATGCCGCCCACTGCAAAAAAGTGGCGCCTGAAAGCTGGTTTTTTAAATCGCGCTCGCAATTTTGCATACCGCCCCCGCCGTGGGTTACAAAACCGGCCACTGCCTTGCCTTGCCAGTCATACTGGGAAACGAACGAAGACACCGCCGGCGCAATGGTGCCCCACCAGTTGGGCGAGCCGATAAATACTACATCGTATTGTGCCATATTTTCCACCCGGGCGGAAAGCGCGGGCTTGGTGCCGGAGTTAATTTCCTGCTTGGCTTTATCTAACAAGTCCCCATAAGAGGCGGGGTATGGTTCCACAGTATTAATTTCAAACAAGTCCGCCCCCAAAGCCTGGGCAATTTGCCCCGCAACGGCCTTGGTATTGCCGGAATAAGAATAATACGCCACCAATATTTTTTTGCCAGAGGACGGTTTTTGCGCCGCCTGCACGGCCGAAGGGGCGGCCTCTTTTGCCTGCTCCTCCACACTAGGGGCTTTGGCACACGCGGCCGCACCAAACAACAAGACGGCCCCGCTAATTACTGCGTAAATATTTTTTTTCATATTAAATACTCCTTTTAAAAAACCGTTTTGCAGCCTAAGGCCTGCAGAAACACCCCTCGGGCGTTTAATCCCTGGTTCAATGGGGGTGTTTCTGCAAGTTCCGGGAAGAAACAACGCAAACACGATTTGTTACTTTTGTGTTTCTGTTGCCGCTTAATACACACTTTTAAAAGGCGTAATAAGCGGAAGCTGAGTGTTTCCATTTTTTATTTAAGCGTTTTTAAACAAGCCAATGCGTCTTGGCAAATTAACTCTTTGGTTAAATGGAAACGGGTGTATAACTGGTCCAAGGGTATGCGGTCCGTAAATTCCTTTTGCGCGCCAAAATTAAGCACCCGCATGGAGCTATTCCCATAAAAAGAGGCCACTTTTTCACCAAAACCGCCGCTTAGGCAGCCGTCTTCCAGCGTAAGCACCAAACGGTGGTTTGCTTTTAAGCTTTCTAGCAGTTCCCCGTCCAGGCCGGACATATAGCGCGGGTTAATAAGCGTGGGTTTGATGCCGGCCGTTTCTTGCAGCTGGCGGCAAACAGCCTGCCCTAAATGCAGGAAATTGCCCAACCCCAAAACAGCCACTTCACTGCCCGGGGTAACCACTTGGAATTTGTTTAACAAAGAATAATCTTTCTCTTCACTGGCGCCGTTATCGGCCACCGGCCCGAAAGGAACACGTATGGCCACCGGGTATTTATTTTGTTTTAAAGCCCAATCCAACATGGCCAAATATTCTTTTTTACCGGTAGGGGCCAAATACACAATATTGGGGATATTGCTAATAAGCGGGATATCAAAACAACCCAAATGAGTGGCGTCCCCACCGGAAATACCGCCCCAATGCACCAAAAGAACGGCCGGGTTGTTATTTAAAGCCCAGTCTTGAGAAAGCTGGTCATACGTGCGCTGCACAAAGGAGCTAAGCACCTGTAGCACCGGTTTCGCACCACCTTTGGCCAAGGCAGAGGCATAGGCCACGGCGTGTTCTTCGGCAATGCCCACATCCGTAAACCCATCGCCAAACTGGGCCCGCATCTGCGGGGTAAGCCCATAAGCACCGGGGGTGGCCGGAGTGATGGTGATAATGCGCGGGTCTTGGCGGCGTTTTTCAAGCAGGTAATCCACCGTTAAAGAAGCATAGGTGGGCTGCGGTGCAGAGGGAGCCTCAGTCAACTGGCCGGGCGCAATAAAATGGAACGTCTCGGGGTCGTTCTGCGCGGCCGGGCAGCCCTTGCCCTTAACGGTGTGGATATGCACCACCGTGGGGCGTGGGGTATCTTTTACCTGTTTAAAAGCCTGTACCAGGGCCTGCATGTCGTGCCCGTCGTCTACATACACATAATCTAGCCCCAAAGATTTAAAAAAGTTACAGGGGGCAGCTCCTTTGGTTTGGCGAAGCTGCGTCAAATTGCGGTACAAACCGCCGCTGTTGGGGGCGATGCACATATCGTTATCGTTTACCACAATAATAATATTACTGTTTAATTCGGCGGCGTTATCCAACCCTTCAAACGCTTCCCCGCCGCTGAGGGAACCATCCCCAATAACGGCTATTATATTGTGTTTTTGGCCCTGCAAATCACGCGCTTTGGCCAAACCCACGGCCAAGCTGGGCGCGGTGGAAGTATGCCCCACAAAAAAGGAATCGTGGGCGCTTTCCTGCGGGTTGGTATAGCCGGAAATGGCCTGGTATTTAGCAGGATCCAAAAAGTTTTCCTTACGGCCGGTTAAAATTTTGTGGGTATAGCATTGGTGGGATACGTCGTACACCATTTTATCTTCCGGCGAGTTAAAAACATAATGCATGGCTACCGTAGCTTCCACAAGGCCCAGGTTAGGGGCCAAGTGCCCGCCGGTGGCGTTTACTTTATGAATAATTACTTCACGTATTTCGTTGGACAGCGCGGTCAGCTGCTCCATGGATAAATTTTTTAAATCCTGCGGTTGGTTTACTTTTTCTAAAATAGACGTCATTATTAAAACTCCCTAATTCTTATTTAATTATTTATATTCTTCGTCCGTTACCGGGTTCAGCCAGGTGGTGGAACCGTTTTTATGGGCATTGGTTTCCAAAGAAATATGCACAAACCAGCTGTCCGGCGCGGCACCGTGCCAGTGCTCCACATCCGGGGCAATCAGCACAATATCGCCTTTTTTAAGGGTTCTTATTTCTTTTCCTTTTTCCTGGTAGCGGCCTTCCCCGTTAAGCACCAGCAGGATTTGTCCCCCGTCGTGCTTATGCCAATGGGTGCGGGCGCCCGGCTCAAAGGTTACATTGCCAATAGGCGCTTGGAAAACATCCTCCTTGGCGTTTAACATATTTAAATAGGTAGTGCCGGTAAAAAATTTGCTGTAAGGGTTCACTTCCCCCTGCGCAAAAACAGTATCAATGGGTGATTTTTGGGTCATTTGTTTTTTCTCCTTGTTTTTAGCCTGCACAAGCCCACAGGCGGCCAATATCAACACGGCTGAAAGCCAAATTATTTTTTTAGTAGGTGTATACATACAAATACTCCTTGCGCGTCAACAAACTACAGGATGCGTGTTTACTGGCGCCCGGCCAACACCGTGTTAAATACTTCCTGCGCGTTGGCGGCGGTTTTATCGCCCAGTTGCGTGCGCAACACTGCAATAATGCCCTGCATTTCTTCGGGCGTCACGCCTGTATTCATGGCCATGCCCATATGCGCCTTTAGCTGCGGGTTGACCGTTTGCAAAGCCGCCAGGGCCGACACGGTGGCCATTTCACGCTCTTTAAAAGAAAGCACCCCGCGGGCAAAAATATCCGCAAATAAATGCTCCTTTAAAAAAGTATCCGTATCCTGTATGAACGTTTGCGGGTGGGACGGCAAAGACGCCGCCACCAAAACTTCCAGGTTTTTCTTGCCAAGTTCATACTTATCGGCATTTTTATCCAGAGCCTGCGGGGCCGGCCCTTCGGGGTCCTGTATTCCTTTTTGTTGGCGTTCTTTAAGTACATTTTCAAGCACGCCCGCCGCATTTAAACAACGCGGAAAACCCGTATACGCATACAGCTGAAGGGTCATTTCTTTCAGCTCGTTTACGGTTAACCCGGCGTTTAACCCTTGGGTATATGCAGCGGATAATTTGTCCAAATCACCCACGGCAGCCAAAGCGGCCGCGGCGGAAAGAGCCTGTTGTTTGGGGGTTAATACATTTGTCATAGCATCCTCTTTAGCAGGGCGGCACGATACCAAAGCCAACGCGCACGCCAATGCCAGTAAAAGTTTTGGTGTTTTCATAAATCCTCCCGGTAAAAATTTCTTTTTACCCGGTTTTAAAACCGGACACAAACAGTATAAACCTTGAAGTTTGCTCCAAGTCAAGCCTTTTTCAAGAATTAGGAGGACTTTAACCCGCGCGCCGCCCAAAAGCGGCGCGCGCAAAACCTTTTAAATAGGCCTTAACAATTTTTTCCCGCTTGATAGGCCTCTTCCCAGGCCGGGGTGTTTTTCACTTCCCCCGCCTGCCAGGCGCCTACGCCGTAAATGACGGCTTTTTCGTGGGTGTTTTCTAGGCAGTCCTGCGTAAAGCCGCGCAAGGCTTCCACCGTGCGGTGCAGGTTCTTTTTGTCCGTATCGGCCGCGGTGAGGATAAAATAAAACTCTTTATTTGAAATTTCCGTATAGCGCGGGACGGTGCGGTCTATAAACGTTTTTAATTGGCCGTCCATGGAATAAAAATAAACCGGTGTAGCCAGTACAATTACATCCGCCTCCACCAATTTATCCAAAAGGGGCTTCATATCGTCCTTCTGCACACATACATGCGTGTTGTTGCACACCCCACAGCCGGAACAATAGTGAATATTTTTCTCCCGCAGGAAAATTTTTTCCGTTTCGTGCCCGGCTTCCTGCGCACCTAAGATAAACCGGTCGCACAATAAATCCGAATTGCCGCCCTTTCTGGGGCTGGCGGAAATAACCAATACTTTTTTCTTCATCATAAACCTCTAACCTAGTAGTTTTTTCTCGCACGTTACAATGCGTTCTTCATACATATTAATTTTGTAGTTCAGGCGTTTTAACACTTGCTGCATTTCTTTAATGCGGGCTTGCAGGTGGTCGCGCTCATCCAGCAGTAATTGCTTGCGCTGTTTTAAAGTGCGGTTGCCTTTGCGGTACAAGGCTACGTAGCGCGTAAGCGTTTCAATGGAAAGCCCCGCCCCGCGCATACATTTAATAAATTCCACCCAGCCGCAGTCCTCGGGCGAATAGTCCCGCACGCCGCTTTCCCGGCGGGTAACGGGCGGAATAAGGCCCACCTTTTCATAATAGCGCAAAGTATCGGCCGGCAGGTCGTACTTTTCGCTTACTTCGGATATGGTCATAAAAAGCCTCCTCTTATTGTTTATTATAATACCTGGAGTTAACTTTAAGTCAAGCCTAAAAAAAATGCCCGCAAATGCTTGCGGGCATCGTTGGTTAGAGTAGTAAAATTTACAGCACCGCGGCGGCGGATTGGCTGTCTTTCACGTCCTTTTTAGAAGGGCGGGCCAACAGTGCGCACACGCCTGAACAAACGGCGCACACCACAAAAGTAATCCCGCTGGTAACCAAAATATTACCCATTCCCACAATGGGGGATACAATACTTCCGAACAAAAAACCGCTTGCCCCCAACAGGGCCGAACCCGTACCCGCCTGCCCGCGTACGGCGTCCATCGCCAATGCGGTGGAAGCGGTAAAGCTTAGCCCCATCATAAATAACATCACAAACAAAAGTGCCTCAAACATCCACACGCCAGCCCCCGCCAGCAACGCGGCCAGCAATGCCACACTGCATACCAACATACCCGCACAGCTGGCCAGCACGCAATTTTCCTGCCGTTTAAACTTAACCGACAGGGCCGCCCCCGTTCCAATCGCCACCGCATTGGCGGCAAAAAACAAACTAAACGCAAAAGGACTAAAGCCATAATGCTCCTGTATAATAAACGGTGAAGCGGCAATATACCCAAACAACATCCCCTGTGCAAACGCCATTTGTAAAACATAGAGCATAAATGTACGGTTTTTTACCACCTGTTTAAAGAGGGAAAGGGTTTTCCATACGCTTTCTTGGGAGCGTTTTACACGGGATAAAGACTCATTAAAATGAATACACGCCCCCAGGAGCGCCACCCCCAACACAAACAACACGGCAAATACGCCCCGCCAAGTGGTTACTTTTAATATCGCCCCGCCCAATACCGGTGCGGCCACCGGCGCAATGCCGTTAATGGCCCCCACCACCGCCAGGGCTTTGGCTAAATTAAGGCCTTTAAATTTATCGGTAGCGATGGAGCGGGAAATAACAATCCCCCCCGCGCCCGCCAGCCCCTGCACAAAACGCAAAAGAACAAACAACTCAATCGTAGGCGAAAAAATACACCCCAAAGTGGACACCAAAAATAACCCCATAGAAATTAACAGCGGGGCTCGGCGGCCGTATTTATCGCTAAGCGGGCCAAACACCAACTGGCCGGCGGCTAATCCCAACATAGAAAACGTTAACCCCAACTGCACCATGGATACGCTGGTGCCGAAGTATGACGTCATTGCCGGAAGGCTGGGTAAGTACATATCGGTCACAAACGGGCCGAAAGCGGTTAACATACCCAAAAATACAAATAAAAAAAAGGCAGAATTGTGCCTTTTTGTGGAGTTTCCCTGCCAGGTTGTTTTTTGTTGCTTCATATATACAGTGTATCTTTTTTAAAATGTATTTTTCAAAAGGGGTATCCTCACATAACCCAAATACACCCATTGAAAAAAACGCCTTTTACTATAATAATTAAAAGGCTGGACACACATTTATAAAAAGAGGGATTTTATGGACAGAATTATCTTTTCACCCATGAAGTACGTACAAGGCGCCGGCGCGCTAACGCGTTTACCGCAATATGCCGCCGGCCTAAGCAGTAGCGGCGCTTACGCCGTAATGGGGCCGCATATGGTAAAACATTACGGGGCGGAGCTGGAAAACGCATTCAAAAAAGAAGGCGTAGCCCTAACCATACACACCTTTGGCGGGGAATGTTCCCAAACAGAAATTAACCGTATCCTGGCGGATTTAAAAGCCAAAAAAGCGGGGGTAATTATCGGCATTGGGGGCGGCAAAACGCTAGACACCGCCAAAGCCGTAGCCTACCACGCGGAACTGCCGGTTATTATTGCCCCGTCTATCGCCTCTACCGACGCGCCCTGCAGTGACTTATCCGTTATTTATACGGACGAAGGCGTTTTTGAAAGTTACCTGATTTTAAAAAATAACCCCAACGTGGTACTGGTGGATACGGATATTATTGCCCATTCCCCCGTACGCATGCTGGTAGCCGGCATGGGGGACGCCCTGGCCACCTATTACGAAGCACGCGCCTGTTTTGCCTCCGGCAAAGTAACCACGGCAGGGGGTACCTCCTCCATTACGGCGTTAGCCATTGCCAAAGCCTGCCGTGACAGCCTGTTTAAAGACGGGCTACGCGCCAAACTGGCGGCCGAAGCAAAAACCGTTTCCACCGCGCTGGAAAACATTGTGGAAACCAACACCTACATGAGCGGCGTAGGTTTTGAAAGCGGCGGCCTGGCCGCGGCCCATGCCATACACAACGGGCTAACGGTGCTTCCCGGCGGGCACGGCGCCATGCACGGGGAAAAAGTAGCCTTTGGGCTGCTGGCCCAACTGGTGCTGGAAAACGCCCCGGAAGAAGAAATAAACCAAGTTCTTCACTTCTGCCGCCAAGTGGGCCTGCCCACCACGCTGGAAATGCTGGGCCTGAAAGACGTGGCCGACGAAGACCTTAAAAAAGCCGCCCAAGCCAGCTGCGCCGAAGGGGAAACCATACACAACATGCCCTTTGCCGTCACGCCGCAGGCGGTGTTTAGCGCCTTAAAAGTGGCCGATAAACTGGGCCGTTAAACAAAAGCGCATTCTTTAAAAAGGCACCCTTTTTGCGGGGTGCCTTTTTTATGGGGTTAAAACCTGCCGGCCCCTCTATAAATTGGTAAAATATAAATAAGCGCGTAAAGTCACATTACGCGAAGAAATTAATTAAGTAAGAGGACTTATCATGTTACCCAAAGCGTATGAACCGCAGGAAGTAGAAAAAAAACTGGCCGAAAAATGGCAGGAGAAAAAACTTTTCGCCGCCAAGGCCGATAAAAACAAAAAACCTTTTGTTATTGTTATTCCTCCGCCCAACATTACCGGGGCCTTGCACATGGGGCACGCCTCCACAAATACCTTGCAGGACGTGCTGATCCGCGCCCACCGCATGTTTGGGGAAGACGCCTATTGGGTACCGGGTACGGACCACGGCGGTATTGCCACCCAAAACGTTATTGAAAAGAAACTGGCCAAAGAAGAACACAAATCCCGCCATGATCTGGGCCGCGAAGAATTTGTAAAAACCGTTTGGGATTGGTATAACGAATGCGGCAACGCCATTTTTAACCAATTTCGCAAAATGGGCTGGAGCTTGGACCTGTCCGACATCCGCTTCACCATGGACGAAAAACGCGCCAAAGCCGTGTATGAATGCTTCCGCCAATGGTGGGAAAAGAAATACATTTACCGCGGCAAACGCTTAATCAACTGGTGCGTGCGCTGCTCTACCGCCTTGTCTGACATTGAAGTAGAACACGAACAGCACGCCGGTAAATTATGGTACCTGCGCTATAAAGGGGAAGACGGCTCCGACGGAATTGTAATTGCCACCACCCGCCCCGAAACCATCTACGCGGACGCAGCCATCGCCGTAAACCCCAAAGATGAACGCTACAAAGACATGGTGGGTAAAAAAGTAATTATCCCGCTGGCAAACCGCGCCATCCCCGTTATTGCGGACGAAGCCGTAGAACTGGGCTTTGGTACGGGGGCTTTAAAAATCACCCCGGCGCACGACGCGACCGACTACGAAGTAGGCCAGCGCCACAACCTGCCCATTATGACCGTCATCAACGATAAGGGCAAGATGATTAACTGCCCGGAAAAATACCTGGGGATGGACCGCGAACTCTGCCGCAAAGAAACCGTAAAAGACGTGGACGCCGCCGGCCTTTTGGTAAAAGAAGAAAAATACAACAACGCCGTTTCCACCTGTTACCGCTGCCACAGCGCCATTGAACCGTTTATGAGCGAACAATGGTTTGTAAAAATGGACGAAATTGCCAAACCCGCCATCAAAGCGGCCGAAACGGGCGAACTGCAATTCCACCCCGCCAACTGGAAAAACCCTTTCTTAAACTGGCTTAAAAACATACAGGATTGGTGCATTTCCCGCCAAATTTGGTGGGGGCACCGCATTCCGGTGTGGTATTGCCGCCATTGCAGCCAAAAAGGCCTTACCTTTGCTACGGACCAGCAAGGGCATGAGCAGTTAACCAAAGTTTCTTTTGAAGACGGAGCCAAGCCCATTGTTTCCTACAACAAACCGGAAAAATGCCCCATTTGCGGCGGGCACGACCTGGTGCAAGACCCGGACGTGCTGGATACTTGGTTCTCTTCCGCCTTATGGCCGATGTCCGTCTTTGGCTGGCCGGAAAAAACGCCCGAAATGGAACACTTCTATCCTACCAGCGTGATGGTAACCGGGTATGAAATTTTATACCTGTGGGTAGCGCGTATGGTAATGACGGGGCTGGAATTTACCGGCAAGCTGCCATTTAAAGACGTGTACTTAAACGGCATTGTGCGTGACCGCCACGGGCAGAAAATGTCCAAATCCAAAGGCAACGTAATTGACCCCTTGGACATGACCGCCAAATACGGTACGGACGCGGTGCGCTTCTCGCTTCTTATGCAGGCAGTACCCAGCAAAGATATTCCGTATTCCGAAAACAGCATCACCGGTGCGCGCAACTTCTGCAATAAAATTTACAATGCTTCGCGCTTTATCTTAATGAATATGGAAGGCATCCAAGGCCCGCTGGCCATGCCCAAAGACATTACCGAACTGGCCGACCGCTGGATTTTGGACCGCTACAACCAAGCCATCAAAACCGCCCGCGAAGGGATTGAAAAATACAACCTGGCTTTAACGGCCAACACGCTCTACCACTTCCTGTGGGGCGATTTTTGCGACTGGTATGTAGAACTGGCCAAACAGCGCTTCCAAACCGCCGAGAAGGAAAAAGTAATGGCGTTGTGTGTAAACATCTTATACGGCACCTTAAAAGCGCTGCATCCGCTGATTCCGTTTATTACGGAAGAAATTGCCGCCTCCCTGCGGCCCTACGTGGGTGAAAAGGAAGAGTTCCTGCTCAACCAATCTTACCCGCAGTTTGACGCAGCCTTAACGGATAAAGAAGCTTTAAGCAAAATGACGCTTCTGCAGGGTGTTATCAGCCAAATCCGCACCATCCGCTCTCAGTTCAACGTACCGCCAGCTTTAAAAATTACGGCTGTGCTTTCCGCCAAGACGGAAGAGGAACTTTCCGTATTAAGAGCGTATGAAAACTACATCACGCTTATGGCCAAGGTGGACGATTTGCGCATTGGCGTAAATATGGAAAAACCCAAACAAACCGCCACTGCCGTGTATGAAAACATCACCATATACGTACCGTTAACCGGGCTGATTGACTTTGACAAAGAAAGAAAACGCCTGGAAAAGGACTTAAACTTGGCCAAAGCCAACATCGCCTCGCGCGAAGCGCGCCTGGCGCAGGAAAACTTCCTCAAACACGCGCCCAAAGAACAAGTGGAAAAAACGCGCGAAGAACTGGCCGCCGCCAAACTGGCGTTGGCGCAGGTAACTGCTTCTCTGGAGGATTTAGCCTAATGAACAAACCAATGCTTTTAGCCCTGCTTAGTGCAGGGCTAACGCTGGGGCCGCTGAGCGCCTACGGGCAGGATTGGAAAACCATTACCCGTTACGAAAAAGCCCCCATCAAAGAACAACTTACCGAGCGTTTCTTAAAATACGTAAAAGTGGACACCCAAAGCAACGCCGATACGGACCAAGTTCCCAGCACCAAAGGCCAAAAACAACTGGCCAAACAGCTGGCAAAAGAACTTAAAAAATACGGGGCGCAGGACGTGAAAATAAACGAGTATTCCATCGTTACCGGCCTGCTACCCTCCAACATTAAAAAAGAGGTTCCTTCCATTGCTTTCCTGGCGCATATGGATACCGCACCGGAAATTTCCGGCAAAGACGTAAAGCCGCGCGTTATCCGCAAATACGACGGGAAAGATATTGTAATCAATGCCGAGCGCAACCTGG
The DNA here is from genome assembly GCA_944324735.1 of uncultured Elusimicrobiales bacterium. Classification (GTDB taxonomy): domain Bacteria; phylum Elusimicrobiota; class Elusimicrobia; order Elusimicrobiales; family Elusimicrobiaceae; genus Avelusimicrobium. The sequence continues at coordinate 12,390 of CALUXL010000113.1, forward strand.
TGCTTAATTCTTACACGGCCCCGCTTTTAACCAAAGCCCACGGGCACGATTTGATTGTAGCCTCCGGCTCTACCCTGCTGGGTGCGGACGATAAAACCGGCATTGCCATTATTATGACCATGGTGCAATACCTCTACGACCACCCGGAAATTTCCCACGGCCCCATTACCATTGTTTTCACGCCGGACGAAGAAACCGGTGCCGGGATTGAAAAACTGGATATTGCCTCTTTGGGGGTGGACTACGCCTACACCGTAGACGGGGAAGACCAAGGCGAACTGATGACGGAAAACTTTAATGCCAAGGCCTTCACCGCCGTATTTACGGGTAACCGCGCGGTGCACCCGGGCGCGGCGCAAAACTCCGCATTTGCGGATAATTTGCTTATGGCGTCGGACTTTCACACCCTGCTTCCCCGCCAGCAACGCCCCGAAACCACGGCCGATAAACGCGGGTTTATTTATGTGGACGAAATCAGCACCCAGGGAGATGTAACTACCATAAAAGGCATTATCCGTGCGTTTACGGATGAGGAATTTAATTCCTTAACCTCCACCGTGCAAAATGCGTTTAATACCGTAAAAGCCATGAACCCGCGCGCCAAAGCGGCCACGCTGGAATTTAAAGACGAATATAAAAACATGAAGGCTTCTCTTCCGCCCGAAATGCTGGCCCTTACCAAAACCGCCATGCAAGCGGAAGAAATTACCCCCAAAGAAATTTCCGCCCGCGGCGGGACCGACGGCGCCACTCTGGCCGCAGCCGGCATCCCCACGCCGGACATCTTTGCCGGTATGTACAACATACACAGCGAGCTGGAATACGCCGACGTGGACGTGATGGAAGCCTCCTTCCGCACGCTTATGCGTTTAACCAGTCTGTGGGCCCAGCAAAACGCCAAACAGCCCTCTAACCAGTAAATTCGTTAACAATACAAACCCCCGCCTGTTTGTAACAGGCGGGGGTTTTTAATGGGGATGTTGGTTAATATTCCAAACACACAGCAGCACTTTGGCTTAGGACTTATGTAATTTAAAAGCCATTCTACACGTAAAAAGCCCCGGGGTTACCGGGGCTTTTTTTATTGTTTTTTACGAAGCATCTGAAACGCAAAAGACACACCTATTAATACCAGCGAAATACCAAACAGCCCCACTATACGGTATCCGCCTCCAAGCGCCCAAATATCGCAGAAGAACAGCTTTAATAAGGCACATGTAATTAATGCTAACCCCACGCGGGTGGCCCCGCTGCCCTTTTTGCCAAAACCCACAAAAAGGCACACCGCCCCAAAAACCGTCCAGCCTACCGTATAAGCAATAGCCGCTTGAAAGGAACCAAACATCTCCAGCTGCAAGGGGCCGGGCTGCGGGGTAAACCAAACAGCAATTTCAATATGCATAAGTACAAACAAGAGCACAGCTCCCATTACTTTAAGCACAGCGGAAAAACGGGTTTCTTCACTTGGCAGCCAAGCCTTTGCGGCATACATCATGGAGGCCCCGGCTATGCCAAACACAGCCCAATAATGGTTTAAAAGCCGTGCAAAGCCATCGCCCGCGGGCAGGTTAAATGTCTGGCCAAATAAAACCCGTAAAAACACCAGGATAAGAAGAGCAAAGGCGCTTCGGCTTAAACCTTTATGGTTTAAGAGGCGGTTTAACCATACCAAGGCGGCTCCTTCCAAAGCCCAGGCCATATCCACCCAATGCCCGCTAAATTGCAAAGGGAAAAACGCCGTTAAGAAAAAGAGCCCCACTCCCCCTAACCAAGACAGGCGCACCCGCTGCGCGCCTTCCTGCAAAGGCTGCCAACGGGCAGTAATATATACAGCCGCCGTATACACAACGGCAAACATAGCCGCCAAATAGCCGTTATGCACTTGATAATACCGCACCAGGGTTACATGCAGTACACCAAAGCATACCAAGCCCGATAAAGCCGCCGCAGCCCAGGCAGAACGGTCATCCAAAAACCGCCGTTTAAATACAAACGGAGCCAAAGCAAAAACCCCATTTAATAAAAGAACAAAACCCATAAATACCGGCGGGGCGGAAACGACCGCCGAAGGCTGGGTGTATACAAGTTGCAAAAGGGCGCTACCCGCCAAGGCGGCAGGAAGTATTTTCCCGTTTTTATAAATATAAGCCAACAACAAACATAATATATTTAACCCCAACACAAACCCCAGTAACAAAACAAATTGTTCTGCCATACGCCCCGCCATAGAAAAAGCCAAAATATACGGCATAAGCGCAGAAACAAAAACCGTTATATCGGCCTGTCCAAAGCGAGAGGGCACCACCCACCGCATAACTCCCAACAGCAAGAATACCGGCAGTACCCCCATCCATAAAGCCCATAAATAACCTGCTTCAAAAGCAGCTTGCTGTTTAAATAACGCAAGCAAAAAAAGCCCAGCCGCGGCCCCTGCTACCGCTACCCGGCCCGACAGAGCCGCCAACACCGCCCCTAACCCCAGCAGAATGCACAGCAGCGCCGTGCCCAGCGCAAACGCGCCTACTCCCTCTGCAGGAACATGCAACAATAGCGGCAACATTAAAGACATGGGGAACAATACCCCCCATAAACTAATCCGGCGTTCCCGGCGTTTATATAAAAACAAATCAGCCCCGCCGTTAATGGCGGCAAACGCCACAAAAGTAAGCAACATAAGCCCCGCGCTAAGCGTACTTTGTGCCCGTGCCGCCCATATTAATAAGGCAAAAAATACAAAACCTTTACCAAGCCGCCAGCCCAAAGTGTGCATTTTGGGGTTCCGGCAGGTTAAATATACTAACCAAAAATTAAGCCATAACCCTAACGCCAGAAAATACAAACAGCGCACGGCATAGGCTCCGTTTACGCCCACCCCCGCCCAAACAAACAATAAATTTGCAGTAATAAAATACCCCAATATATTACATGTGTAATTCTGCAAACTTAAACCGTATTTCCATAAAGCAAAAACGGCCCCGCCGCTATAGAGCATGCTAAACAGACAAAACGTCACACAGCCTTCCTGCAAGCCGCCGGTAACCGCTATAACCGCCTGGCATAAAAACGTAAATACAAGAGAGCCGATTAATAATCCGTCCCACTTGCGCATAAGGGCACTGGCCGCAGCCGCAATATTAATAAAAGCTACATAACTAAAGAAAAACAACGCATAATCTTCCCCCACGGAAAGAAGAAAGGGGGTAACAAAGCTGATTATCTCTGCCAAAAAACCTATATATTTGGCCTTCTTCCAAACAGCCACCACAAAAGACAATACAGCCACCACCGCCATCAAAGCAAAAGCGGCCGGAGCCTCCAACAAATGATAAAACCCATACGCACTGTATACAGAAGCGTACAATACCGTCAGCCCCACCCCGCTTAATGTATCGGCCGTGGTTTTTAGATTGGCTTTTTTAATAAAAACGCCCACGCCCAGCAATATAAGACCCAACCCGGCACTTAACATTACCCGAAGGCCGGGGCTGATTAAATCATTTTCAATGGAGTATTTGATCCAAAACGCCACCCCCAAAAAGAGGGTGAACCCACCTACCCAAGAAAGCAGTTTTACAACGGTAAAATTTTCCCAATCAAATAAACGGCGCCCCGTTAAAGAGGAGCTGGAAAGAGGCTTTTCTTGCGGGTTTTGGGGAGTCGCCTGCTGCGGCTGAGCAGGCGGGGTTATGCAGGCGGGCAACACGGCCGAAGCAGAAGAGGGAAACTCCTTAGCCGGGGGCTCTTTTTGCAAAGCACTGGATGTAGGCACTGCTTGGGCCCCCATTAAAGAGGAATCTGCCCCCTCTTGGGAAGAGCTTTCCTTAGAAGCAATAGGGGCTCCCCTTTCTTGTACGCTGGAAGAAGCAAGCCCCTCTTTTTTGTAAAGACTTAATAATTCGTCCAATTCTTTTTGTTTCTTTTCTAATTTAAAAAAGCGGGAACTGGCACTGTCTAAATGAATAAATACCAAAATGGATAAGACCGCCACCCATATTGCCAAAATAACACAAAAGAATTCCAGCATAACCTATCCTCCCGTCCGTCTGTACCAAACGTAACCGTTTTGTGTTTAAAGTAAAAGATATTTTATTGTAGCATTTATCCTTTAGCCTCTTTGTTGCTTTCCACGGCACACATTACAGGGCCTTCTTTTTTTACTATCATAATAAGTATGAAAAGGTTTCTTCTTAAATTTTTCTCTAACTTTATTTTGAACCGCGCCAAACGCCGTGCCTGGCGCGCATTTCATTGTAGTAACGCCACCGCACGCGGCAACCGGGTATGGATTATAAAAAACGGTAAAAAAGAACCCATGCGGCATATTATCCCCGGGTTAGAGTTGTTAATGAATGCCCATAATGCCGAGGTGGAAATTGCCTACCCCTGGAATATGGAAAACGCTTATATAAAGATAGATACCGATAACGCCAAAATCTACCTAGGCCCCCATACAAAACTAAAAAATGTACAAATTAATTTAGGATGCGGCCAAAACCAAAATTTATTTATTGATGAAGGAACCACCTTTGAAGGAGCCAAAATTTGGATATTTGAAAACTCCGGCTTACGTATTGGAAAAGACTGTATGTTTTCAGACGAAATCCACATTATGACCGGGGACGGGCACGCCGTGCAGGATATTACCACCGGGCGCTACGCCAATTTGGACTTTCACGAACTGACTATTGGTGATTATGTATGGTGCGGCCGTGGCGCTTTTATTACCAAAAACGCCCAAATTCCTTCCTACAGCATTATTGGGGCACGGGCAGTAGTAACCAAAGCTTTTACAGAGGGCCACACTGCCCTAGGCGGCAACCCGGCTAAAATTATTAAACGCGGCCTTACCTGGCACCGCCTAACCGCCGCGCAAATGTTACAAAAAGAGCCAGAAAATAAATAATACTTGCGGCCGCCGTACCTTTGCTACAATAAAAAACCCCCGTGTAAACGGGGGTTTTTTAGGGTTTTATAAGTAATATTAGTCTTCGCGCACGATGCGGCTGGTTTTGCCGGATTTGTGCAATTCTTCCGGGAAGCCTTCATACTCCACCTTACCCCAGCTGTGGGCGGCAGCGTTTAATTCCTTAGAAGCGCGGCAGCTAATGTCTCCCCAGCCATGGGCGGAAGCGTTTACCACTTCGGCACGCAAATCGCCCGCGTCGATATCTTCGCGGCTGCGGTTTACCAGTTCTACATTGCCGGCGGTACCGCTAAATTCCATTTCCGCGTGTCCGCTGGAGCGAGCCGTTAAATTATCCACTTTTACAATGCGGCTTAAGGATACGTCCGCACGGCCGGAAGCATTTACCACAATGTTTTCCGCTTCCACGCGGCTGAGGTTTACTTCGGCATAGTCGGAAGCTTCAATTTCCAAATCTTTGGTGGCCAGGCCGCGGCGCACGTCCACTTCGCCCCGGTCAGAAACGACAATTTTGCTTAATTCCGGCCCGGTCAGGCGTACCTGTAAATCTCTGCGCCCACGGATAACCACCGGGCGTTCAAAACCCACGCGCAAGGTGGACCCATCGGAAGTGACGCGCACCATCTTTACCAAA
>CALUXL010000114.1 GCA_944324735.1 uncultured Elusimicrobiales bacterium
CTTGCGTAAAGCTGACCACCTGCAACAACACCGCCACCGAAAACGTAAGCGTAAATACGCGCCGGTACAGGCGGAAAATGTGTTTGGACTTACGTCTTTGCGGCTCCAAAAAATCGTCCATAAATTAATCCTCGTCGTCTTCGGGCAGGGTTTCATTCCACCCCAGGGCCTGCATCATTTTGCCTTTTAACTGCGTGTTGTGATACACACCTGTAAACCCGTCATACCCGCCATACGCCACGCCAATTAACATGCCCGACGTATGAGACCCCGTATTCCAGCTAAGGCCTTTTACCTGGTTAATGTGTTTTTTAACGGCTTCATAATCGGTGGGGTTTTCCAAGCCGGATAAATCAATATGATATCCCAACGCTTTATCCATCATGGCCTGCATGGCGGCCGGGGTTTGTTTTTCTTTGGGAAGCTTTTTAAAGTCTTCGTTTACGTAAAACAACACGCGGGACTGTTTGGTTAAGTTATCAAATTCTTTGTAGTCAATATAGTCCGTATCGCCGCCGTAGAGCATTTCCCCCTGGGCGTTTTTGTGTTTTACCTGGTCCTCATCCAAATGGCGGTAAGCAAAAGCCGGGGCGCCGGTTTCGTGATCGGCGTTTAAATAGATAAGGGTGTCTTCGTTCTGGTCGGCAAAGGCGGTTAAAACGGGCAGGGTTTCGTCCAGCGTGAGCATTTCGTAATAAGAAGCACCGCCGTCATTTTCGTGCAAAGCCCAGTCGATTTTTCCGGCTTCCACCATCAGCACAAAGCCCTTTTCGTTCTGGGAAAGCACACGCAGGGCGGCTTCGGTCATGTCCTTTAAGGTAGGCACGGAAGGGTTCAAATCTTTTTCAATATAAAAGGGCATGGCTTCCTCGGCAAACAGCCCCAGCAGTTTTTTGCCCTTGGCATTAGCCAGCTGTTTTTTATTTTTTACAATTGTGTAGCCTTGTTTTTTGGCTTCTTTTAACAGCTTTTTGTTTTCACCCTTGGAAAAATATTTAAGGCCGCCGCCCAAAATAACGTCCGTGCCGGAAGCAATCATCTGGCGGGCAATGTCATACTTTTGGCCGCGGCTGCGGGCGTGGGCCACAAAGCCCGCCGGGGTGGCGTCCGTTACGTACGCGTCGGAAATAATACCGACGGACAACCCGCGCGCTTTGGCTTCTTCCATAATGTTTTTTACGTCCAGGCCGGAATAATCCTGCCCGATATAATCCGGCAGGGAAAACTGCCCCGTGGCCATTTGCGTGGCGGAGCCGGCCGAATCCGTAACAATGCTGGCGTGGGTGTTGTTAAAATAGAGGCCCACGTCGGAAGCGTTAATGAATTTTTCCAAATAAGATTTTTTGTCCGGGTAAGAAGGGTTATGCCCGTTGCGTACCGCCTCCATAAAAAACCCCATGGCGGAAGGGCCCATACCGTCCCCAATCACCCAAATTAAATTTTTAGCCGTTTTGGCTTGTGCGCCAAAAGCAAAAAAACATACAAAAACTACTAACAGCCATTTTTTCATAAAAGACACTCTCCTAATTTACCGTTCTTTTATACAAATCAATATATTCCTGGGCGGATTTATCCCAAGAGTTGTCCGCCGTCATCGCATTTTTAATAAGTTTGGCCCATTTGGGTTTTTCGGCATATACTTTAAGCGCCGTTTCCAAGGTGGCAATGATGCCGTTTTCGCTCAGGTTATCAATAAAGAAACCCGTTGCGTTGGAAGCGGGATACCCCGTTACCGTATCGGCCAGACCGCCCACATGGGTAACCATGGGCAGGGTGCCGTATTTCATGGCAATCATTTGGCTCAGCCCGCAAGGCTCAAAGCGGGAAGGCATTAAAAACAAATCCGCACCCGCATAAATTTTGTGGGCCAGTTCTTCATCCAGCTTGCCGCGGTACGCCACGCTGGTGGGGTTGCTGCGGGCCAAGGCCTGGTAGGCTTTTTCCAAGCGCGGGTCCCCCGCGCCCAGTACGGTAAACAATACACGCCCTTTATAGCGCTCAATAACGTTTACCACCGTATCCAATCCTTTTTGATAGTCCAGGCGGGACACAATCCCCACCACCGGTTTATCCGGGTTCTGCTCCAAACCGCATTCCTGCAATAAAAGCATTTTGCAGGCGGTTTTTCCGCGGGGGAAGTCAAAACTGTCATACCCCACGGGCAGGATGGGGTCGGTCTCCGGGTCCCAAATTTCGGTATCAATGCCGTTTACAATACCGCAAAAGTTTTTGCTGCGGTAGCGCAAAACGCCTTCCAGCCCAAAGCCTTTGGAAGGATCGTTTTGAACTTCCTTGGCATAGGTGGGGCTTACGGTATTGATGTTATCGGCAAATACCAGGCCGCTTTTTAAGAAACTCATGCCGCCGTAATATTCAAATTTGTCCGGCGTATAATCCACCGGGTGGAAGCCGGCTTTTTCATACGAAGAATAAGGATAATGCCCCTGATAGGCAATGTTGTGAATGGTAAACAAACTGCGCGTGCGGGTATAAAAAGCATCCAGCTTATACACGGTTTTTAAATAAGCCGGGATAAGGCCGGTTTGCCAGTCGTGGCAGTGGATAATGTCCGGCCGGAAGCCCACAAATTTGCACCCTTCCAGAACGGCGCGGCAGAATAAAATAAAACGTTCGTCATTGTCGGGGTATTCCCCGTTTTTGGTGCGGTAAAGTTCCGGGCGGTCAAAATATTTGCGGTTGCCGATAAAAAATACAATCACCGACCCCCAGTTAATGTAAGACAGCGTTACCTGTTCAATCCGCCCCCCAATGGGTATTAAATACACCCCGGGTACCACTTTTAAGGAAGATACCCGCGTAATGTTGCGGTAATGCGGCAGAAATAAAATAACCTTATTTCCTCTGCGCATGCCCAGCTGCTGGCTGAGTGCGCCCACCACGTCTGCCAATCCGCCTGTTTTACAAAACGGGAACGCCTCGCTGGCGGCCATAACGATATTCATGGTTACTTATCCTCCTCTGCGCCGCCGGCGGCGGGCGCGTGTTCTTCCGGTTGGGTTTCAATTTCTAAAGCTTGTTGCGTAAGCTGGGCTTCTAATTCCTTTTCGCTTACAGTTTCCTGCACCGGGGAAGCGGCATCCGTTTCCTCGGCAGCGGGTTTGTCTTGCGCGGGCGCCTCTTGCGGCGGCTGCGCGGCGGGTTCCACTTCCATACCCGGCAGGCCCGCCTGGTTTAAAGCCGTTTTATTGTAAGAAGTGCGGGTAAAGAACGGGTCCGCCCCGCCATCCAACGCTTCCAGTTTTTCGGCCCCTTCTAATTCTTCCAGCGGGATGATGGCCGGCTCCCCTACCGGGGGCAGCTCTTCATCAAAAGGCAAGTCCGCCTGTTTTTCATGCAAAGACTTGGCCGCAAAAACTTGCAGGTCCGGCAGTTCGGACACTTTGTTTAAACCAAACATTCTTAAAAATTCGTCCGTCGTTCCATACACCATCGGGCGGCCGATGGTGTCTTTTTTACCCACCACGCGCACCAAACCGCGCTCCAGCAGGCGTTCCAAGGGGCCGGCCACGTCCACCCCGCGGATGGCTTCCATTTCCGCCCGGGTGATGGGCTGTTTATAGGCAATAATGGCCAAGGTTTCCAACGCCGCGTTGGAAAGTTTGGTGGTCATCTTTTCGTTATATAATTTACGCACCCAGCGGCCGTATTCCGGCTTGGTGGCCATTTGATATCCGCCGGCTACTTCCACAATTTGTACGGCGCGGCCCTGTTGGGCATATTCCTGGGTGAGTTCCTGTATAATATCCAACACCTGGGCGGCGTTGACGGTTTCCACCACGTCGGCCAAGCGCGAAGGCTTAACCGGCCTGTCCGTAATAAACAAAAGGGTTTCTATAATCTTTTTTACGTCTTCGGTTGTTTCCACCAGCTGCGTTTGGTTTTGGCTTTCTTGCGTTTCCATAATTAAGCGGCCTCCCCATGCATAAGGGTTTTGAAATCTTTATCTTTGTTTTCCGGGTTTAAATAAATGCGTATATCGCCGCCGCGCTCGTCCTGCCGGGCCAGCAGTTTTTTAATTTTCATCAGCTCCAGCACGGCCATAAAACAGGTGATAATACCCCGTTTTTTGGTTTCACCCACAAAAATATCGTCCAGCAAAATCCACTCCCGCCGGGAAAGCAAAGAAATTACTTTTTCCATCTTGCTTTCAATCGGGAACTCCTCGATCTTAAGCATTTCCACCCGTTTGCGTTCGTCCAAACGGTCAAAAGCGCGTTTTACGGCGGCCAGCAAATCAAACATTTGCAAATTGATGACTTTTTCGCCGTCGTCAAAAATAGGGGCGGCACGGTAAAACTGGTCTTTTAAAGCCTCGTGTTTTTGTTCCAAAAATTTGCTGGCTTCTTTGTATTTTTGATACTCCACCAGTTTGGCAATTAACTCTTTGGCCGGGTTGGGGCCTTCGTCCTCCGTAGTGGGGGCTTGGCTGGGCAAAAGCGTTTTGGCCTTTATTTGCATCAGCGTGCTGGCCATGACCAAAAACTCGCCCGCCACTTCCAAATTCAGCTCCTTCATTACGTTTAAATAATCCAAATACTGTTTGGTTATTTCCGCAATGTTTACATCGCACACATCCAGGTTGTCTTTTTTGATAAGGTGAAGCAGAAGGTCCATCGGGCCTTCAAAGACGTTAATGTGTACGTTGATAGGAGCTGTGTTTATCATTTTATAATCCGCATGGCTTTTTTAGCTTCCAACAGTACCGGCGCGGCGGAAGCGCGCGCCGCCTCTTTGCCCTGCGCCACAATTTGGGCAAGCTGGCCTTTATCGGCCTCAAAAATTTTGCGCCGTTCGTTAAAGGCCGATATTTCCGGCTCCATTAACGCAAACAGTTCTTTCTTGCACGCCACACAGCCCAAAGCCCCCGCCTTGCACTCCGCACAGCGGGTTTGGTGGTTGGGGTTATAAATTTTATGGAAAGCATACACCACGCAACCTTCCGGGTTGGCGGGGTCGTTGGCTTTTTTCTTGTTCGGGTCCGTATACATGGACATTACTTTCTTGCGTACGCTGTCCACATTTTCGCCCAGTTCAATGGTATTGTTGTAAGATTTGGACATTTTATGCCCGTCCAGCCCCGGCACCTTGGCCACGGACGTAAACAACGGCTTGGGCTCCACAAATACGTCTACCCCGTAAATGTCTTTAAAGCGGCGGGCAATGTCACGCGCAATTTCCAGGTGGGCGGTTTGATCCTGCCCCACCGGCACAAACTGCGCGCGGTGTATTAAAATATCCACCGCCATTAAAACCGGGTAACCCAAAAAACCAAAAGAAGAAATATCTTCATCACTAAGCCCTTTTACGCGTTCTGCCAGCGGGGTGTTTTCGTCCCCGGCCAGCTGGCCGGCGTATTTACGGGCCAGGAGTTCCTGCACCTGGTCTTTATAGGTGGGGTTTCTAAGCAGCCAGCCCAAGGGGGTAAGCATACCCAACAGGGTGTTTAGTTCGCTCACTTCGGGCACGTCGGACTGGATAAAAATGGTGGCTTGTTTGGGGTCTAACCCGGCCGTCAGCCAGTCTATAAGCATTTCCTCGCCGTTGTGGGCTAAATTTTGGGTATGGTCATACGCGGTAGTAAGGGCGTGCAAATCCGCCACAAAAAAGAGGCAGCGGTAATCTTTCTGCAAAGCCACCCAGTTTTTTAACGCTCCGTGATAATTGCCTAAATGGAGCCGGCCCGTGGGCCGCATACCGGAAACGACGATTTTATTGCTTGTCATAATACAAAATACCTCTACAGAAGTAAGAACTTATTTAATAAATTCAAAATAAAATACGTGGGCGGAAGTAAAAAATATTTTACCCCTCCCGTCAGTATCAAAGCCAGCACAATATACATACCGTACCGGCCAAAAAAATGTTGGTAACGAACCGATGCCCCCACCGGCAACAAAGAAGTAACAATGTTTCCCCCGTCAAGCGGCGGGATAGGCATTAAATTAAACACGGCCAGCAGCACGTTAATCAGCACCCCGTACTGCAAAAATACAAAGGCTTGCTCCACCCCTGCGCGCGGCAAAGGGGCCAGTATTAAAATTTTCATTACCAGCACCAGCACCAACGCCAGCAGCAAATTAACCCCGGGGCCGGCGGCGGCCACTTTGCCCATGTCCCTTTTGGGGGAGTTTAACCGAAGCGGATTTACCGGCACGGGCTTGGCCCAGCCAAAAAGCGGCATACCAAAAATATAACAAAACAGCGGCACCGCCAACGTGCCTATTAGGTCCACATGCGCGATGGGGTTTAAAGTTAAACGCCCGCTTAAGTAGGCGGTATCGTCCCCCATGCGGTAAGCGGCCAGGCCGTGGGCGAATTCGTGCAGTACAATGGAAAAGAATAAAATGGGTATATATACAATGATTTCCATATATGGTAATTCTACTAATTTATACCCCCTCTTGCACGGTTGTTTTGGCAAAAAAAGCCTTTTAAGCCGGCTTAAAAAGCGCGGTTTTAAAAAACTATGCAAAAAACACTTGACTTACTAGCAAAAACTAACTATATTTACTAAATATCCGTTGTCATAAGGGGGGCCAGCAGTATATGCCGCTTAAAACATTAACTGATATCAACCGCCTTTTAACAGCTATCACTCATTACAGCCAATCGCTAAACCAACCCGGGGTATATGCGCTTTGGTGCCAGGAAGGAAACACCAAACGTTTATTATCCGTACGCCCGAGCGACGATGTACGCCGCAGCCTGGAAGTGTATGACAACCTGCAAACCCTGCGTGTACACAGCGGTAACAAAATTACGTTCTCGGTAGGATATATGCCCCGTTCTTCTTCCATTGAGCGCGAAACATTGGCACGGTTTCTATCCCGCAATTTTTCCGCCCAGCCCGGGTGAAGCATTTTAAACCAATAAAAAAGCCATAAACCGTTTTGGGTTTATGGCTTTTTTGATGAGGTAAAAATTATTTTTTGGGCAGGCTTTCCGCACGGGCCAGGGCGTCTTGCGCGGTGTGGATTTTCCCCTCCCACTGCAGTTTGCAGCAATATTCCAGCGCTGCGGAAATGCGGCTACCCGTAAAACCTTGGTTTTTTAAATCATTGCCTCTAATTACGCAAGGCTCCAGCGCCTGCGGCGGCAACTGCGGAAAAAGCCACTTTAAAACCGTTTTTTGAAAATCCGTCAACACCGTTAAAGGGGAGCGGCGCATTTCATACACGTCCAAAATAACCTGTATTTCCTGGGTTAATTCTTTGGGCAAACGCAGCGATTTTAAAAACTCCTGCCCGCTACCTTCCAACGAACACACAAGTAACGCCAGGCGCTGGGGCATGGTGTGGGCTTTGCTCATCACGGGCACCCACTGCAAGGAAGGGTATACAAAATCCAACAAACCATATTGAGAAAGCAAAACGAATACAGGCTGAGGATTTTTTTCTTCCAAAATTTTAATAAATTCCCGGCTTACGCGCTCGCGCGTGAGCAAAAGCGGATATTGCTGGGCAACGGCTTCTTTAAACAAAGCTTCCGTTTCCGGGGCTAACTTCCAGCCAAAACGCCCCGCAAAACGAAGCGCACGGAAAAGGCGGGTGGGGTCATCCAAAAAGCTTTTATCGTGCAAGATACGCACCCAGCCGCCGTCTATATCGCGCTGTGCGCCAAAGGGGTCAAAAGAGGCGGCAAAATCCTGCGGCCACAAACTAATGGCCCAGGCGTTAACGGTAAAATCCCGGCGGAACAAATCGTCTTTAATAACCGAAGGTTCCACCACCGGCAGGGCCGCGGGATGCGGGTAGCTTTCTTTACGGGCGCGCACTAAATCCAGCTTTAAGCCGTTTTCCAGCTCCACCCGGTACGTGCCAAACTGGGTAAATTTCCGTTTGGTGCCTCCCCAATTGCGCAGGCACAAATTGGCCAGCGGCTCCACATTGCCTTCAAAAGTAATGTCTATATCCAGCGTTTCTTTTTTTAAATAAAAATCCCGCACGGCGCCGCCCACCAGCCAGGCCCGGGTGCCCAGCTTTTGGGCATAGGCACCAATGGCAAGCAGTATTTCTTTGTGTTTATTGGGAACGGACACCGTGGGTTTGCTCATGCTAAAACGGGTAGAGTGGCCCCCTCCTGGCTCATTTGGTCCAAAAAGTTTTGCAAACGCAAACTTTGCACCCCTTGCTTGATTACTTTATGGGCGGCCAAAGCATAGCCGTTGGCACCTTCCCCAATGGGGGCGGGAACGTATAGCGGAAACAGCTTTTCACGCGCGTAACTGGGTTTTAAGCGCACAATGCTGCAACCGGCGGCCGCGGCCGAAGCAGCTACAACTTCAGACTCAAAAAGTGTTTTTTCTTCCTTCTCTAAAACTTCTTTTAAGCCGTCCAGCCCAAACACATACAAGGGGGCATAGTCCAAATGCAGGGTTTTGGATAAAACCTGTTTAATGGTTTGATAGTCCTGCTTCATTTTGGCTACCAGGGCGGCCTCTTTGTCTTTATCGGCGTGGGAGAAAACAAATATCATCAGTTCGTTGGGGGCGTCCAAATAAATCAAATCCCCCTCGTGGTGAAAAAATGTTTTACATTCCGGACAGCAAACTAAATTTAACTCCCCGCCCAAAGCGGCGGTTTTTAAATCGGGGTCTTGGTCCGCACGGACCAAAGACCAATATTCTATATCAAATTCTTCACAATGGTTCGGGCACTTGGCGCGCCCTTCTGCTTTAATGGATTTCATATTTATATTTTATAGCAAAATTAGAAGCCCCTTGTAAGGCAAACGGCCTTTTTCCAAAATGATAAAATGTATAAGATATGACACATTCTTCCCAACGTATTGAACAAGCCAACGCAGTAACCATCCAAGGTTTAGTGATTAATAGCGTACTGTGCGCATTAAAATTTTTAGCCGGTGTGATGGGCCGCAGTTCCGCCATGGTGGCCGATGCGGTGCATTCACTGTCCGACTCGCTAACAGACATTGTTGTGCTAGCCAGTGTACGCCTTTCCGGCCGCCCCGCCGATAAGGACCACGCCTACGGCCACGGCCGTTTTGAAACTTTAGCCACCCTGCTTATAGCCCTGGCTTTGGCCGCCGTGGGCGCCAAAATTTTGTACAGCGGGGTTTTATCCGTCATCCACTTAACCGAAGGCATGCCCATTGCCCGCCCGCACGCCATTGCGCTTATTATGGCCGGGATTTCCATTGTGGTAAAAGAATGGCTTTACCGCTATACCCTGCGCGCCGCCAAACTGACCGACAGCCGCCTGCTGGAAGCCAATGCCTGGCATCACCGTTCGGACGCTATGTCCTCCATCGGCACCTTGCTGGGTATATCGGGCGCATATTTTTTAGGCAATAAATGGACCGTGCTGGACCCCCTGGCCGCCATTGTGGTAAGCTTTTTTATCTTTCAGGCCGCCTGGCAGATTTTTAAAGACTCCATCAGCGAGCTTTTAGAACAAAGCCTGGGTGAACAGGCCGAAGAAGAAATTGCCCTTTTGTGCAAAAATATCCCCGGTGTACAAGGCGCGCATGATATTAAAACCCGCAAAATAGGCAGCCGCTGCGCCATTGAAATGCACGCATACCTGGCCGATGACTTAACCCTGCTGGCCGCCCACTCCATTACCGAACAAATGGAAGAGCAACTGCTAAAACGCTTTGGGCCGGAAACCTTTGTAACCATCCACCCGGAGCCTGTTTCTTTAAAACACAAATAACCGCTATAAAGCCTCTTTAAAACCGCGCCCGGCACCTGCCAAAGCGCGGTTTTTGTTTTTAATAAACAACCCTAAATTGCAAGGCTGTTTTTCTCCTTTTCTCCGGCAGCATCGGCGCGCCCAAAACCGCCCCGCCAAACAGCATTTATTTATTCGGGGCAAAAAGGGTCCGCTTCCCCTGGAAAGCTTCTTATCCCCCCTTTTTAAGGCGCGCCGGCCCGACAAAAAAGTAAAAACAAGCAACAACCCCAAACCATAACCCGCCATTTATTCCCCGGGGAAAGACATAAAAAACGCCCCGCGGAAAAATCCGCGGGGCGTTTAAGAATAAATACTTTTTATTTGCCTTCCACCTGCACCGCCTTAGGCATAGCAGGCATTAAGGGCAGCGGTTTAGCATATACGCCTACCCCTAAATTAGGCAACTGCAGTTTGACCGGTTCCAACTGCGGTTTTTGCCAAGCGTTATACAACACTTTGGCACCCACGGGCCAAGCAGCGCCTTTCAGCCAGCTGGCGGCGCTGCCTTTTTTCAGCACACCCAGCGAGCCTAAAGAGATGGCCGCCCCGGCACCCAAGAAAGCATATGACATACCCAACGAATAAGCCGGTACCTGGTCGTTCAAAATCATGGGGCCATTTTCGTGTTTGTCGCTCTTCATATAGTCCATCGTAGTGCTGACAAACACCGGGGGCAACGCCATACCCACGTTCGCGGCGGAAAACACCGTGCGGGAAGAAGCTTTATACACGTCTTTAATGCGTTTTTGTTCTTTTAAGTCTTTCGCGGCTTTTACGGCGTTTACAACTTCGTCCGAACCCATATACCGCGCGGTGGCTAAGTTCTGCAAAGATTGGAACACGTTAGCCGTACCCAAACCAAGCAGGGTGCCGCCCGCAATCAGTTTGCTCCAGTTCCACGCGTCCATATCGCCAGTCTGGTTTTCATCAACGGACAGCAACAACCCGCCGCCCGCCGCAGAGGACAATAAGGAGTATTGCAGCATTTTGGTATAGCGCACTTTTTCATCCGTTCCGAACAGATTTAAAATCGGCCCGGCTTTCCAGCGCGCGATAAACGGCGCCACCAACAACGCACCACCCGTAAAGGTTGCGGTTAAGTTTTTCTTTTGGTGGCTTTGGTTTAAATTGCCGGCGGAAATGTTAAACATATCGGCCGAGGCCCACTGCTGCGCCGCCGGTTTTAACATTTGGTTGGTAGCTTTGTTGTAAGCGGCGGATTCAAAACCGGTAAGCATAAACGCACCGGCCATCATGGGGAACATGGCAGGGTGAGCCACCAGTTTATAGGCGCTTAAAGATTCATCTTTCAAGGTCTTCCACACTTGGCCTTTGGCAAATTTAAAGCCTTTTTCGCGCCCGATGGTGCGGTTAATGCTGGAAAAATGCATAATACCCAAAGCCGCCAGGGAGCCCGCTTCCAACACCGGGAAGGAAGAGGCAAATGTGGGCGGTTTGGAGGCAAAGCCGTCGCCATTTTCGGAATATAAGCCGCCAAACACCAAGGGCGGAACGAGCAGCGCCGCAGAACCAATGTTCTTGGCCAACATACTCTTTACCAAACCCGTGCTGCCGCTGGCTTTACCAATCAGCGTGTTTAAGCTGGCACGCAACAAGGCGGAAGATAAACCGATGGCACCCGCAGAAATATACAGCCAATAATAGCTGGGCAAGCCTTCTGGGCGCACGTTGGAATCTTTATTCTGCGGCGTATTCCACAAGAAACCGCCCATTAACGGGAACGCCAACCCCGCGGAAGAAATACCCAACGCCGCTTTGGTAATGCCCAAGGCACCCCAGCGTTTTACAAACGGGGTAAATACAGGGGCCAGTAACGAAGGAATAAACGGCAGGCCCAGCGTAATCCAAATTTTATCGGTTTCACTGGCACCGTAAGGTTTGTTGCTGGGGTAGTATTCTTCCAAAGAGGCCAACAACCCGGTGGAGGCAGAGCTTAAGCTAAGCCCGGTGGCCACATACATGCGCCATAAACCGGTTTTTTTGGCGTCTACCACTAAGGAAAGCGGTTCCGTTACTTTGCTGGTGCGAAGAGCATTCACCAAGTTCCCGGCTTCCCCTTTGGGGATACCAAAGAAGAACGGATTTTTAATGTTTACGGTTTTGTTGGCTTTGTCTAAGAAAGAGAAACCGTTTTTGCCAACTACCAGCTTATCCACCCCTAAGCCGCCCATATTAAAGAATTTGTCGGCCTTTACCATCATGGGTACGGCTTGCAAGGAGCCGTTATCCAAGCGGCGGTAGACTTGTAATAAAGAGGAGAAGCGTTCTTCCTTATCGCCCGTGAGCATCACGCGGGAGGCCAGCAGGCGGTTGTCTTTCAGCATCATGGCACGGGCTTTTTCTTCCGCGCCGCGGCGCCAGCTTTGCGGATACCAGGAAGATTTTTCCAGCCAATTCAGCGTGTTGTTCCAGCCGCGCGTAAGCAAGCCTTGCTTGGCATAAGGAGACATCGTAACCATTAACGGCTGGGAAGCCCCCTCCACCGCGGAGGCCAACTTGGGCAATTCCCCAGGGCGGGCAATAATTTTAAAGTTTTCCAGCTTAAAGGGCTTGTCGGCCGCGTTAATCATGGAAAGGGTATATTCGCCCGTTTTTTCCTTGATAAAATCCACATGCTGGTAGAACCGGTCCGACACGCCGTTTAAGCGCGGGTCCATGCGCAGGGTTAACGGCAAGGCCTGGGTGGAAGAACCGTCGCGCACAAAGGCGGCGCGGGCTTCGTATTCCACAGACGGTTTACGCGCAATGGGCGTTTGCAGGCTGCGGGCCGCTTTGGGGGCTTTAATAGAATAGTCCCGGCGTAAATTCCAAGCTAAAGTTTCGGTAAGTTTTAATTTGTCAGCCGGGTTTAAGAAAGTGCTTTCATCAATTAATACCCCTACTTTTTTACCCAAAATTTGGCGGTATACGGCATTGCCACGCAAAGAGTGGTAGGCATCATTGCCAAAGGGAACAAAGCTTAAAAAGCGGCGCAGGTTGCGGTCCCGGTACATGTAGGACTGGTCCGCCAAATCCACGGCTTTTTCCAAAATTTGGCTGGTTTCTTTGGCAAAGCCCGCGCTTACGCCCGCCGTTTTTAAATTATGCAAAACGGCAGACGTGCTTATTTTGCCGTGAGGCATTAAGCTTACCGTTTTGCTAATTTCCTGCGGAACGGTAAACGCTTTATTGCCGCGGATAAAGCCGGCAAATTCAAACATCGCGCGCTGATTGGGCGTGAGGGCAAAAGCGTTTCCGCCGGCCGGTACAGCCGCGTAAAGTTCTTTCAGCCACAAATTGCGATACAAAGAGTTCTGCCCAAACACACGGGTTTTTAAGGAGAAAGCCTCCTTCATAAACTGTTCATTTACGCGGGAAGCCGCCAAATCCAACCGTTTTTGCGCCTGGGCCGCCACGCGAGAAGTGGCCACCAGTTTTTCATCCAGTACCACTTTGCCGGCTTCAAACCGGGCTGTGGACAAGGCCGAAGAGACCGACGTGTTCGTGCGGAACATATTGGAACCAAACTCGGCCGAGGCAAACATCGGCGCCTGAGACTGCACCACACCTTCCAGGCGCGAGGCAATCTTGGCGTTTAAATTGCGCGTCCAGTTCGGGCGCAGTTTGGAAAGTTCCGCCATTAAGGGGGCCGAGTCTCCTATATTCTTAAAGCTGGCCAGCACACGGGTGCGCCCCGCCAATTTTCCAACCGGGGCCAACGCACCATTGCCTAAAAGTTTCATCCAGCGGGCGGCTTTGGGCAGGTTGCGCACCACATCCGCGCCAAACCATACCAGCATGGCCACATCGCACGCGGCCGCGCCCATGCCCCACCATTTGTTGCGGTCATAGGAGCTGCGTTTTAATACATAAATATTATCGCCCTGTTTATAGGGTTTAATGCCGTAGCCTTCTTTTACCTGTTTGCCTTTTACGGCAGCGGCAAACGCGGTGGAAAGTTTATTATCCAAGGCCATTTCTTCATCGGGCGTTAAGTCACCCATCGTATTTAAGAACAAATAGCGAGAGAAGATAGCCGCCGCCGGCAAGCCCGTGTTTTGGCTTAAAGCGGCCAAAGCATGGCGGCTGCGTGCGGCAGAGGCGGCGCCTTTTTGGGCTTCTTCCTTAGTAACGGTAATAACCCCTTTGCCGGCACCCGCATTGCTAAAATACTGCCCGGCACGGGTAATAATGTTGGAGGGAGTGTATCTTTCCGCCCCGCTTTTACCGCTAAACAAGGCCCCGACCAAGAAAGGCAGGATGGTTTCACAATTAATAAAAAATTCTTGGCCACGCTGGGTTACCGTGCAGCGGCCCACGCCGTAATCGTGCAGCACTTGCAGGCTTTCTTTGCTGCCTTCAGCCGCCAACATAAGGGCCAGTTCTTCCCAACCGTTGGAATAGGTGTTCCCCTCGCCTTTAAATTGGGCCAGTTTGGAAACTTCACCCAAATAGCGCTGGTTACCGCCTAATTCATACTTGGCAAAATCGTGAAATTCGGAAAAAGACAACGGGAAAACGGTGTTGTGTTCCTTTTTAATGGCGGAATGTAAAATGCCACCCACCGATTTGGCCTGCCCCATGGACAACAAGGCAGACGCCCCGGCCAACAGCACCGGGCCGGCCACGCCGTTAATATTTAAGTGGCGTTCCACAAATTCGCTCACCGCCATAGAGGCTTTAAAGCTGCCCTTGCCCACCATACCTAAGCCGGACAAGGCAGAAAAGGCCCGCTCACAGGAATAGGCGGATTTGGGGTTTAAGCAGCCGTCATTGGCTTGCAAGTCTTTAATAAAAAGGTCCATCAGCAGGTCTTGTTCTTCCTGCGTAAAAAAGCTTTCCCCTTGGAGGGTGCGGTAAGACAACAGGCGCGGGGTAATGGTAATTACATAAGAAAGCGCTTTTTGCGGGTTTTTTTTATATAAGGCAAGCAGTTCGTTCTTTTTGTCCATTACCGCTTGGTCGCGCAGTTTATCCGCATTTTTTTGGAAATAGGCAAAGCGGTCTTTGGCACCCATCAGGGCGGAGCGTTCTTCCGCCGCCAGCTGGGCCAGGGATTCCTGCTTCCAGGTAATCAATTTGCGGGTATATTTTTGGGAAATTTCATCAAATTGTTTTTGTATTTTGTCCAAACGTTCTTTTTTCTGTTCGGCCGTTTCCGGGTCGGCCGGGGTGCTGCCTTCAATTTCCTTGGTTTTTAAAAGGGCTACTTTTTCATTAAAAGCGGCCAGGGCTTGGTTGTACTGATCGTTAATGGATTGGCGCACGGCCTCAGAATCTTTTTTAATGGACTCTCTGTCTTTTTCAATAAAAGAATCAAAGGCGGCTTCTTTAGACTGGGAAGGAGAAAAAAGCGGGAAGAAAAAACTTTTAATGGCTTCTAATTTCTTTAATACGGGATCTTTCTGAATTCTTTCTTGATTAAAACGCTGTATCGCTGCTTGAAGGGGGGCTGTGGAATAAACAAAAGTATTGTCTTGTGCTACGGAGGCTTTGGCTTGTAATAGTTTTTCTAAATCAATCGAAGAAATGGGGAGCTTTGGTTTGGAAGAGGAAACAGCCTGGGCGGCGGCCTCACCGGTTAGGTTAAATACCATCACTACTGCTAGAATTAGGGATACGAAACGGCGGGACAACTCTAATAAAGATACAGGTTGGTTTTTCATAAATATAATCCTTGTTAAGAAATTATAAAGCAGAAAGTTCCTTCTCTCTCAATTTTCCATTAAAACTTTTTTAGACGCAAGGGCCAAAAGACCTATTTTTCTTCTAGGCCTTTAATCCCTGCCCGACAAAAAACCGGACAAACCCCCAAAAGGTTTCTCCGGCCATAGAAAATTTGCCCCGCATGGGATTTTTATTATACAAACTTTTTTCCCTATACAAAATATCCACCCTCCTTTTTTCCCTATACAAAACCCCTAAACGATAGCAAAAATAAAAATGCTAAAAACAATAACGATGTCAGCATTTTGTCAGCATGTACACTTAAAATTTTTCCGCATGGCGTATTCCTCTTTTTTGCCTTTGTTCCAACCCTGCACAGGGCGCAAATATCCTACCACCCGGGAGTATACTTCACACTTAGTGCCATGTACGTTTTTCAATTCTTCACGCAAAACTGCCAACTTGGCCAAGATTTTTTCTTTAGACATCGTACCCCTCCCAATATTAATACTCGCACGCCTCTTTGAAACTGTTTAAGGCGCGTAAATTCTGCAAGTTAAGGCTTTCAATACCCTGGTCCTGGAAGTCAAACTGTATGCGGCATACGGCCGCCGGCGAAGTTACAGCCCTACTTGCGCAACCGTTCAAGCAGCTCAGTGCGCTCACGGCTAGCATTAGCACGAATAATTTTATCCACATGCTCACTATCCTTTGCCTGTTTATCAAAAACGGCGTTTTCTGCAGCTTTGCGGCCGGAGCGGTATAGTACCGCCCCGAACACCGCCAAAGCCACAAGCCCAGCAAAAATAACCGCGTATATCATGTGTTATTCCTGTTTGGGGAGTTGGGTTGCTTGCGTATTTGTGTTATCAGCCCCAGCCTGGGGTAATTGAAAGCCGGTCTTTTTGGCAAACACTGCAGCCGCTGGAGCAAAACACGGGCCCCAGTCGGTAAGCACGTCATACATTTTGGCCAAAAAGGTATCGTCTTTATCCGTCTTGGTTAGTTTAGCAATAGCCACTACTACCGGTTGCAATATCATAAGCACCACATAAAGGCCGCCTATTACAACCAGCGCCCACATAAGCCAGGGGGCTTTATCAGCCAGCCCGGCTATAAACGTTACTACCTGTGTTACTAACTCTATCATGGTTACTCCTCCTTTATCTCAATATGGGGGCAGTCTTTTAAGCGTTTAAACTCACCGCCCCATACAAAATTACTCATTATTTCCCCACGTTCTCTCAGTACCCGCGCTATGGCATCAAACCGAAGCCACATCTCTTTAAATCGCGCCAGGTTGTTCCAGTCTATCGGGTACGGCGCCAAATCCACCGCGTGGCTGGGCACCCGGTTATGTGCGCTTTGTGGGTAATGGGCAAAGCTTCGGCCGGCTTTATAGGCCGCTTCTTGTTCTTCCTTGGTACGCCGGCCGCAAAGCACGCTTACGTCCATTTGCTTAATAAGTTCCCGGCATACGGCCACAATATCCGGGTGGCAGGTAAGCAAACGTTCTTCACTAATTTTGCTAAATTTAGGCATTATTCACCTCCCGCATGGCGTTGCATAATAAACCCTTTAATGGTTTTTACGTCGTCTAAAATAATGTCTATTTTAACGCCGCTTTCCGTTAAACGCCGCTCGTGTTCTTTAACGGTGGCTTCCAGCTTTTCCACCCGCGGCGGAAGGCCGTACATGGTAAAACACCAAAACAACACCGCCCCGGCCGCGCCGGCTATATACAGCCAGGCTTTTATTTTTTCGGGGTTCATTGTTCCCCCTCTGCGGCTTTAAGTTCTATATACCTGGTTTCCAAGTCATAATATCCGGCTTCCACTCGGTCTGTCGGAAAGGTATTGGGTAGGAGTTCTGTCGTTTTTTCATTGACCGTGCGCACTTGCCCCAAGAATTTAACACCGCTTACCGGATAAGCAGCTTCTTGATTGAAAGACTTCCAAGTATAACTTTCGTTATTAGAACGCACTTCAATTACTCCGCCGGAAGGTGTCTGCCAAGGGTTAAAAAAGAAATTAAGAGTGCTAGTCATATTCCAAGTATTCACAACGGCGGCAGTATAGTTAAACTTTTTGGTTAAGGTATGCGCGGCCGCATCATATACCATTTCACTTAAGCTATGAGCGGGTGGGAATAGCTGCCATTTATTTTCCCCAACCGATAATATGGGAAAACCTAAACAACCGCTTAAGAAATACGCCGTA
Source organism: uncultured Elusimicrobiales bacterium (assembly GCA_944324735.1). Classification (GTDB taxonomy): domain Bacteria; phylum Elusimicrobiota; class Elusimicrobia; order Elusimicrobiales; family Elusimicrobiaceae; genus Avelusimicrobium. The sequence goes on from CALUXL010000114.1 coordinate 17,603, forward strand.
TCAGCTGAAGCGGGAGAATTTGAACTGAAACATTGCGGCAATTCTATTTCCAGCACGTTGTAATTGTTCATTAATTCCAACACCTGCAGTTTGGGGCGGGTTATTCTATCCGGTAATTGTACGGAGCTATCGGGCACACAATTAATTAAAATGTCGGCTTGGTGGAAGAAAAACCCCCGTTTGGGACCCAAACTTTTGGTAACGGAGGTTATACCGTCCTCAGTAACGGTGTAAACGTCCTCATATAAGTAACTTACTGTTCTATCATCATAAGAACCTTGCCCCAATGTAAATACCCGGTGGTTTTCATCGTCAAACATACTGTCAATGACACCGGAACTGTCGCTTCCGCGCAAATTACAAAACTGCTCCGGGTTGTCTACTTTGGCCAAGCGCACATCGCCCCAGCCGTTATACCAGGCAAATAAACTGCGGTCGTTAGAAATACTGGCAGCAGGCATGTTGCTATAAACGCTTATCCCGCTTATGGCTTTTACAAAAGTAAGCGCCGGCGTTTGGTAGTTAACGTCGTAAATTTCAAAGGTGGTGCCGCCCGTCCAGGCAATAAGGGTGTTTCCGTCCCGGCTGCGGCCCAACCATACATAGCCGCTAGGCGCGGTTTGAAAGTTTACCTGCGCCACTTGGGCTTGGCAGGCAGCTTCTATATTTTCATACTTTCCGGGCGGAATTAAGAATAAAGTGGGGCCGGCGGCTACGGCCACATAGCCGTCATTTAAAAAACGGAAATTAAAAGGGCTTCTTTCCCCGGATATACCCACCATGCTGGCATCCAACACAATAGGGCCCAATATATTTTGTTTTTCGTTCTCTATCACCAGGTTGTTTAATTTGTCCGCCATGGAAATTAAACTATCCTGCGGGGTAGAGGGCGCGCCTTTTTCCGTAAGCCGCTGGGCCAGGGCGTTTTTACCCAGGCTTACGGCTGTTTGTAATTCTGCCAGGGCTCCGGTTTCCAAAGTGCTGGCCACAGTTTTGGAAATTAAATCTAAGCTGGTCCGTTGGGCTTCTTGTGCCCCCGGCATTTGTATTGCAAACTGGGCCGTGGGTGATAAAGAAGAAACCGGCGCCAAATCGTTAATTTCTTTTAATTTTTTTTCATCCGCCATAAAATAAGCCTCCTATTGAACTGGGAAAACACTTCCTGCACTTAAAACCGCACTGTTATAAAGCGCACTGCTACGCACCTGGGTACGGTCTGCATATACATTAACGCCCGTTGCGGCTTGTATATTAATGGGCTGTAATATATATGGGGTGGAATTGATAAACAAAGCGGTTACGCCGTCTTTGCAAGCTATTTCCACTAAATTATCCCCTTCTTTAAACGCGGCCGGCCCCAGCCAAAACACGTTGGGCAGCCCCACGGCCATTAATTCCAGCACGTGCCCGCGCTTGGGGGAAGACTGTAAATACAGTGCACCGTTAATACTTATCAGCGGGGTAAAGGTGGAAATATTAGCCGGGGTAAAAACAAAAGACAAGCACCAGTCCTTTAAGGCAGAAAACTCTTTGACCTTATTGTTTATATCCGTGTTGGAAAACAACAAGCGCACTTTTCCCCCCGCGTCCAGGTAGCCCTGTGCTTCTTTGTCATACATGAGGTATTTATTTTGGTCGGGGCGTATCCACACACACCGCCCCCCTAAATAAGCCCGTTCCATGCTTTTGCCGGCGTAAAAAATTTGTGTAATTTTTTTCCCGTTCAACCAAAACATTATTCTTCCTCCTCATACACCAAACAAAGCTGGGTGGGCGGGATATTGGTTCTGCTCTCGTATTGGGTTTGTGTGCCGCTCCACATGCTCACCACACCGCCGTTGGCCGCTACCATATTGGGGGTAATGTTAAACGCCACTATCCACGGGTATTCACGCGCATGGGCCGGTTGGGTTTCTTCCCCGTTATAATGCTCCCCTAAATTGGCGCTATTGAGTTTCATTTTAAAGGCTTCCCACGTACCGCTGCCGTCATTGCCATAAGTATTTGGGAAACCTTCCTTTTCCAGGGCTCCTTCGGCTTCGTTATTGTTTCCAAAAAAGCGTCCCAATTTCCCGGTTATTGGGCGCATGGTATCTTTGAAGGCCCCGCGCTTTTCGTCTTCTCGCACGGCCGCTATAAAACGGCGGTATACGGGCAGGGTAAGTGTGCCGGTTACTTCGTCTATCACATAAAAAGGCACGTGCCCGTGCTCAGCCAGCATTTGGCTGTAAGCGCTTTGTTCCAGGCAAAGCTCCGGGTGTTTTTTTACAAAATTCCACAAACCGGGGTAATTCTTATGTGCATCCGTTACGGTTTCCCCGGTCCAGCCCGGAAGGGCGCCCAGGTTATCCTCGGGCAATTTGCTTTGGGAAAAATATAATTCCCCCACCTGTTTGGGCAAAAATTTATCCAAGCGTTTTTGGGCTTCCTCCACGCTGGCTAGTGCCGCTTGCGCGCTACTTTCAGCAGATGCGGCCGCCTCGGCCGCGCGCTGGGCCACTTCCCCACCGGGCATAGTGAGGGTGTCCCCCCACATAAAAGTAACATTGTCCCCCGTTTGTAAGGCCGGCGTGAATAAAACTTGCTGTCCGTAAGGGTTGCCTTTTTCGGCCAAATCGGGGTTTATTACTTCGGTATAGTCGGCCGCCGGTATTTTAAGAACCCCGTTTACAAATACTTTTAATGTGTTTGCGTCGGCCAGGTATTTTTTATTTAAATCAAAAGTGCTTAAATCCCCGTCATAAGGGCCAAAAGCCGTTCCTGCCGTGTAGTCTTCCCGGTGGGCATATAATTTTTCAGCCTGTTCATAAGCGTTTACGGCAGCTTCCAGCGCGGCCTGGGCTTGCTCTTTGGCTTCGTCTGCCAGGCCGGTAACTTCCCCATACAAGGCGCGTATTTGAGCCACCAACCCTTGGGCGCCCGGGTTTTGCGTGTCCCCTTCCGGTACCAGCAAAGCACGCTCTAATTGCTCGGCTAACATCTGTTGCGCCATGGTTAGCTTGTCCAGGGCTTGTGTCCATTTTTCGTCCCAAAACTGTATGGGTTGGCTTAACGGCACATCGCGTACCACAATAACGCGCCAATTTTCTTTTGGAGCTTCAAATAACCGAAGGGTTTGCCCTTCTACCTCATAATCCGTATCTTCGTTTAGTAAGGTCTGTGCGCCCAGCGGGTCGGTTAAAAACACTTTAATTTGATATTTTTTGCCGAACTCCCCGGCCGCATTGGCCAAGAAGGTAAACGGAACGCTAAACTCGGTGCTGTTTCCGTCCCCCATAAAAACGCCTTTTGCAGTTTCTTGGTTAATCATAATTACTCTTTATCTCCCGTTATTTTACCGGCGCGGTTTTGCGTGTAACCCACCGCGCGCAGGCTCCCGCGAACGGGTTTGCCCGTTACAATATCTACCAAGCCGCCGCCCATATTCATAATGCTTTGCGTGGGAAGGCCGGTATATTTGGCCGCGGCCAAAAATACGTTTATAAATTCCATGGTGTCTACCTCGTCGGCATTGACGGTTTTTACCCCCTTGGCCACATCACGGGTTATATCGTCAAACATCGGCAGGCCCATTTGGCGCGGGGCGGTTAGTTTGCCTTCACTTACCAGGCTGGCGGCATTGTCTACAAAAAACCCGGCCACGCCTTCCCCAAACGGGTAAGCGCCAAAAAATTGGCTTACCGGGCTGGTCAGCAGGTTTTTTAAATCTTCTTCCCGGTCGTCATCATCAGCCGCAAACCATCCCTGGGTTAAAGCGGTGTAAACCATAGGGTTTAGTATGAGGTAAATAAAAGCAGTCTTGGCAAATTTACTTTGGGATATTTCCCCGTTTTTAAATTGCACGTAAGCATCAACCACTTTGCGTACATATTGCAGCTGTTGGTTTTTAAACACCAAAAACATCCGCGTGCCAAAGCTGTCTGCATTGGCCTGGCCCTGGCTTAAGTGCACCCGCAAACTGCTTTGCAGGGTGCGTGTAGCTTGTTTTTCAAATACCCGGGCGGCTTCTTGCTGAGATAGGCCCTCTACTTCCAGCAGATATTTCATATAAGGGTATCCGCCAAATATTAAACTGGCTTTATCACCCAAGCGGGTATTAATCAGCATAAAGTTGGTGAATGTATTCCACCGGCTTTTAATGGGGGCCACTTCGTCGCTGGCCATAGCGCGGGCCGTATATTCGTTCATGCCGCCCATTTCATAACGGGCTTGTATATACGGGCTGGCTTTTAACATAAAATCCGCCGTTTTGCGTGGGTTGGCCAAAGCTTCTGCAAACCATTTTGCCCATAACCCCCAAGGCATGTTTTCCGCAAAGGACACACTGGAAGCAAACTGTTTAATACCGGTTATGGGTTTAAGGCCCATAACGGCTTTTACCCAGCCGTTAAACAGTTTATTCATTACAGAATAAAACTCATCCTTAACTTGGGCTTTTTGCGGGGCTTGCTGGTCTAAAAGCGCCATGAATTTAGAATAAAGTTTCTTGCCGTCCTGTTGCCCAAATTTTTCTAAAAACGCGCTTTCTACATCTCTATCTTTAAAAATACGCTTATTGGCGGCGTAATTTTCGGCCTCAAAAATAAATTCCCCGGCCCGGCGCAAATGTTTTAAAACCAAATCTATGGGGTTTACGATACGCTGGATAACCCGCTGGCTTTGTACACGTTTTTTAATAAAACTGGGTGATTTTGAGTTTTGAACAAATTCCTGTTTTAAATCTATGCTGTCCGTTACCCGCTCCGTTACGGAAGGGAAATAAAATTCCACTTTCGGCAGTTTAAAACCATAAATGCGCTGGTGTACTTGGCTTTCCTGTTCGTAATGTTTTTCCACCAATTTCTGCAGGTTTTTAGCTGCCTGCAAATCCTGCGGGGTTAACCAGTCAAACAAATTTTTCAGCTGGTCTTGGCCATACGCATAATGCAACCTGCCGGACAGGCCAAAATCCTCCGTACCGTTAGCCGTATCAACAAAGTTATGGTTTTGGTTCCAAATCCAAAAAGTAAGCGCTTCCAAACGGTTAATGGTTTGCACACGCGGCGCATTGTATGTAACCGGTTTTCCGTTTTTAAACAAGGTTGCTATTACCTCGCCATTGGCCTGGTCTTTCACATAAGCATAGTTTGTCAGCTGCATGGTGTCTTTTTGCATTTCTGCAATTTTGTCTAAGATTTGCTGAGAAGTCTTTAATTGATAGGCCGTCCCCACGGCGCGTAAAATGTCTTTATTTATTTGCGCATTAAAAACGGCTTCTTTAATTTGGTTGGTTTCCGGGGCCAGTTCCTCTCTAAAGTTTATCTTGTGTTTTTTTAACCCCTTGTTTACCGGCTCCTTTTGCGCTATACTATTGTTAAGAACAGCGCCCAAATCCTGACGACTAAACGTAGGCAGGGTTTGCGTAGCAGCGGAGCCAGTACTAACCTGCCCGTTTGCATCTGTTCTTTTTTTATTGCCTTTTGGGCTGGTTGCATCCCACCCAGTAAGCAACCACGTTTTTTGTTTTCCGTGCTCATCCAAAGACAAAACAGCCTCTATATTGCCTTTTTGCAATACCAAAGTTTTTTTGGAAGCAGTAAAACGCTCCACTCTCCCCGCCACAACGGTATCAATAACTTGGGGCAAAATATCCGCCCCATGTTTTTGGGCAATATGTTGCAGGCCTTTGTTGTTATCGCCCCAAATAAAGGTTACATCGGGGGTACCGCCATATTGCACAAAGTCCGGCCGCAAACCGGGCACCGTTTCTTCTTCACTTCCGGCCGCTATTTTTTTAAGCGCCGCCAAAGACTGTTCGGCTCTGCTAGGTAAAGGGTCGCTCTCGTACATGTCCGTTTCATATTGGCCAAACGCAATGTCTATAAATGTTTGCAAATCTACCCCACCGTGCAGTAAATACGTTACAATTCCTTTGGGCAATTTACGCTCTTTCAAAGACAAGCAGGCTGCCAAACGTATATTTGCTTCCTGCACGGCGCGGCGCTCACCGTCCAAACGTTTTTGGGCTGCGTCCCCACGTACAGCGGCCAAAGCATCTTCATAAAAAGCATGTAAATCCTGCATGGTTACTTCGCCGCCCGGGTCTGCTTTTATCCATAATACGCGGTTGATAAGCGCCTGGAACACACTGGGCGGATTATCGGGGTCTATGCTTTCTACAGCTGCCTCGTACTGTTGCAGTGCCTCTTGCTGGCTGCCGCCCCATATCTTGGAAGCGTCTTCCAAAAATTTCAACATATACGGCGTATATTTGGCCCGTCTTACGGAGCCTAATTTTTCATAGGCTTTGCGGTTAAATAATGCGCTCAATTTACCGCGCATATAGCGTTTGTAATTCTTTTGCTGGGTAGCTTGCGCTTCTTTAATAAATAAATCCAGCTGAGCCTCGTTTAAGGCCTTAAAACGCATGGCATTTTTGCCGTAACGCGCGGCAAAGTTGCGGGCGTCCTGCGGGGTAATGTGTATAATTTGCCGCAAGGTGCTTTCCATAGCGCCCACGTAGCGGGCTTCCATTTTACCGGAAGCGTTTTTAATGGTTTGGCGCGCCTTACGCAAGGCAGTTGCTTGCTCGTCCGTTAAGGCTTGGCCGGCCGTAATTAATTTGGAA
>CALUXL010000115.1 GCA_944324735.1 uncultured Elusimicrobiales bacterium
TTTCAAAATACACGGTTTCAAACGTGTCGCCCTGTTTTTTTCTGTTCAAGGGAACAACCTGCTGCAAAATATCCGCCAGGCCGCAAAGTTCATAGCCGTTTAACCAACGGGTAAACGTTTCCGGTCCCAGGTTTATATCGGGCAAACTGGCTTTCATTTCCTCCCCCATAACCAAGCCTTGCAAACGGGTGCACTCCCGCCCCTGCCACATATACAGCACATTGTTTTCGGCCACCAGTTCCACTTCTCGCCCGTCCAATATGTTTACGGCCTCTTTAAAAGCGGAATATGGCAAGGTTATGGTTTGGTGGGGCCACTCCTCTTTAAATACAAAAGAGGCTTCATACATACGGCAAGCCGTACGCATAAAGCCTTTTCCAAACCAACGGTCCATAGTCCGCAAATTGTCGGCCTTGCGCTGCAAAGCGTCTTCGGGGGTTTCGTTTGGGTCGTCGCGGAATATTTCCGCCCCGCGCTTACAGGGGCCCAGCTCCACAAAAGCCGGAAACGTTTCGCCCTTTGCTTCTACGGAAAGTTTAATCGCTGTCTTTAATTCCTTTTTTGTAGTCCACATTGCTCAAATGCTCCTTTACGTAGGCTTGCGTTAACGCCAGCAAATCTTTCCCCAAATCGGCCGTTTTGGCGCCAATTTCTTGCACGTCTTTATTGTTTAGCACTGCCGGAACCAATACAATAGCGGCCATTTGCTTGGTGGAGGGTAAAAAAGTCCAGGTGGCTATTCCCATTAAAAACCCCGCCACCAAAATTTTTGTTAGGCGCAACCATTTTTTATGGTCGCCTTCCACCAAAAGCGGAATAGTCATAATTGCGCAAAATAGGCAAAACATTCCTAAACCACCACTCACAGCACGTATATCGTCAAACTTCACCAACCAGTACATCAGCATCATGCTCATACATTATCCTCCGTTAATCCCTGTTTAATTTTGCTTGCTTTCCTCTATTTTTTCATACGTTTGATTAAAAATATCCAATTTACAAGGATAAAGTTCGCCTTTTACTCCACGAATAACATAATCTCCAGGATTTGCCTTCATAATTCCTTCAAGAGTTCTAATTAACAAATATCTTCCTTGAGTAACAATTCGTTTTGAACCGAAAAAACGTGTCACATCAGGAGTTATCGTTCCATTCCACCGAATTGCTTCTATAATCACTGGTTTTTTACGATATTTAGCCATTTTCCGCCTCCGGTAAACCTTGTTTAATGCGGTCATACTCCCGCCTTCAAACATTTTTGGTATTCTTTTATAGCCGCTTTTGCCCGGGCATAATATATCCTTTTTACTTTTTCCGAATACTCTATCCAGTCATTAAAAGAAAGGACTGGATAATCCGTTTTCCATATTGCAAAGGCAACACACTCTATTTGGTCTTTGGTCATTTAATTACACCTAATTAATCGGTTTTTCCGATTTTTCTTCCAGGCTTTCTTTCAAACGCATCACCCGGCTTCTGCCGGCGTTCAACAGGGCCGTTATTTGGTTATCATACATCTCGGTTTGTTTATAAAAATTTAACAGCCCGCACACTTGAAAAGCCACAAATGTTGCCAGGGCCGCAAAAAACAGCACGCCCCAAAAATTTAACAGCCCTTTGTTAGAGGCAACCTTTCCCAGCACCACCAAACCGCCGCCCAAGACCCCATACATTAGTAGCAGCCAGGGGATAATTTTTAAAGTGTTTTTAGTTCCTTTTTGGCACAAGGATAAAGCTTGCAGAAGTTCAATATACTGGCTGTTAATCCGTGCGTGTAAGATAACGTCTAGAGCCCGTTTAAAATTAGAAGGCGGGAACATATTCCCCCCTTTCTACGGCCGCGCACCTTACGCACATGGGGCCGCGGGCTGTTTTAACCGTATCCCCCGCAAAAAAAGTTTCCCCGCACCGCCGGCAAATCTCAAATGTTTTCATATTCGCTCCTTAATCTTCAATAAACATCCTGGCTAAAGCCCAAATCGTAAAAATAGTAATAGCCCAAAGCAGGGCATAAATTAAAATCATTTATCCCCCTATCAAACGTCTAAAAGTATTTATTCCGCGGCTGGCATACATATTGGCCACGTCGGGGTTATCGTCCACGGCAAATAAAATTTCCGCCCCGTCGCCGGGTACACCACGTTGCAGCAGAACGTCCAACATTTGGCTCTTTAATTGCCCAGCCGGAAGCGGGTTTCCGTTCGGCCGCATGAATAGTTCCGCATACACAATACCGTTTTGTTTAAGCCACTCTTGGGTTATGGGGCGCACCTTTTCTTGGCGGGAAGTTAAAATAAACACCCTAAACCCGGCCCGCGCGCACATTTGCGCCAAAAAAACATTTTGCGGTATAGGGAAAGCCATAGGGTAAAGCGTTTCCAATTTTTCCCACCAAGGCCCTTTGCCCTTTTCAATGGGAAACTCCTCACACAATACACCGTCCATATCAAAGATAACGGCCACCCGGTTGGGCTCTTTAAATTCTTTTAAGTTGGTTTTTTCCATTTGCATTTGTTTGCTCCAAAAAACGTTATTTTAAAAACTCCAACAGCCGCAAAGCCGTAACGGCCACGTGCGCGGCCTCATATCGGGCCGCATCCAAGCACTCGGCCGAACGTACAACACTATCGGCCGAAATCATATCGTTTATTTCCTGTGCCAGTTCGCCCGTTTCTTCGGCCACCAGGCTTACGCCGTGTGCTGCGCTGGTAGCAAACTCCGGGTGTTTCTTTTTAGCGGCCGCCACCGCGTCCAATACCCGCTGCAGAACGGCCGGGTCCACTGTGTGTTTTCCGGTGCGTGCCTCGGTTAATTCCCGGGCAAAAAGCTTTTCAAATTCTTGTTTTATAAATTTCACCGCACTTAAGCGGCTTTGGCTGGCAAAGCGGCTATACTCCAAAGCCAGTCCGTCCAAAATGTGTAAAAACAGCAAATGCTTTTCGTCTTTAATTTTCATAATCCCCCTTTATTAGCCGGGGACGGTAGGGTTAGGTCGTCCCCGGCTCTCGGCCGTTTGGGGCTGCGTGTAGGAGCCCACACCCCCGAACCTTAAATATAACGGGCGCGCTGTTTGATAAGAGATACACGCACGCCCGCCGGCCAACTGCCGGAAATTTAATTTACGGCCACATGCCGTTAATCCACAAGTAGACGTCAAAATTTATTAACCCGGCCATTAAGGTTAGTTTCAACCAGTCCGGCCATAAATCAAAATTTAAATAGCGCATTAAAAGCCTCCGTCCGCCGCGGGCACGCTGGCGGCCTCTATATCCTCTTTAAAAAAATAAAACTTACGCGCCCCGGGGTACGCCTTATAACCCTTAATCACTTTGGCGCGGGCCAGCTCTCTCACTCTGCAAGGGGAAAGCTGCATAATTTCTGCCGCTTGGTTCACGTTTATTTTTGTTTTTCCCATAATTTTTAAGTTAAATTAATTATTTTGGTATAATAAAAAGGCGAGTACCATTTGAACAGCCTCCCCGCTGCCACCGGTTTTACGGTGTGGTACCCGCCATGTCTTGCATTGTATTATGGATAGAGGGCGTACACCCCCTGCCAAATTCGTTAAATGCAAGACGGCGCTTTTTTAGCGCATCGTTCCAATGAGTGGGAGCATTGGCCGACTGTTTACACACAGCCGTTTAGCCCGGCCCAGTGTAGTTTGTGTTTACATTTTGCAAAATAAAATTGCAATTTGTCAAATATTTTTACACACAATGGAGCTTTATGAAGAAAAACGAAGAAAAAATATTAATCAAAAAACTTAAACTAGCAATGCTGGAAAGTGGGCTTAATCAAACGCAACTGGCCAAAAAGCTGGGTATTTCTCACGCCTCCGTAAGCGCTTGGTTACACAACAAAGCTAATCCCGGTTTGGATTTATTGGAAAAAATTGCCCAGGTTACAGGAAAACCTGTCAATTATTTTTTTGATAATTCAACCCATTTAGAACATGGCTCTTGCGTCGTAGGAAATAATAATCAAGTAAACGCTGAAGACAAAAACACAAAAGAACTGGAACACTTAAAAACTATTTTACAGCTGCATCAAGTTACCCTAGAAAATATTAAACTTCGGTTGGAAAAACTAGAAGGTAAAAAATAGGGGGTATTATGCGCTATTTACTATTACTTACATTAATCCCCCCAGCTATTATTTTAATTGGGGTTATACGAAGTATATTTTCTTATTTTTCTGCGGGCCCGGATACCCAATACAAAAAATACGATTTTAGCAGTATCATAGAAGCCTTAAATAAATATTCCCCTATGTATTACCAAGAAGTGCCCTATATATATCGTGCCGGCAAAACCCCAACAGAAATTGAAATATATTACACCGGCAGCCAACCTGTGTCGTTTATCCAAGAAAGAACCCAAAGCATTTTTGATAAAAATTTTATTTTGCCGCCCGATGCAGACGAAAAATACAGAAGGCTTTTCCCCAGGGACCCTCTTTTACAATTAAGGCATAGCAAAACCCAGCAACCGCTTTTTAGTTTATCCAGGTATCGGCCCGGAAAAGAAATACTCAAACAATGCGCCAAGATAACATTTATTGTTTATAGTGATAAAAAGTGCCTGGGCGTTTTTCATATCGTCCCAACTGATTTAAAAAACGAGTATTACGACGACGAAGATTAACCATGAATATTTATACCGATAAACGCACCGGCATAAAATATGCTGACTATGTTCTCAACGGAAAACGTATCCGCAAAAGTTTAAAAACTAAAAACAAAGCGGTGGCTTTGCTTAAGGCTGCCCAGCTAGCAGAAGATAACGGCAAACAAAACCAGCCAGATATTTTGTGGAAAGATTTTTTATCCAAATATGAAGCGTTTATCCAAGCTAACCGCAGTAAGAATACCGTAGACATTTTTAAAAACGCCAAAAACAAATTAACATCTTGGCGCACTTTTACATATCTAAAAGAGTTAACCCCCCAGGTATTAGACGAACTAAAAACACACCTAAAAAATAATGCAAAATCTTCTTACGTGGCTGGCATTAACCGTAGTATACGTGCCTTAAAGACTATGATGCGCCAAGCGGAAAAATGGGCTCTTATATCCCCTCAAAAATGGGAAATTGTAAGTAAATTCAAAGAGCCTAAAGGGCGCATAGAGTTTCACTCTACCCAAGAAATAGCTGCTATTTTATCCCATTTAAATAAAGATTGGCAAATAGTAGTATTACTGGGAGTTCGCGCGGGCTTACGGCGCGGTGAAATGGCTGCTTTGCGCTGGGCGGATGTGGATTTTAAAAACAACCAGCTCTATATTGCCCCCAACAAAACTGAAAAATACCGTTTTGTACCTATGTCCCAAGACTTACGGGCCGCCTTGTTAAATGCACAAAAACGGGCCAAAAATGATTTTGTAGTTACAGTAGGGGACCCTTCTGCCCGGCAGTCGCAATACTTCTTATCTGTGGCGTATAAAAAGAAAATGGCCCACTTTGAAATGAACGGTAAAAAAATACACTGTTTTTTGCATAAATTGCGCCATACTTTTGCCTCGCACCTAGTGCAAAACGGCGTTGATTTATATCGTGTATCAAAATTGTTAGGCCATAGCAGTATAAAAATGACAGAAATTTACGCTCATTTGGCACCAGCAGACTTACAAACAGCTATTTTATCGCTGCCCCAAATACCCCATATTGATACTAAAAAAAATGCTGACAGCAAATAAAACTGTCAGCATTTTTGTCAGCACTATAAATACAAATCTTTGCCCCATATGGGATTTGAACCCATACCACCGGTTCCGAAGACCGGTACTCTATCCAGTTGAGCTAACGGGGCCCGCTTGTTATTGTATCAATAAATCGTTGGCTATGCAAAAGGCTTATATATAAGGGTATAAAAAGGGCGGGTTTGGGCGGGGCTATTCCAGCGGAAATAAAATTTGGTAAAATAAAATTATCTTAATTGCAGTAAGGAGTATACCTATGGGTGGACATTCACACTGGGCCGGTATTAAACACAAAAAGGCCCTCGTAGACGCTAAAAAAGGTAAAGTATTTACCAAAATTTTAAGAGAAATCACCATCGCCGCCAAAATGAGCGGCGGCAACCCTGACCAAAACCCCCGCTTGCGCAAAGCGATGGACGACGCCCGCGCCGCCAACATGCCTTCCGATAACGTAAAACGCGCTATCATGAAAGGTACCGGCCAGTTGCCCGGTGTTTCTTACGAAGAAATCACTTACGAAGGTTACGGCCCCGGTTCCGTGGCGGTAATTGTGGAATGCACCACGGACAATAAAATCCGCACTTTCTCTGAAATTCGCAAAATTTTCACCAGCCACGGCGGGTCCATCGGCACGGCGGGCTGCGTGTCTTACATGTTTAAAAGCAAAGGGCTTATTATCGTAAAGAAAGAAGACATCGGCGAAGATGAACTGATGGACTTGGCCCT
>CALUXL010000116.1 GCA_944324735.1 uncultured Elusimicrobiales bacterium
AGCGCACGCCAAACCCGCCGCGGTATTCATTTTCCACCGGTACGGTAAAAACGCTTACCCCTTTGGGGGCGGTTTGTTTGCTGACTAAAAAGTCTTTCCCGCTAAAAACTTCCACTTGTTTGGGGGCCGTCAACGCGCCGGCGCCAATTAAAAATTTGGCGTAAGCGCCCGGATAGTACTGCGGGTGCTGGCTAATGGCCACCGCCGGCAATTGCAGGGAAGATTCCTCCTGCGCAACCAGGAATACCAGGCTTAAATCTTCGGCCTTGGCGCTGGATAAGGTAAGGCGGTAAATGCCTTCCGGCAGGGCGGGGATATTCAGCGTGGCTTGGGTTTCTTTGCGCAGGTCCAGCTCTTGGCTAAGAACCTGTTTTTCTTCTTTGTTATTGGCGTATACGCGGTCCAGCAAGCTGCCGTCTTCGGGCCGGATGGAAGAGGAAAGTTTTTCTTCGTTTAACTTATTTTCCAACCGGGCAATTTTGGCGGTTACCTTGCCGGAGGCGGGGTTTTCGTTAATATCGGTTAATTTAATTTGCGCCAAGGCCGTTTGTACATTGGCATCGTAGAAGCCTTGGGTAAATTGAACATCAAAGAAGTGCGGCATTTGGGCCGCTTTGTAGCTTTCTTGGGCTTCTATCACGCGGCCGCTTTCGTCAAACACTTGGGCTTTTACGGTAAAGCGGGCCGGCTGGGAAGCGTCTTTACCCGGCTGAGGGACAAAGGAAATGGAAAAGTTTCCTTTTTCGTCCGTTTGTGTGGAGCCGGAGGAAACAAATTCTTCCTGCGCAAAGAAATAAGCGCGGGGCATCCACCAAAAGAACGGCGGAATAAAATCAATGCGGTAAATGGAATACTTTACCTGCGCTTTTTGCAAAGGCGCACCAAAGTAATATTGGGCATTGGCGGTTACTTCGGCCGTTTTGCCGTATTCAAAAGCGCCGGAGGGGGTATTAAACGTAACCTGATAATCCGGGCGTTTGTAATCTTCCACCTTAAAATACGCATAGGTGCGGTAAGCGCGGGAACCCGCATTTACCGTAGCTTGCAGGGTAAAATTGCCCAGCAGCGTCTGCTGCGGCAGAGAGAACGCCCCCGCCGCGGTGCCCATGTCGTTCAAATCCAGGGTGGAGGTGTACACTTTGGTGTAGTTAGCGTCGCGTATTTCCACCTGTACGCTGCGCCCCGTAAGGGTGCGCATGCCGCGTACGATGTTTTCAAACGCGTTGATGGAAAACTGTACTTTTTGGCCGGGGCGGTAGATGGGGCGGTCCGTCTGGGCAAAGAGGCGGACGGGGTCCTCCTGATTAAAATGGAAATATACCGCCGAGGAGGTGAAGGCCGAGTCCTTCCCTTTTACCGCAAGCGGGTTAATGAAGTAAGAATTGCCCGCACGGGAAGAGTTGACCGTAATTTTTTGCGCCATTTCAAACAGGCCGTTTTCGTTCGTAACGCCTTGTTTGCGGGTGCCTTTCCATTCGGTAAACATATCCAGTTCGGCCCCGGCAACGGGCTGGCCGTCTTTTAAGTTTACCGTATATACGCGGAAAATATTGGGCGTATAGGTGTTGGCTTTGGCGTTTAACAAAGAGGTGTATTTATCCGGGTTGTCCTCGATGGCGGCGCTTACAAAAAGGGCCAGGTCCGTCACGTTCAGCACGGCGGCGGCAACGGGGGCCGTATCCGGGTTAAAGGTGGCTTCCCGCGCGGCGGCTACCACGTAAAAGCCGGATTCCAACGCCGGCAGTTTTAAATCCACCTGTTTAAAAGCGTGTTTGGCCGGATATTCCACTTTGCCGGAAAGAGATTTAATCGGTTCCTGGGTGGATAAAATATCCCGCAGGGCCGTATCGTTTAAAGCGGTTAAATAATTCCAGGAGTTTAAGGTTCTGTTCCAGCGGTTTAAGCTGTACTTTTGCAGTTGGGCGCGGGTAATGGGGTAAATGCGCACGTATACCTGCTCTATATTGCGGGCCGTTACCTGCAAGGTTAAATCCTGCGGGTTTTGGTTCATGGCCGGCGGAGTTACCGTTAACGAGGGGGCCTGCAAATTGGCCGCCATATTGGCGCAGGCTTTGGCGTAATAATTATTTTCCAGCTTTTGGGCGGCATAGTTGCATACGGCTACGGCTTTTTCAAATTGTTCGGCCTGTTCGTAAAGTTGGGCGGAACGATAGGCCGCGTAAGCCTTGCCATAGGTGGCTTTTTGCGGGGCCACAAAGCCTTTTATACGCCCAAACCAGCCGCGTTTAGCCGGGGTAAAGCCGGAAATTTCATCCAGCTTTTTCGCGGCCGTAATGGCGGCTTGTTTTTTGTCTTTAAAAGAAAAAGCCTGCGGATAATCAAACGGGAGGAGAATTAAATCTGTACGCCAAAACAATTTGGCGTTTTGGCGGTTTTTGCCGTCCATTTCCGCGCCGGTTTTTAAGAGGGAGACTATTTTAGCCGTGGCCGCGGCCTGGTCTTGCTGGGGGGCAAAAGGCTGGGCTAAAAAGTCCTCCGCTTTAGCTAAAGGAACCGGCCGGTTGGCCTGAGAAAGGGAGTCCTTCCATTGGTTTAATACAAAATCAAACAGGGTGGGGATGCGTTTTGCATCCGTGTCTTTGACGGATAAAATAAGTTCTTCCTGTTCAATGGGGGCATTGGCCAGGGTTTCACGCAAATTCCACAGGGTTTCGTAGTCCGCGGTGATTTGTTCTTCCCACTGGGTAGCGGTCCATTTTTCTAAATTGCCGGAGGCGTCTTCTTCCTGCGCGGTAGGCAGTAAAGGCGCGTAAAGGTTTTTTACGCGTTCACCGGTTTGAATGCGGTAAAGCAGAAAGCGGGCCTTCCATAACGGGTTAGAGGGGAGTTGATAACCATAGATGGTTTTGGCCGCTTGGGCATATTGCCCCAGCATGTATTGGCACGCCGTAATGCGAAGCTGCACTTTGTAGCGTGCCGCGTCAGACCCGGCCTGCGGCAGGGCCTCCTGATAGCTTTTTAACGCTTGGGCAAAGTTTCCTGCTTCAAAGGCTTCGTCCGCCCCGGAAGGCGCCGCCCAGGCAAAAGCCGATAAAAATAATGCACTAAGTAACAACCCTAATTTTTTCATGTAACTCTCCTCTTTGATACATTAAAAATTGTATATAGACAGAAAAATCTCTCCGTCCTTGCGGGAAACAAAAGAGATTTTTCTTAAACACCCTAAAACTTTTACGCCGCGGTTTACATCTTTTCCGGGGCGCTTACGCCAATAAATTCCAACCCTTTCTTAATACGTTCGGCCACGCGCTGGCAAATAAACAGGCGCGAACCGGTAACTTGCGGGGTTTGCTCGTCCAAAACGCGGCAAGTATCGTAGAAGGTGTGGAATAAACCCGCCAATTCCGTTAAATACGTGGTTAAATGGTGGGGGCTTAAATCCCGTATGCAGTTGCGCAGTACTTCTTTAAACCAAATGAGTTTTAAAAGAAGGGCTCTTTCCTGCGGGGCCAGCGGAGTTTTTATCTCCGTCATGGCAATATTCTTTTCCTGCGCCGCGCGGAAAATGGAGTGGATGCGCGCATGCACATACTGTACATAAAAAACGGGGTTTTCGTTGGATTGGGTTTTGGCTAAATCCAAGTCAAACAACATATGGGCATTGGGGGTGCGGCTGGCAAAAAAGAAACGGCACACGTCGGTCCCCACGTCATTCATCAGTTCGCGCAGGGTGACAAAGTGCCCCGCCCGTTTGGACATTTTTACCTGTTCGCCTTTTTCGGTCAAATGTACCAACTGGTGAATAATCGGCACGAAGGAACTTTCTTCGTGGCCCAAGGCGTGTACGGCCGCTTTCATGCGGGGTACGTAGCCGTGGTGGTCCGCCCCTAAAATATCAATCAGTTCGTCGTAGCCGCGGTCGTATTTATTTTTGTGGTAGGCAATATCGGCCATAAAATAGGTGGGGCGGCCGTCTTTGCGTACCAGTACGCGGTCTTTATCGTCCTGCGCTTCGCTGTCTTTGGTGGAACCAAACCAAACGGCGCCTTCTTTTTCGTAGGTGTAGCCTTTTTCGGTCAGGTATTGCAGGGCCTTTTTGGGGGCTTGCTCGGCATGCAGGTCAGACTCGCGGAACCAGCGGGTAAAATCTACATGAAAGTCCTTCATGTCCTGCTGCTGGGTTTTAATTAAAGTTTCCATTGCCCAGCGGCCATAGTCTTCTTCTTTCAAATCGGCAGGCATTTGTTTTACCAGGTCCATAATATAGGAACCGTGGTAGCCGTTTTCCGGCGGTTCTTTGCCTTCTTTGCGCGCTTTGACGGATGCGGCCAACAGTTCCGCCTGGTTGCCGGCGTCGTTTACATAATATTCACTGTCGCAGCAGTAACCCAGGGCACGGTGTATTTTTACCAGGCTGTCCCCCAGGCTGGCGCCGCGCCCGCTGGCCACGTGAAGGGGGCCAGTGGGGTTGGCGGAAACAAATTCAATTAAAATGCGGTGTTTGCAGGCTTCCGCATCGCGGGTTTTGATGCGGCGGTCCGCCGCGGATTTAATAATAAAATTATCATCCAGCGTGATATTAATAAAACCCGGGGCCACGGCTTGCGCGTCGGTAACGTCGTTAGCCTCACGGATGACTTTGCAGGCTTCTTTGGCAATTTCCAGCGGGCTTTTGCGCAAAATTTTAGCGCAGGACATCGCCCACGATAAGGAAATATCCGCCCCGGTATGGGCGGGCGCCGGCGCAAATTCTACGCTGGGTAATTCATGCCCTTGAAAATAAGGGGCATTGGTAAGTTTTAAATTAATCTCGTTCTTTAAATTATCTAGCATGGTTTTGGATTATTTTTTAACAGTTTTTTTAGCCGTCTTTTTGGCCGTGGTTTTTTTGGCGGACGTCTTTTTAGCGGCCGCTTTTTTTACCGTAGTTTTTTTAGCGGCGGTTTTTTTGGCAGCCGTCTTTTTAGCGGCCGGTTTTTTTGTGGCCGTCTTTTTGGCGGCCGCTTTTTTGGGTTTGGCGGTAAAATCAATTTCCGTACCAAAACTAAAAATCTTGTCCAAGGCGTAAAAGTCACGCGCTTCCGGGGTCATGATGTGGACTAAGAAAGAGCCGTAATCGCTCACGCGCCAAATGGGGCTGTCCACCCCGTCGCGGTTGGTTTTATAGATACCTTCTTGTTTTAATTTGGTGCTTATTTCTTCTTCCACGGCTTCCAAGTGAGGTTTAGAGGTGGCGGTTGCAATTAAAATATAATCGCACAGAGAAGACAAACCTCCCAAATCTATCACTTTAATATTTTCCGCTTTTTTGCTGTCGGCATAACGTGCCGCCAGGCATACTATTTCTTTTGAGTTCATTTTCCACCTCTTCTATATATAAAAGTAGTCTAGCATTTTTTTGCCGTTATGGGGCATTAGGGCATTTCAAAATCTTTGCCCAGGATGATGCGCGTATCGCAAATGGCGTTGCCGCGCGGCTCGGAACGGATTTCCTGCCGGCAGCCAATGGCCGTGCTTAATTGCTTTACCTGCATTAAACGCCCGCTGTAATCCACCACGCGGGTTTGTTCCAAATAACCGCCGGGGTAGTTATCGTACTGCAATACGTCTACCCGTAAAAGGCCTTTGGCGTTTTGGTCCCGCAGGTATTGGGTAAGCGCCAGGGCAAGCCCCCGTTTGCCAGAGGCGTTAAGCACTTCCACCACGATGGGGCGGTCCTCCACGGCCAGGGGGGCGCGGTCCTCCACCGGGGGCAGGGCTTCCTGCGCGGCGGGTTTGCGCTTGGCGCGGGGGGATTCTATTTGCAAAGTAAAATCGTTCCTTTCTAGCTTGGAAAGTTCCGCCGCCAGCAGGGTTGCGTCCGCCAGGTTTAAACTCGTGCGTTTGGAAAAACGCGCCCGCACATAATCAACCGGCATCATGGCCAGGGGTAACGGATTATAGCGCCAGCTTTCCAGCAAGGTTTTAAAATCTTCCCAAACGGTTTGGGTGTCGTTATTTTGGGGAACGTAATATTTAAAAGGGGTGTCTTCCTCCAGCCCAAAGGTTTTTGGGGTGGGGGTTTTGCAATTTTTGCAGGGGATTTCCCGCACCCAGGCTTTTTCCTGGTGGGGGTTATATCTAATTAAAGTGGCGGGGGAAGTGATGACGGCAAAGTAGATGTCTTCATCTGCCTGGGCGGCCAAGTTTTTTGCAAACGGGGAGGAAAACTGGCTCCAGCCCGCCAGCCCCGTTACAATCAATAGCACCCACAACAACCAGCGGGGGGCTATTTTTCTTGTTTGATAAGATGGTTCCATAAGTCAATCCCCAACGGGCAGAGCCATTTTTGGGAATCTATCGTAAACAATAGTTTCCGGTTGGCCGCGTACAGGAGGGCTTTGTCCAAATCCTGCAGGGCCATGTTGCGTATTACAAAGGCGTCTTTATATTTACGGTCTTTGGAGGAAATATCCGCCACAAATAAAATTTTGGAAAGCGTACTCATATGCAGGCTGCCCAGGGTGTGTTCCGCCACGGCGTTTAAAATATCTTTGTCTTTTACGCCAAAAAGGTGGCGGGCCAGCCATTTGGAAACGTAACTGTGCAGCAGGCTGGGTTCCAGGTGGCAGATGTCTTCAAAAAACGGGGCACGTATGTGGTGCTGGTTGCAAAACTGGATTAATTCCTGCGCGCCCATTCCTTTGCCGGCGTCGTGCAGAATGCCGGCTTTTACGGCGCTTTCTACATTTACGTTGTAAATATCACTCAGCACGGCGGCCAGCTCGGCCACGCTTTTGGAGTGTATATAGCGGTTGGTTTTTAAATGGGTTTTTAACCAGTCGTGTATTTTAAGGCCGTACAGGCGGTGCTTTTCAATTAGCGGGTGGACGGCCGCCGGCACCGTGGGGGGTATTTCCCCACAGGCTAAAATATGCGCCCGTACCCGGCTGGAAGAAAGCTTGGGGAAAAACCCCGGCAGAAAAATATGTTTAAACTGGGCGGGGTTTTCGTTGTATCCTTTGCGTTTGCCCGCCACTACGGTAGCATTGTTAAAAATAATTTGGGGGTTCT
>CALUXL010000117.1 GCA_944324735.1 uncultured Elusimicrobiales bacterium
ATTGTGCGGCGGTACGGAAGAATACCACCCCATGTTTAGTGCCTGTTTTGACATTATGCAGGCCACCAGCCATAATTTTAATGACCAGCCGGAACTTTCCTGCCGCCCGTTTGACTTAGAGCGCACAGGCCTGGTATGCAGCGAAGGCTGCGGCCTCTTGTTTCTGGAGCGGGAAGACATTGCTTTAGCCCGCGGCGCACAAATTTTGGGCGAGGTGGTTTCTTTTGCTTCCAACACGGAAACGCAAAACATAGCCAACCCTTCCGCCCAGACCATGCAGGATTGTATGCAATGCGCCTTGGAGAAGGCCGGCTTAACCCCGGCGGATATTGATTTTGTAAACGCCCACGCCACGGCCACTTTGGCGGGCGACGCGGCCGAATCGGCCGCTATTAACCGGGTATTTGGCCCAAGCGTAAAAGTAAACAGCTTTAAAGGCCATTTGGGGCACACCATGGGTGCGGCGGGCGCGCTGGAACTGATTGCCTGCCTGCAAATGATGCAAGACGGCGTTGTTTTGCCTACTAAAAACTTGCAAACCCCGGCGCAGGATTGCGCCCCCTTAAATTATGTGCGCCAAAAAGAAAATTTTAAAATACATACATTACTTAAAAACAGTTTTGCCATAGGCGGCAATAATTGTTCTCTTGTAGTAAGGAGATAACCCCGTGAACATTACCAAAGAGGAAATCATTCGCCAAACCAACGAGGCGTTAAAAAAAGAATTTGAATTGACGGACGCCCAGCTTACCCCCCAGGCCAATTTAAAGGACGACATCGGCCTGGACAGCCTGGACGCGGTGGACATGGTGGTGGTGCTTGAGCAAAAGTTCCACATTAACATCCGCCAAGGGTATGATTTGCGCTCTATTGTTACTTTGCAAAACTTGTATGATTTTATAGAGAAAATCGCCCAAGAAAGCGCACAAAAAAACCAGTAATTGCATGCGCGTGCGTACTTTTTTAAATACGGTTCTGTTTGGGGTCTGGGCGGTGTGCTGGTTGGCCGTTTCCGGGCTGGCGGCAGGGCCGTTTTTGTATATTTGGCCCGGTAAAAACGGTCGCAACGCACGGCGGCTGGTGTATGTGCAGGCCAAAGGCATATTATTTTTTATGCGTTTGTGTTCCCGCTCCTGGCGGGTGGAAACACCGGCGCCCAGGCCTAAAGGCCCGTGTGTGGTGGCGGCCAATCACGCCTCGGCCCTGGACTTATATACAGTGGCCGCTTTTGGTTATGACAATGTGGTGTACATTACCAAAGGCTGGGTGTTTAAACTGCCGTTTTTTGGTTATGTAATGCGTGCGGCGGGATATATAGACGCGCAAACCACCCCCCCACAGGAAATGCTGGGGCGCTGCCGCCAAGCGGTGCAGGACGGGTGCGATATTGTGCTTTTTCCGCAAGGATCCCGAAAGGACCCCCATGCCCGTTTTAAAAGCGGGGCTTTTTATTTAGCTATTGAGCTGGGGCTTCCGGTAGTGCCTTTGGCCATTGGCGGCACGGGGGATATGCTCCCCAGCGGGGACATTTGGCTTAAACCGGCCGATATTGTACTGGCCGCTTTGCCCCCCGTTTACCCGGCCGACTTTACCGGCCCGCTGGACCATTTGCATATGGCGCGCGCGGTAAAAAACCGCATTATGGATTATTTGCATAAGGAGCAAAAACAATGAAACCTTTTTTTGCAGTGATACTGGCTGTTTGTCTGGCGGCTTGTGCGTCGGCCCCGGTACAGAAGCTGGAAAAGAATTTTTCTCTTCCAGCCGTTTCCAATACCCAGCAGGTAAAGGTGGCCGTGTTTCGCGCGTGCGCGCGGCTGGGCTGGAAATGCGTAAGCGTAACGGACTCTTCGGCCGAGGCCAATTTTGCCCAAAACGGCCGCCAGGTATGGGCGGATATTTCCTATTCCCCCCGCTCTTACAGTATTAGCTACAAGCACAGCACGGGGCTTGCTTATACGGCCGGGGAGGAGGATTCTATAAGCCCCCGCTATTGGCGCTGGATAAAGCGTTTAAGCGCTCAAATAGACAGAGAACTGCAAAAAATAAACCAATCCGGGGTAAACGCCCCCTCTCAAGGAGTGTAATTTATGAAGAAGATTTTATTTCTTTTAACCCTTTGCTTATTTGCGGCGGCATGCCGCTCTTATCCCACTGTTTATGAAGTAAAAAACAGCCGGGTTACGGTGGCGGAAGGCCAAACCTTGCGCCAAGCTATTATGCAGGCAGGCAACGGGCGCCGCTGGGTAATGCATGAAGTAAAACCCGGCCTTATACAAGGGCGCCTAAACGTGCGCAACCATGAAGTGGTGGTGGATATTCCCTACACGCAGGATTCCTTTTCCATCGAATACGTAAGCAGTGACAATATGATGTATAACCCCAAAAAGAACCGCATTCACCGCAAATACAAGCAGTGGGTGCGCAATTTGGAAACGGACATCTACCGTTTTGCCCAAAGATAAAGGTACTGGCTATGCCGGCTGTTCAGATTGACTTAACCCAAATTATGCCCCACCGCCCGCCCATGTTACTGGTGCGGGAGATTATGGACCTGTCCGCCAATTCTGCGCGGGTGCGGGCAAATAACCCCCAGGACGGGCTTTTTGCCGGCAAAGACGGGTTCTTGCTGGAGCCTGCCTTAATTGAAATGCTGGCCCAGGCTTACGCCGCGTGTGACGGCGCCAACCGCTTTTTGGCCGGCACGCTGCCAAAAGACGGGGGCGGTTTTTTGGTCAATGTGCGTGATTTTAATTTTTTAACCCCGGTACGCGCCGGGCAGGAAATATGGGTGGACGTAACCGTAAAAGACCGTTTTTTTGATACCCGCATTGTGGAAGGCACCATTTGGGCGGACGGCCAAAAAGCGGCCGAAGGCCAGGTGTATATTTTTGTGTGGGAAAACACCCCCCCGCAGGAGGAAAAATGAAATCCTTTGTAATGGTTTTAACTTTGTTTTTGTTTTCAGTCCCTTTGGCGGGACAGGCGGAGGATTTGTCTGCCAAGGCTAGCCAGGAGGGTTCTTTCGTCAGTGCCCAGCAAGCGGCCATTACTGCCCGTTTTGCCGCGGTAAACACCATAGAAAGCCGCTTCACGCAGGAAAAACACATGGCTCTGCTGGACGAGCCCGTTACCAGCGAGGGAATTTTTTATTTTGAAAAACCCGGCCGCATCCGCTGGCAATACACAAAACCTTTTCAAAACGGGTTTTTGATTGACGGCCCCACCACCTACCGCTTGGAAAAAAACAAAAAAGAAGAGCAAAAAAACCCCCTGGCCCATAATTTGGCGGTTCAGCTTTTGGCTTGGCTTACGTTTGATTTGGATGCGCTTTCCAAACAATACAGTGTGCAATTTACGCAGCAGGGGGTGGTGTTAACCCCGCTTAAAGATGGCTTTATTGCGCGCATAACGGTTACTTTCTCCACCCAAAACCCGCAGGCCCTGGCCGGGGTGGAAATTGCCGAAGTGGGCGGCGATAAAACCATTTTGCGTTTTATAAACCCCAAAACCAACCAAAAATTACCCGAGGAGGCCTTTAAATGAGTAAATGGTTCCATTGGATAAAGACCTACCGCGCCGCCGCCATGGCGGGTTTAGGAATATTTGCCCTTTTGTGTTTGTGGGGGCTGTTTAATATTAAATTTACGGAAAGCGTATCCGTTATGATTCCCTCCAGCGTGCGGGAGCGGGTGGCTTTATTTCAGGCTTCTCCTTTAAACGGCAAAACCTTTGTGGTGGTGAAGGATCCTTCCCCCGCGGCCGCGTTGGAAAGCGCGCGGCGCTTGCGGGAGTTTTTGGTAAAAGAAAAATTTATTTCCGTGCCGCCCATGCAGGGCAGCCGGTTTGCCCTCTCTTTACCCAAAGCGTTGCCGTACCGCTTTAGCGCGCGCGACGCACAGGAAGCAAGCAAGTTTATTAACCCGCAGGTTATTTCCGTGCAAATGCGCGATAACTTTCAAAATTTAATGTCTTTCCAGGGGTCCTTTTTAAAAGATTTGATTACGCTGGATCCGTTGGCTTTGTCTAAATTAATGGGGGATAAGTTAAAAGCGTTTGACGTAACCTCCAGCATGACGTATAACGACGGGTTTTTAATTTCCAAAGACGCTACGGCCGTTATCGGTGTGTACGATGCGGACTTTGACCCGGCCAACATCGCCGCCTCGGCCCGCTTTAAACAAGCGTTTGAACGGGCGGAAAAAGAAGGCATTTTGTCCTCCACTTCCCGCGCGTTTTATTTGGGCGCCGCCCGGTATACGGACGAGAATTCCTCCGTCATCCGCCACGATTTAAAAATCATCACCGTGCTAGCCCTGTTGGGGCTGGCGGCGCTGTTTGCGGTGTTCTTTCGCCGTAAAAGAGCGTTGTGGATTTTTGCCCTCCCGTTTTTTGTGTTGGCGCCTTCGGCATTGGTTACTTATGTGGTGTTT
>CALUXL010000118.1 GCA_944324735.1 uncultured Elusimicrobiales bacterium
AAAACCCATTTTTGACCGTCTAACCTACGAAGGCCGCAAACACCTGGGCAAAGGGGCCATTACGCAGGCCATGTCCTTAAAATTAAAGGACCCCTTTAACCAAGCCAAGCTGGACCTGGACTTAGACCGCATCAAAGCCAAATATGCCGAAAAAGGCTACGTAAACACCCAAATTAAGTACGAGCTAACCCCCGTTGAAGCGGAAAACACCGTGGAAGTAAAACTGATTATAGACGAAGGGGAACGCACCCGCGTGGCGGCCGTGAATTTAAACGGGTTAAAAGAAATCCCGGCGGAAAAATTACTCAAAAAATCTTCCAACCGCCCGGGCAAAGTTTACAAACCCCAAAATTTACAAAAAGATTATGTAAAAATGATGCTCTTTGGGCGCGACAAAGGCTACGCCCAGTTTATGATGAGCGAACCCAAGCTGGAATATAATGACAACAAGTCCCTCATCACCATCACCTATGACATTACCGAAGGCCCCAAAGTGGATTTTGGCGAAACCACTTTTGAAGGCAGCAATGTTTTTACTACCGAAGAACTAAACGAAAAAATCTACTACCGCCAAGGCAAGTTGTACAACCAAAAAGATTTTGAAGACACCGTTTCTGCCATTCAGGAAGCCTATGCCGACAAAGGCTACCTGCAAGCCCGCGTAATTCCTCAGTACGACGTGCAAAACGGTCTTTTAAACATCCGTTTTGACATTTCCGAAGGCGGTATATTCTACATTGATAATGTAGACGTTACCGGCTACGGGAAAACCAAAAAATACGTATTTACGCGTGAACTTTCCATCAAATCCGGCGATTTGTACGACGCGGCCAAAATACGCCGCAGCCAAACCAAAATTATGAACCTGGGCTTTATTAACGACGTACAGATAGACCTTCAGCCCACGGCGGACCCGCAAAAGGTGGACTTGGGTTTCAACGTGGTGGAAGGGCGCCCGGGCATGTTCCAGGCCGGGCTTGCCATGTCTTCCATGGACGGGCTGTACGGGGAAGTATCCGTTAACCACTTAAACTTTTTAAACCGCGCGCAGCGCCTTTCTTTGCGCACGCTGTTTGGGGAAGACATTTTGGATTATACGGTCAGCTGGTCTACCCCCTGGATTTATGATAAACCGACCTCTTTGGGGGTGGATTTATTCAGCACCCGCCGTTACCGCTCCTTCTCCACCGAGGACCAAGCCTATACCGAAAAACGCACCGGCGGCCGCATTAAAGTAGGCCCGCGTTTTAACGATGATATTTACCAATTAAGTTTTGGCTACTCGTTTGAAAATATTGATATTTACGATATTGACGAGCAATTTGTCTGCCCGCCCGGCACCTCCGGCGAAAACTGCATTCAAAAAGGCGACTCCAACGTCTCCACCATCAGCACGGATTTTGCCGTAGACACCCGCGATAATATTTGGGATCCCACCTCCGGCTGGCGCAACTCCATCGGTTTAGCGCTGGCAGGCGGCCCCATCGGCGGAGATTTGGACTTATGGTACTTTAACGCCCGCTCCGTATTTAACTATACGGTACTGAACGTAGGCGGTAACTACCCCATTGTGTTTGTATTGTCCAACAAAATAGGGTCCGTGCAGCCGTATGGCCGCACCAAAGAAGTGCCCCCCTATGAAAAGTTCTTCCTGGGTGGTGCCGATACCATCCGCGGGTATGACCGCGCGGGTGAAGTGGGGCCCGAATACGGCGGCGAAATGTATTATGTAATGAATGCGGAGCTGCGTTTCCCCATCGCGCGGGAAGGGCGGCGCAATATGGCCCAGCTGGCGTTGTTCTTTGATATGGGTAACTCCTGGAACGAATTTGACAAGCTGGACTTTAGCCTCGGCCCCAATGAAAACCAATTTAAAGCGGGCGTAGGTGTGGGGCTGCGCTTTACCACCCCCGCCCTGCCTATACGCATAGACTGGGGTTACGGTTTGAACCACAAAAATAATGAGGACCGCTCCCACTTCTACTTTAATATGTCGAACATGATGTAAGGCGATTTATGAATAGAAAGAAAGGCGTTTTTACTTTACTACTGTGCACGCTGGCCCTGATTGCCTGGGGGGAAGAATTATCCTTAACCCCGCAGGAAGCTGCCATTGTGCAGGCCATTAAAGCCCAAAACGCCTCTTCTTCCGCCCCTATGCAGGCCCCGGCGGAGGATGCCGGCACCCAACCGGTGGATGAGGACACCATTAAACTGTCCGACGCTACCAAACACCAAGCCTTTGCCGAAACCTCCTCCCCCCTGCCGCAGGACGCGGCCGACCAACCCGCCACCCAACCGGCCGGGCAAACCGCCCAGCCAGTTAAGCAGGAAGAGCTCCCGCCCGCCACGCAAAATGCGCCGCAGGAAGTAACCCCCGCCCGCCAGCCGGCCGCCGCGCAACCCGCTGTGCCGGAACCCGAGGAAGAGGAAGACTTATCTAAATACGCGGATAAATGCCTTACCGTAGCTTACGTGGATATTGACGAAGCCTTCAACAAACACCCCCGCACGGTGGCGGTAAAAGAACAAATCCACTTAAAAATTTTAGCCAAAGAGCAGGAAGTGGAAAGCGCCAAGCAAATCATCTCCGCCCTCACGATGGAAAACAACATGCTTTCCGCCCAGCTGTTACAGTTAAAACCGTTTTACGAACGCATTGTGGTACAGCCGCAGGAATTTGAACCGAAAATTGAAGAGAAGGCGGACTCTTTACTGCTGGGCAACATTATTAACCGGCTGATTTTTTCCGGGGCGGAAGTCATCACCACCTCCCCCCTCAACACGCCGGAAGAGCTAGATGACGTAACAGCCCGCATTGCGGCCAACAAAAAAATCATTGCGGAAAGAACCTTTTTTATTGATAATTATAAATATGCCACCCGGGAAGAAATTTTAAAGCTGGAAGAAAAAGAAGTAAAAGAAATTTTGAAAGACATTTATACCGAAATAAAATCTTTCGCCAAGAAAAGAAACATCGGCGCCGTGGTGCGCAAAGACGAAGTACTCTATGGCGATAAGCCCGTTAACGTAACCAAAGATTTTATCAATCGGTTAAAAAAATCTAAAAAGTACCGCAAAAAATAGTGCGGCCAAGAGGTATTATGAACATCACTTTAAAAGAAGCCGCCCGCATTGCCCAGTGTGAAGCCGCGGGAGATGAAAACTTTGTACTGCGCCAACTGTGCGCCTTGGACGAACCTAAAGAAGACGGCATCTGCTATTTAACCAATTTAGAAAAGCCGGAACTATTGCAAAACTTAAAAGCCGGCTGTGTTATTTTGCCTCAGGCCGCCAAAGGGCAAGAACTGCCTTTTAAAGGCAATGTGTTGTATGCGCAAAACCCGGAATGGGCTTTTATTTTACTGTTAAAATATGTGGATTCCCTGCGCGTAAAATACACGCCCGGCATTCACCCCACGGCCGTGGTTAGCCCGTCGGCCAATATTGGGGCCAATGTAAGCATTGGCGCGTACAGCGTGGTGGAAGATGACGCCGTCATTGGAGAAAATACCGTCATTTACCCGCAATGCTACGTTGGCAAAAATGTGCGCATTGGCAAAAACTGCTTAATTTACCCGCAAGTGGTAATACGGGAAGACTGCGTACTAAAAGATTTTGTTATTTTACAGGCAGGGGCCAAGATTGGTTCGGACGGATTTGGTTTTTCCTTCCACGACGGGCGGCACCAAAAAATACCGCAAATTGGCAATGTTATTATTGAAAGCGACGTGGAAATCCAGTCCAACACCTGTATTGACCGGGCTAAAATTTCCAGCACGGTCATTGGCGCCAACACCAAAATTGACAACCTGGTACAGGTAGGCCATAACGTAAAAGTAGGCATGAGCAGCATTATGTGCGCCCAGGTAGGCGTGGCCGGCACCACGGATATTGGCAACGGCGTTATTTTGGCCGGCCAGGTAGGCTTGGCCGGACATATGAAAATTGGCGACCGCGCCCAAGTGGGTGCCCAATCCGGCGTGATGAACAGCATCCCCGCCGGGCAGACTTACTTTGGTTACCCCGCCATGCCGCAAAAAGAAGCCTTCCGCCAGTTGGCCATTTTGCGCAAACTGCCGGAAATGTATAAAGAGATTAAAGAATTTAAAAAACAGCTGGCGCAAAGCAAAAAGCTGTCTTTACTTGGTAAAATAAAAAAATTAGCAGGAAAATAATTTATGAGAAAAACACTTCAAAAATCTGTTTCCGTTCGCGGAGTAGGGTTGCATACGGGTGTAGCGTCGGTAATGACGTTCAACCCGGCCGATAACGGCATTTCGTTTTTACGTACCGATATTCCCGGTGCCCAACCCATTGCGGCGCTGGCCAGCAATGTAAGCTCCACCCTGCGCGGCACCAATTTAAAAAACAGCACGGCCGAGGTATGGACGGTGGAACACGTCCTTTCCGCCCTGCACGCGCTGGGCATTACGGACGTGCTGGTAGAGATGGACGGCCCCGAACCGCCCATTATGGATGGTTCTTCCCTGCAGTTTGCCAAAGCCGTACAAGAAGCCGGCTTAAAAGAACTGGGAAGCGACCGCCCTACCCTTAAAATCAACCGCAAAATCACCTATTCCAGCGGCAATATTTCTTACTCGGCCGAACCGGCTGACAAACTGACTTTAAGCTTTGAATACATCCACAAACACCCGTTAGTAGGCCGCCAGACTTACACGGTGCAATTTACGCCCGAAAATTACCTGGAGCAAATTGCCCCCGCCCGCACATTTGGGTTTGAAGAAGAGCTGGAATTTCTTAAAAAACACGGCCTGGCCAAAGGCGGCAGCTTGGAAAACGCCGTTGTGGTAGGCAAAGACAAATATTTAAACGAACTGCGCTTTGCGGACGAACTGGTGCGCCATAAAATTTTGGATTTGGTGGGCGACCTGAGCCTTACCGCACAAAATTTACCGCCTTTAAAAATCACCTGCTCTTGCGGCGGGCACAAACACAATGTTATTTTTGCTAAACTGTTACTAGAAAATTCGGAGGACAAATGAGCGAAAGACGTGATACGCTTAAACATTTTTTAGAATTGCCTGTTATAAAAACCTTAAATAAAGCAGACATTGAAGCCAATATTCCCCACCGGGATCCTTTCCTGTTGGTGGATGAAGTACGCGTATTGGAAGAAAAAAAGAAATACGTAGGTATAAAACACGTCCGTGCGGATGAATACTATTTTAAGGGGCACTTTCCGCAAAAGCCCGTTATGCCGGGCGTGCTGATAGTAGAAACCATTTCCCAAGCGTTTGGCGGCGCCATTATGAGCCAAATTGCGGCCAACGGCGGCCTACCCTTGTTTTTAAGCATTGATAATGCAAAGTTTCGCGGGATGGTAGTTCCCGGAGACACGTTGGAAATGCCCATTGAAATTATCCGCCTTGGAAAAATTTCCAAAATCTATGCCGAGGCTTACGTGAACGGCAAACTTTGCACGCAAGCCAGCCTGACTTTTATCCTAGGAGAAAACCTGCATGCCTAATATTCACCCCACTGCTGTTATAGACCCTTCGGCCCAGATAGACCGCTCCACCAAAATCGGCCCGTTTACGGTTATTGGGCCCAATGTTGTAATTGGTAAAGACAATATCATCGGCCCCCACTGCGTGATTGAAAACACCACCATGGGAGACAAGAACCGCATTATCGCCAGTGCGTTTATCGGCGTAATGCCGCAAGATTTATCTTATAACGGGGAAGACACCCGCGTGGTAATGGGCAACGGCAACCAGATCCGCGAATGCGTAACCATTCACCGCTCTACCAAGCTGGATGTCCCCACCTCTATTGGCAACAACTGCCTGCTGATGGCCAACTCTCACGTGGCGCATGACTGCCACCTGGGCAACAACATTATTGTGGCCAACAGCACCGGTATTGCCGGGCACGTGGTGGTGGAAGACCGGGTAGTTATGTCCGGCATGGTTGGGATTCACCAATTTGTACGCGTGGGCACCATGGCCATGCTGTCCGGCGGGGCGATGCTTCCGCTGGATATTCCGCCCTACTGCATTGCCCAGGGGGAACGCGCCCGCCTGGTAGGCATCAATATTGTAGGCATGCGCCGCGCCGGCCTTTCTCGCGAAACGATTATGGAAATCCGCCGCGCGTTTAAAACCTTGTTCCGCGGCACCAAACGCCTGGAAGAAGCCATGGCCGAGCTGGAAGCCCAGCACCCTTGCAAAGAAGTGCAGCATATGATTGATTTCTGCCGCGCCTCTTCCCGCGGGGTGGCTTTGGCCAAACGCAAAGTGAACGAAGCGGATAATGACTGAGAAAATAGGAATCATCGCGGGCGAAGGCAAAATGCCCCTTTACATTGCGCAGAAAGCCGCGCAAAAGGGGTATGAGGTAGTTATTGCCGGCCTAAAAGGCAACGCCCGCGAAGAGGACTTTAAAAACATTCCCTGTGTGTTCCGCCCGCTTAGGCTGGGGCAACTGGGGACGGGGCTGGAATTTTTTAAATCCAACGGCGTTAAAAAAATACTGATGGCCGGGCGTGTGCAGCATACGTCCATCTTTGCCAATTTAATGCCGGATTTGCGCGGGGCCAAATTTTTGGCTTCACTTAAAAATATGAGCACGCAGTATTTACTTTCCCGCGTGATTGACGAATTTAAAAAAGAAGGGATTGAGTTTACCAACTCTGCCCTGTTTTTGGAAGATTTCATGCCGGCCCAAGGCGTTCTTACCCGCTTGGCGCCCACCCCGCAAGAAATGCAAACCGTGCAATTTGGTTTTAAAATTGCCAAAGCCATCGCGGCGCTGGATATTGGGCTTACCTGTGTGGTAAGCCAAAACGCCACCATCGCGGTGGAGGGGATGGAAGGAACGGACAAATGTATTTTGCGTGCGGGGGAGCTATACAAAAAATCGGCCGAGAAAGATGTTCCGGTAGCCGTTGTAAAAGTAGCCCGCCCCCAGCAAGACGCCCGTTTTGACCTGCCCGTTATTGGCAAAGGCACGGTGGAAAGCCTTAAAAAAGCCGGTTTTAAGCTGCTGGCCTTTGAAGCGCACAAAACCCTGGTGCTGGATTTGGAAGAAGTAACCCGCCTGGCGGACAAATACGGCATAGCCATCGTGGCGGTTTAGTTGGTTTTCTTTGGATAAACCCGGCCCAAAAGCCGGGTTTTTTTACACCTTTTTCAGGCTTTTCAAAAGGCCCCTTATTTGATAGTATTTAATAGGATACTTCTCCCTTTAAACGGGAGAAGAATTTGCCGTATTTTACTATAGAGGGAAAAACATGACCAAAAGAACACCTATCATCGCCGGAAACTGGAAGATGCACAATACGCTGGCTGAATCTGCCGCGCTTATTGAAGGTTTAACCAAAAATTTTGAAAATAAACAAAATGCGCAAGTAATTGTTGCTCCGTCTTACACCTCTCTGTCCAAAGTGGCCGAACTGTGCAAAGGCACCGCCATTCAAGTAGCCGCCCAAGACGTACACTGGGAAGACAAAGGCGCTTTCACCAGCGCGGTTTCCCCCGTGCAGGCTAAAGACGCCGGCGCCACCCACACCATCATCGGCCACAGCGAACGCCGCAGCGTGTTTGGCGATACGGACGAAATTTTAAATAAAAAAGTAGCCGCCGCCCTGCGCCACGGTTTAACCGTTATCTTCTGCGTAGGTGAAACCCTGGAAGAACGCGAAGCCAACAAAACCATCAGCATCATTGAAGGCCAGTTGGAAGGTGGTTTAAAAGGATTTACCGAAGAAGAATTGAAAGGCTTAATCATCGCATACGAACCGGTATGGGCCATTGGTACGGGCAAAACCGCCACGCCGCAGCAAGCGCAGGAAGTACATGCCGCCATCCGCAAATATTTGGCCGGTAAATATTCCGACGCGTTTGCCCAAGCTACCCGCATCTTGTACGGCGGCAGCGTGAAAGACTCCAACGTGGACGAAATCATGGCCCAAGAAGATGTGGACGGCGCTTTAGTGGGCGGCCAGTCCTTAATCGCGGAAAAATTCCGCCGCATTATTAACTTTAACTAACAGAGGCGCTTATGAACCTTGCCAAAGTAATAGACCATACCTTGCTTAAACCCACCGCCACCCGGGCCGATATAGAAAAACTTTGCCGGGAAGCCTTGGAACACGGCTTTTTTAGCGTATGCATTAACCCCTGCTGGGTTAGCACCGCGCACGAGCTGTTAAAAGGAAGCGATGTGAAAACCTGCACGGTAATTGGTTTCCCCTTAGGGGCAAATACTACCGAGGCCAAGGTTTTTGAAGCCCAAAACGCCTTAAGCAACGGCGCCGATGAATTGGATATGGTAATCAACATCGGCGCCTTAAAAGGCAAAGATTATCAAACCGTCCTGCAAGATATACGCCAAATACGCGCCTTGGGGGACGGTTTTATCTTAAAAGTCATTATTGAAACGTCCGAACTGACGGACGAAGAAAAAGTAAAAGCCTGCCAGCTGGCGGCCGAAGCGGGGGCCGATTTTGTAAAAACCTCCACCGGTTTTTCCAGCGGCGGGGCTACGGCACACGATGTGGCACTGATGAAAAAATCCATCCCCGCCGGCATGCAGGTAAAAGCCTCCGGCGGCGTGCGCACGCGGGAAGATGCCCAGGCCATGTTGGCCGCCGGCGCCACCCGCTTGGGTGCCAGCAGCAGTATTAAAATTATTGAGGGCAAATGATTAATAATTGGGATATTATCTCTCGTATTGATCCGCAAACCAAAAGCTTGCTTTACAGCCTGGTAACCGACGGGACGGAGCATGACGCGCGGCTTATTGCCAAAAAATTAGCCGGCTATGCCAAGGCCCCCACCC
Source organism: uncultured Elusimicrobiales bacterium (assembly GCA_944324735.1). Lineage (GTDB taxonomy): Bacteria > Elusimicrobiota > Elusimicrobia > Elusimicrobiales > Elusimicrobiaceae > Avelusimicrobium. The sequence continues at coordinate 8,806 of CALUXL010000118.1, forward strand.
CGGCTGTGGCTCCGTTTGTGTATCAGTTTGAACTGCCATCCGATATGGACGAAGGCATGCTGGATAAAATCCGCACGGCAGTATCTGAAGGGATTGCCCAAACCAATAAAGTAAATCAATTTGTGCCCGGCGGGGTATTGGGGGAACCCCTGTTTAACCAAGACGTTACCAAAGAAGATAAAGACTTCCCCACTTTTTTAACCTTAGATCCTTCTGCCAGTTTTTTTCAACCGCAAGATAAAATACCCGGTATGGAAAACTCTTCCGGTAAAGAACGCCGCTCAATTAATTTAGACGGTGCTGCCGATTTGCAGGTAGAACAGCAAACCTTGCAAACGCCGGAAGTTCCCCCCCAGCCGGCCGCCCAGCAACCGGCAAAACCCCAACAAGAAGCCGTGCAGGACGAAAAATTTTTAACGTCCCCCGAATCGGCCGAGCCGTGGCCGGCCGCCCCGGCCCCTAAAGTGCCTGAGGTTGCGCCCGCTCCCGCCGAACCGGCGCAACCGGAAGAGCCTTTGCTTCGCAAAGACGTCCCTTCCGCCGAGGCTTTGCAGGAACCCGAAACCGGCAACCCCATTAACGATAAAGACATGTTGATTAAAGACATGGAAGGCACCTTGCTGGACCAAATGCCGCTGGAAGACATTTTTGAAGCCAAAACCAAGTATGATATGTTCCTGGACGTGAACGACCCGCAAGCTAGCAAGCAGGCCAACCAGTTAAGAGAACAAAAACTGGATAATTTAGCCGACGGGAAAGACAGCCTGGAAGCCACTTTTAATGTATTTGAACAGAAAATAAAAGACGAAACCGCTTTTATGGACGTGAATGACCTGTCCGAGCTGGAACGTTTACCGCGCAAAAAGCAGGAAATTTCTCTTACGCAAATATCTTCCCGCCCGGTGGAAGAAAACAAAACGCCCCAACAGGCTAATGAAATTTCCACCCCCGCGGTGGAACCCAATACGGACGAGTCTATTAAATTACATGCCCGCCAAACGGAAGGGGAAGGCACCATACACCTGCCGCAGGACGTACCCACCGTGCGGGAACCGGAGCAACAACCCACTACCCAAACGGGCAGTACTTTGCAATTAAACAGAAGGGAAAACTCTTCTTATCAATCCATTCCTTCGGCCAAACCCGCTGAGGAAGGCCTCTCCACCCCGGCAGAAGACACGCACCTGCCCGAAGAAGTGGAAATTTTAAACACCGTTCCCCCCGTACCGGGTGTTAGTGTGCGCCACTTTGACGCCATGGAACACCCCCGTACCGAACAAGACGAAACGGCAGACAATAATGCCCTGCCGGAAATTACCGTAAGAGAACGGGTAGACGTTTTAGACAAAACTTTTAATTTAGAAACAACCATGAATACCGAGGTGCTGCGCCGCACTTTCCAACAAACTTTAAGCGGCACTACACCTCCCGTTGCAAAGGAAACACCTGCTCCTAAACAGCCGGTTCAAACCCCGGTAGAACAACCGCAAGAAATTCCGGCCGCTGCCCCGCAAGCCCCGGTGCAGGAGGAAATACCCTCTACCCCGGCCCGGCAGGAGCCGCCGGTTCAAACCCCGGTAGAACAACCGCAAGAAACCCCGGCCACGGCCCCGCAAGCCCCCGTGCAGGAGGAAATACCCTCCACACCGGCTAGGCAAGAGCCGCCGGTTCCTCAGCAGATACCGGTGCCCCCCAGGCAGACTTTCCGTATCCGGCTTAAAAAACCGCTGGTGCAGCAGGAAACCTCTAAAAATTTACAAAACGATAAAAAGGCGGAACAAATTATGGAAGAAAACATGGAAGAAAAAACAACTTTTCGTATTCGGCGCAAAATAACCGCGCCCCAACCGCAGGCCCCGCATCAGCCGGCGGCACCGGCCCAACCCGCAGCACCGCGGCCGGCCATGCCGCAGCAGCCAGCCCCCGCAGCGCCGCAACCGGCGCATCCGGCGGCCCCTGCACAGCCTGCCTATACCGCCCCGCAAACGCCCGCCCAGCCGGCGGCGCGGCCGGGCACGTCTTTAGGGCCTAATTCTTCCGGGTCTCATGTAGAAAAGACAAAAACCATTGACCACTCGATTGAATTGCCGTTATCGGAATTAAAAAAGCATAACTGGCCGCTGGAAGTTCCGCTGGTGCCCACGTTTACGTTAGAAAACCTGGTCATCTCCGTCAATCGTTTTGCACACGCCACGGCTATTTCCGTTATCGATTCCCCCGGCAAGTTATACAACCCCCTGGTACTGTACGGACCGACCGGCACCGGCAAAACCCACTTTTTAAACGCCATCGGCTATGCCATGAGCCAAAAACTGGGCCAGGAAAATATTTTTATGACCAACGGGGTGCGTTTCTCCCGCGGTATCCAGCGCTATGTAATGGAAGGCAATATTGAGAAGTTTGAAAAATTTATGGACTCCGTACAAGTGCTGCTGATTGACGACATCCACCTGGTAGCCGTTAATGAGCAAAACCGCGTGTACATTTCCAAACTGCTTAATAAATTCCTGCGGGAACAAAAACAAATTGTCATCACTTCCAAATATCCGCCGGAATCTTTGGCCAAATTGGAAGAGCTAATTAATTTTAAATTAGACTCGGGTTGGATTTCTGAACTGAAAACCGCCCAAGGGCCGGCGCATTTTAAAATTGTTAAAAAGATGTTGACCGACAACGGCGTGGACTTGACCGATAGCCAAGCAGAAACCTTCTTTGGGGCGCCGAATATGACGCTTAGTACCGTGTCTCGCAGTATACGCCGCATTAAGGTGTTGGAAAAGGTCATTTTCCCCGGGTTAACAAATGTGGACCGCTCCCAAGCCATGATTTTGGAAAAACTCTTGGCCACCAAAGGCGAAGACAAAACCAGCATGATTTGGAAACGCGACATTGATGAAATCACCACTCTCCCTCCGTTTGGCAAAGGGGAATGGGGGCGCATTGGGTTCTTCTATCCGCACAACAACTCTGAAATGATGAACTGGATGGTGTATGCCCTGTCCGAACGGGCCAAAGAACTGGGTGTGGAAGGAAGCTTTGAAATTGCGGTGCGTTCTTCCTACGCAACGGAAAACATCATTTCCTCCGCCTTTAAAATTGCCAACCTGTGCGATAATAAAAAGCTGAAAGGCGCCGTTATTTTGGGTCCCTCCGTACAAACGTGCGACCCTTCCGTAAGAGAAAACTTCTACGATATTTTAACCCACATGCTGGAAGTAATGCTTATTCGCTGCGGCATTATTAATATGGAGGATGTAAAACTCCCCAGCACATACGTTAAATTAATCTCGGAATTATTGAGGTAACCAACGAATGAAAAAACTGACACTTTGTTTTGTTTGCGCCTTGGCCTTATGCGCCTGCGCCAGCGGTATGAAATCCGCTGTGAAAGACGGCAAAATAGCGCCGGAATTTAATGATACCCTGGTAGACAGCGATTATTTATGGGTAAGAGGCTTTGGCGCCGCCAACCCGGCCCACAAAACCGAATCCCAACGCCGCATTATGAGCCGCGAAGCGGCCATCGCCCACGCCTATCAGCGTGCAATTGAGGTATTGTACGGTTCTAATTTAGACGCGGACGTACAGGTAGTGGACGCGGTATCTTCCGGCTCCACCATCCGTTCTTCTGCCGAAGGGGTAGTAAACGGGATGGAACTGGTTTCTACCGAATATCTGGCCGATGACGGCTGCGCCGTTATTATGCGCCTGCCTCGCCAACGCTTAAGCGAAGCCGGTTTTAATTTAAAGGAAAATAACTAATGAAAAAAGCACTTATCTGCCTGTTGGCAGCCAGCATTTTTACCGCCGCCTGCGGTTCCATACGCATTGGGCCCAAAGGGGAAGGGGAATACGTAATTGCGGAGTCTTTGGTTCCGTATGATGAAAACAACATCCGCCAAATGAAAAAAGACGGTGAACTGGAAGCCCAAAAACAAGCGGTAGAAAAAGTAGCCGGTATTTTTATATCTTCCACCGCCACGGTGGACCAAGCCCAACTGGTGGAAGACAAAATCACCTCCAAATCCGCCGGCTTTATCCGCCGTTACCACACGCAAAAAGCCTACCGCAAGAATGACCAGTGGTACACCCGCATTAAAGCCATGGTGCTGGTGAAAGACATTGGCGATGTGATTAAACAATCCGAATCGGACGCGTTTGCCAAAAAAACCACCATTTTGGTCGCCTCGCGCGAAACGGTGGGGGACGAAATTTCCTTAAAGCAGGACTGCAAACAGGCCGTGTACCGCGCCATGAAGGAACAGCCTTTT
>CALUXL010000119.1 GCA_944324735.1 uncultured Elusimicrobiales bacterium
CAAACGGGGAGCTTTTTAAATACACGGACAAGATTACTTTTCGCAGTAGTGGGAAAAATTGCTGTACGTAACAAATTTTTCTTCATACGCGATAAACGCTTCCTGCAAAATTTTAACGGCTGTTTTCTTGTCAAAGATTTTTTCCACCACGACGCTCTTATTTTCCAGCTTTTTATAATCTTCAAAAAAGCTCATCGTTTCCGAAACCAAATGCTCCGGCAGCTGGGAAATATCCGTATAGTGGCTGACGTTCGGGTCGCCCTGCGCCACGCCGATGATTTTATCGTCGGCCTCGCCGTTGTCCAACATGCGCATTACGCCAATAATGCGCGCGGGCACAATGCACAGCGGCACGACTTCGGCCTGGGAAAGAATCAAGATATCCAGCGGGTCTCTGTCCGCCCCGTACGTGCGGGGGATAAACCCATAGTTGGCGGGATAATACACGGAAGAATACAACACGCGGTCTAAGCGCAAAAGGCCGCTTTCTTTGTCCAACTCGTATTTGGCGCGCGTGCCTTTGGGAATTTCAATAACGCCGTTTACCACATCCGGCAGGGTTCTTTTGTCGCCGGGAGAGACATGGTGCCACGGATTAAAATTACTTGTAAACATCTCTACCTCTTTTCTCTTTAATTTACTTTTTAATTATAGCAATTATCCTCTTTTCACTTCTACTGCTCCGCGCTGTTGCAGCCGCTTTAGATTTGATAAAATAATATATATAGAGTAAGGAGAATTGTATGGAACAAAATTTCGTAAATTTTAACAAAGTGGGGATTATCGGCTGCGGATTTGTAGGAGCAGCCTCGGCCTTTAGCTTAATGCAAAGCGGCCTGTTTACCGAAATGGTGCTTATTGACAGCGACCAAGCCCGCGCCGAAGGCGAAGCGTTGGACATCAGCCACGGCATTCCGTTTGCCAAACCGATGGAAATTTATGCCGGCAATTATGATGATTTAAAAGACGCTGGCCTCATCATCATCACCGCCGGCGCCAACCAGAAACCCGGCGAAACCCGGCTGGATTTGGTAAAAAAGAACATCGCTATTTTTAAGTCCATCATTCCCGAAATCACCAAACGGAATTTTAAAGGCATTTTGCTCATTGTGGCCAACCCGGTGGATATTTTGACTTCTGTAGCCCTGAAACTCAGCGGTTACGCGCCCAACCGCGTGCTGGGCTCCGGCACGGTGCTCGACACCGCCCGCTTGAAATACAACTTGGGCCAGCACTTAAACGTGGACAGCCGCAGCGTGCACGCTTTTATCATTGGTGAACACGGCGACAGCGAAATCGCCGCTTGGAGCTGCGCCAACGTGTCGGGCATTAAGCTGGACAAATTCTGCGAAATGCGCGGACACTTCAACCACCAGGAAGCTACCCGGAAAATTGCCGAAGAAGTCAAAAACAGCGCCTACGAAATCATCGCCCGCAAGACAGCCACCTATTACGGGATTGCCATGTCCGTCAAACGCATTTGCGAAGCCATTGTGCGCGACGAAAAATCCATCCTGCCGATTTCTGCCCAGATGAATGGGGAATACGGCATCAGCGGCGTGGCGCTCAGCTTGCCGGCCATCGTCAACAGCCAAGGGGTGGAAACGCATGTGCCCCTGCAGTTAAACGAGGAAGAAGTGGCCGCCCTTAACAAATCGGCCGATACGCTTAAAAAACTCTTGGAAGAAAACCAAATTTAAGTTTTTCTTCTCTTATCAATACCCGCCCGCAAGGCGGGTATTTTTTTAAACGGTTCAACGCAACGGCCCCGGCTTTTGGGACACTTTAAATTTGCCGAAAAAAAGCTTGCGCTGGAGCCGGCTCCATATTCTATACTATACACATACTGCTTCTACAGGAGAACGCCATGCAAAAACTGATGAGCTTATTAACCGGCTGTTTATTATTCTGCGCCTGCAGTACTGTTCCTCAGCGCACGGTATCGCAGGAAGAATTGCTGACGCTTGCCAAAGGGCATGATTTGGTGGCCGTCTTTCCGGACGGACGCATTGAAACCTACAACGGCCGCGGCTTAGGCCCGCTGTTAAAACACCTGGAAACCGGCAATTTAAAAGACGCCCAAATGTACGATAAGGTAACCGGGCGGGCTTCGGCATTGCTGCTTGCCTATGGGGGTGCAGCCAGTTTGCACACGGGAATGCTTTCCAAAGAGGCCATTCCAATCTTAAAAAAGTACCACATTTCCTACACGTCCGACAAAGAGGTGGACTATATTTTAAACCGCTCCAAAACCGGCAGCTGCCCCATGGAAACGGCCGCCCGCCCCTTAGATGACGCCCAGCAGGCTTTCCCGATTTTAAAAGCGGGGTTTGAAAAACTGACGGCTCAGCACTATGCCGGCAATCAAGCCCGCAGGAATTTTAAACTTAGCAAGGAGGCCGTTGCGGGGGTAGAATAGCAGTCAACCGGACAGAAACGCGCCGTTTCGTAATGTGCGGCATATCTGCCACCTATATACACGTCCTTCGCTTCATATTCCGCCGCCGCAGCCGCGCCGCATAGTCCTCTAAACGGCAGGCCCATTTTTAGGCTGATCGGATAACGCGTTTTCATACTGCAAGGCCGCGTTTCCGTATTTCCGCCTGATTCTTTTGATAAAATAATAAAATGACTCCTGCAGAAAAAGTAAACCACTATCTCGCGCAGTTTTCGCTGGAAGACCGCGTGATTACGCTGGATGCGTCCAGCGCCACCGTGGCGCTGGCGGCCCAAGCGCTGGGGTGCCCGCCGGCTCTGATTGCAAAAACCCTCTCTTTTGTGTCAAAAGAAGGCGTCATTTTGCTGGTTACCGCCGGGGACGCCAAAGTGGATAACCCCAAATACAAGGCCGTATTTGGCCAAAAGCCCAAAATGCCCGCAGGAGACGAAGTGGAGGCCTTGACGGGTTTTGCCCCGGGGGGCGTATGTCCGTTTGCCGCTAAAGAGGGGGTAAAAGTGTATTTGGACGTTTCGTTAAAACGTTTTAAAACGATTTATCCCGCGGGGGGAAGCGGGAATACGGCCGTCCGATTGACGCCCGCCGAGCTGGAAACGGCCTCCCGCGCCGAAAAATGGGTGGACGTCTGCAAAAACTGGCAGGAACATACCCCCGCGGATTGGGGCCGGTAAAAAGGATGGATATACGAAAGCCGCAAAAAATTGTAAAATATAGCAGAAGTAAAAAATCTATGGAGGATGTAGCAACTATGATTAAAGTAGGTATTAACGGTTTTGGCCGCATCGGTCGCTTCGTGTTCCGCGCGGCGCAAGAACGCAATGACATTGAAATCGTCGGCATTAACGATTTGTGCCCCGTTGACTATTTGGCTTATATGCTCAAATACGATACGATGCACGGCAAATTTAACGGCACCGTGGAAGCTGATGTGGCGAACAGCCAGCTGATCGTCAACGGCAAAAAAATCCGCGTAACCGCCGAAAAAGACCCGGCCAACTTGGCTTGGGACAAAGTGGGCGCCGAATACGTCGTTGAATCCACCGGTTTGTTCCTGACCCAGGAAAAAGCGCAAGCCCACATCAAAGCCGGCGCCAAATACGTGGTTATGTCTGCTCCGTCCAAAGACGCCACCCCGATGTTCGTAGTGGGCGTCAACGAAAAAACCTACGTCAAAGGCACCCAGTTCGTATCTAACGCTTCCTGCACCACGAACTGCTTGGCTCCTATCGCCAAAGTGCTCAACGACAAATGGGGTATCAAAGAAGGCTTGATGACCACCGTACACTCCACCACCGCTACCCAGAAAACCGTAGACGGCCCGTCTATGAAAGACTGGAGAGGCGGCCGCGCCGCTTCCGGCAACATCATCCCGTCTTCTACGGGTGCCGCCAAAGCCGTAGGCAAGGTAATTCCGGAACTCAACGGCAAATTGACCGGTATGTCCATGCGCGTTCCGACCTTGGACGTCTCCGTGGTGGACTTGACCGTCAACTTGGCTAAGCCGGCCAAATACGAAGACATCTGCGCCGCGATGAAAGAAGCCGCCAACGGCGAACTCAAAGGCATTTTGGGTTACACCGACGAAGCTGTTGTATCCTCTGACTTCCTCGGCTGCCCGTTGACCTCTATCTTCGACGCCAAAGCGGGTATCGCTTTGACCGATACGTTTGTGAAAGTTGTGTCTTGGTACGATAACGAAATCGGCTACTCCAACAAAGTTCTCGATTTGATCGCCCACATGGCTTCCGTAAACAAATAAGCATTTAGCTTACTTTAAGCGGGCCCGCAAGGGCCCACTTTTTTGTTGTACTAAAAGGTACAAAAAACCTATAATAACATACGTTGGCAAATGAAGGAGATTACCATGAAATACTTTTACGTTATTATGGCTTTTTTAATGGCTGCCCCGCTTAACGCCTTAGCCGCCGAACAGCGCTTTGTGCGCGTTACGGCCGACGCCGAGGTAATGGCCCCGCCCAACCGCGTTACCATTACGCTGGGTACCCAGCACCAAACCAATAATTTAAAAGACGGCGCCCAGGTGCTTCAAAAAAACATTACCCAAGCGCTGGACTACTGCCGCACCTGGAATATAAAAGATAAAAACATCCAAATTCAAAGTTTAAACATTACCCCTTCCTATTACGCGCCCAACGGGAAAAGAACCGATAAGCCATCCTACATGCTTTCCCAGTCTTTTTCCGTCACGCTGGAAGATTGAACCCAATCCGACCATTTACTTTACGGCTTGCTTCACAACGGCGTGAACCGCGTGCAGGATGTGCGGTTTTATTCCTCCCGTTTAAAAGACTACCGCAACGAGGCCCGCACCCTGGCCATGCAAAACGCCCGGGAAAAGGCCTCCCTGCTGGCCCAGCAGGAAAAAGCCAAACTGGGCAAGGTAATGTCCATCGTGGAGGAACGTCCTTCCGGCATGTATGGGGTTTCCAATATTAGCCAAAACTCCTACTTTAACACTTCCGCCGGGGTTCCCGTGGCAGGGGTTATACCCGTACGTGCGGAAGTAACCGTACAATATGAATTAAAATAAGGAGCCTTGTTATGTTAAAAAAATATTTATTTGTATTAGCGGCTTTTTCTTTGGCGGCCTGCGCCAGCCAAAACACCATTACCGGTTCTTGGGTTCAGCCCATACCCGGCATGCCTAACCAACAGCAAGGTATGATGCTGGAAGAAGGGGGAAAGGCTTCCTCCGTAAATATGGCAACCTTATTGTATGAAGGCTGGGAGAAAAAAGGCAACACCTTAGTACTAAACGGTAAAAGCGTAGGCAATGGGCAAACCATTCCGTTTACGGAAAAATACACCATTAAAAGTTTAGATAAGAATAACCTTACGCTTGTTTCCGAACACGGGGCCGTATTTCATTATTCCCGTCCATAAACCCGGTATATTTATTAGCAAAAACCCGGGGCAAAACCCCGGGTTTTTATTTCTGGGTCAAAGGACCTGCAAAAAAAATAGGACCAATGGCCCTTGTAAAAATAAGATATAATTCATAAATTAATAGTAACGTTTTATTAAGGCGTAATGTGGAATATGAAAAAAACATTGTTTAAAAAAGTTATATGCAGCATAACACTCCTGCCGGTGGCAGCAAGCGCGTTTGGTCTTTCTTTCAGCTTGCAGGAGTCTTATCCCGTAGGGCGGGCTATTACCAATAAGGTAGAAATTTACCGTGCAGCCTATGCCGTCATGGAAGGATATAACAACCATGTACGCCAAATAAAACAAGAAAACAAACAAATGGAAATTACAAAATCTTTTGCAGCCATTAGCGCGGCGGGGGTATTAAATATTCCGTTCCGTTTCCCCGTAAACAAGCAGGAAAAAGAAATGCGTGACCATTTGTTTAAAATATCCAGCTATTTGGTGGGGAACCAAAACACTTATAGCAAAATTCGCCCGGACGCGGCTTTCTGTGTATTGCAAAATGCGTTGTATCTATACCCGTCCGTGAAGTTTCAGAAAATGGAACTAGATGAAACCCGGCAAGAAAAAGTTCTATATCGTTCTATGCGCATGTGCCCGGGAAAAATGAGAAAGTGGCGTTAACGTTTGCCTTTGTATGATTTTTTATAATTCCCGGCAAACTAAAAGTCGGGAATTTTTTATAAATACTTTAAATTGTAAAAGGAATAGGTTATGAAAAACATCAAAATATTAATATTTGTTATAAGTGTTATAGCCGTGTGTACGCAGGCTGTGCATGCCCAAAAAACGGGGCAAGTTATCAAACAGGTGGAGCGCAATGTAATGGCTGGTGCCATGGGGGAAAGAACCTCCAAAGCGGCTGTCAGCGCAGCGGTTAGCGCGGTTGATAACATTGGCAACGCCGTTCGTGCGCAAAGCCAAAAGAACATCCATAAAGTAAGATATACGCAAGAACAAGAAGACGCCCTCTTACGCGGCCGTTTGCTGGGTGATGAAGCCTTCCCTTCCCCCATGATCTTGCGCAAAACGCAGGCACGTGCCCAAAAACAAGTTAAAAACACCCCCGCTACGGAAGATTTAACCTGGGTACCCGCCAAACGCTTGGCTACGGAAAAACGCCGCTTAAACATTCCGCTGGCTACTTCCTTGCTGATGCTGCACAAAGAAGGCATTATAAAAGCGTATTCTTTACCGGATAGCTTTTTGGAAGGGTACTACCTGCGCCGTATTTACCCGTATATGGATAGACCGGCATTTGCGAAGGATAAAAGCGGCCATATGTTCCGTGGTATCTTTATGACGGTGGACGAATTAGCCTCCACCCTGCAAAACGGGTTTTTAACCTCCATGAATACCTGGACTGTAGGAGCCAAAAACAAGGGTGATAAATTCATCAGTTTTTCCACCTCCACGGGGGAAGCGCAAAGCTATATCTTCCAGGGGGACGGCAACAGCAAACACCCCTACGGCATTGGTGTAGTGTTTGAGGTAGAACCTAACTTGAAAGGTTTGGAATTTTGGAAAGATGAAAAATTAAACTCTACCAATACCATTTACCACTGCTATCAAGACGTACCGGCCGAAAAAATCCTCAATGTGTACATTTATGGGGAATACGGCCTGGAAAACTTGGCCGAGGTGTTGATTAAGGCCCGCAACAAAACCTTAACCAGCCGTGAAAGATGGGTTCATCAGTTTGATTATACTTCTTTTATGCGCTAATCAATCCTACAAATAAAAACAGCCCCGCAAGGGGCTGTTTTTATTTAGGCTTACTGGGCTTTTACAAAAATATGGCTAAAGGATAGCGCCACCCCAACATACACATTCTGCCCGCGGGGGCCCACATATTTGCCTTGTGCGGTATAAAAGTTAATAAAAGGCGCTATAGACAGGTTTTTATACAGTTGCACATCCAGGCGCGCGTCCAGTTCCAGTTCATAATCCAAGTCCGTTGCCTGGGGGTGGGATTCGTGCAAATAATTACGCCACATAGCGCTGAATTTTGCTTCCACGCCTTCGCGCAGGGGTGCTTGGAGTTTGAGGGAGGCTTCCCACGCCAGTTTTTCAGAAACGGGGTTATAGGTATGGTCTGCTTCGCCCACGGCTGAAATATAAAAATCTTTGATGTATTTCCCGTCAAAAATTTTAACCCCCAGCATACCGCGGTAAATTTTGCGGCGGGGGGCATCGTCCAAACGGGTAAATTCGGTTTCATATCCCATATTGGCAAAGGGGCCGGCCTCAAACCCTCCCAGCCAATTATCCACCCGCCATAAACGCTGGGTGTAGCCGGTGGTAAAGGCTATTTTGTCGGCATTTTCGTTGGTAAGGGTTTCACCGTCCACCGGGCGGATGCGGGTTTTGCCGTAATTAAGTTCCAGCACGTTGCCCCACAGCCAGTTCTTAAAATAGTATTCCCCCTGGGATGTTAACCCTCCGCTACGGGCGGTTTGGGAGCCTGCGTT
>CALUXL010000120.1 GCA_944324735.1 uncultured Elusimicrobiales bacterium
GGGCCGATTTCGCTCTCCAGCACTACGGCGTTCATCCCAATCAGGCAGTTATCGCCAATTTTGGAGCCGTGCACAATGGCCCCATGCCCCACCGTAACCCCTTTGCCAATAATGGCCGGGCAGTTATAGTTAACGTGCACGCAGGCATTGTCTTGTATATTGCTGCCGGCGCCTACGGTAATGTCGGCAATATCGGCACGCAATACGGCGCAGGGCCAAATGGATACGTTTTCTTCCAGCGTTACGCTGCCCAGCAGGCAGGCGGTTTTGTGAATATAGCAAGAAGGATGTTTTTTGGGTACTTGTTCGTTAATTCTTTCTCTCATGATACTTTTCCAGGCAAACGTTTATTTTTCTTGGAGCGGGGCGACTCGGACAGTTGCAACCCCCAATAAATAAAAATGCTCACAATACCGGGCAAAATATAATACACCACCCGGTAGATAAGGGTGGCCATTAGGGCCGCGTCCCAATTAATGCCCATTTGGGCGTAAACGGCCGTCATGGCCAGTTCCATAGCGCCCAGTCCCCCGGGCAAAAGCGGTATTAGCGTAGTTACCATACCCACGGCAAACCCGGCCACCAGCACCCCCGCCGTAATATGCACGCCCACGGCGCGGAACGCAAAATAAAGAACCAAAATGGTAAACAGCCAATCGGCACAGACGTAGATAATCGTCCAGGTAAGTTTTTTCTTTTTCTTATGGATGAGGTCAATCCCTTCGTCCAGCTGGTCTACAAAATCGTCGTATTTTCCTTTGGGGATAAGCGCGCGGAATACGTGAAACAGCACTTTATTAATCAGGCGGAAAATGCGCCGCACCCATTTGGAGCGCCACTCATTATTAAACAAAAACGCGGTAACAGCCGCACACACCACACACATCACAACAATTAAAATAAAATTCTTTAACAGCTGCATGGTGGTGGCGGAGCTGTTAATGCACATCAAAATAGAACCCTGCAAAATAATAATGGCCAGCACAAAATACAACAGTACCGTAATCACAATACTGGCCGTTACGCACATGCCAAACGGCACGCGGCGGCGGTTTAATAAATGCGCGCGCAGCGCAAAGCCCGATACACCTAGCGAAGACACCACATAATTTACCGTGGTGGATACCAAGGCAATGCCCACGGCAGCACCGCGGCCTATTTTACGGCCCATAATGCGCAGCACTTCATACAGGCTCATGCCCATAGACACGTAAATTAAAACGGAAGACAATAAAGACAAGAATAAATATTTGGTGCTTACTTCCCGCCAAATTTTGATAAAACTGTCCTTAGCCTGGTAAACCAGCAGGCCAATAATCCCCAAAGAAAACAAAATTCCCAACGCATACAATAAGTATTTAACGGTTTTTTTCATATGCGCACCTTAAATAGATACTTAGATAAATTATATAATTTATTATAAAGCTTTTGGGCTTATTTATCTTTCATTTTAAAACGGAATTTTTAATTAGTTATGAAAAGCATTAAAGTCATCGGCGCCAAAGGGCACAATTTAAAAAACATTACGGTAGAAATACCCAAAGACAAAATGACGGTGGTTACCGGGCTTTCGGGCTCGGGCAAAAGCTCCCTGGCGTTTGACACGATTTATGCCGAAGGCCAACGGCGCTATGTGGAAAGCATGTCCGCCTATGCGCGGCAATTTTTGGAGCTAATGGAAAAGCCGGATGTGGAACACATTGAAGGCCTTTCCCCCGCTATTTCCATTGAACAGAGAAACCCGTCCAAAAACCCTCGTTCCACCGTGGCCACGGTAACGGAAATTTACGATTACCTGCGCCTCTTGTTTGCGCGCATTGGCAAACGCCACTGCCCGCAGTGCGGCCGCCCCGTGGAAACCTGGAGCGTGCAGGGTATAGCCCAGGACATTTTAAAAAAATTTAACGAAAGCACCGTTTATATTTTATCCCCCCTGGTGCAGGGGCGCGCCGGCACGTATGAAGAACTTATTGCCAAACTGAAAAAAGAGGGTTTTGTAAAAGTGCGCGTGGACGGCACGCTGTGCTCTTTGGACACTCCCCCCGTGCTGGAACGCTACAAAAAACACACCATTGAACTGGTGGCCGACGAAATTTTTGTGGAAGAGTTTGAAAAAGAACGCCTCACCGAAAGTTTGGAAAACGCCCTTAAATACTCCAAGGGCCTGGTGCGCGTATTGGAAACCGAAGGCCAAACCCCACGGGAATTTACTTACAGCGAAAACAACGCCTGCGCCCACTGCGGCATTGGGTTTAGCGAGCTGGAACCGCGCCTTTTTTCCTTCAACTCCCCCTACGGCGCCTGCCCGGACTGCAACGGACTGGGCCTTAAAATAGAGGTGGACGAAGACCTGGTAGTGCCGGACGGCACACTCTCCATTAACGAGGGCGCCATTGCCGCGTGGGATAACCCCGTAACCACCCGCACACACCGGTGGAAAAACTCCTGGAGCGGGTATTATTACGACATTTTAAAACAAGTCTGCCACCAGAACCGCATTTCCATGTCCACGCCCTGGAACAAGCTTTCCCGCGCGCAAAAAGATTTGCTGTTATACGGCAAAGGGCACGCCAGTTACACGTCCGTCATCTCGGGCGGGGAACAGGATTTTGAGGGCGTTATTACCAATTTAAAACGCCGCTACCAGGAAAGCGAAAGCGAATTTGTAAAAGAAGAAGTATACCAGCGTTTTATGCGCGAGGTTACCTGTCCCACCTGCCAGGGGGCGCGCCTCAAGCCGGAGGCTCTCTCCGTATACGTAGGCGGCAAGAACATACGGGAAATTACCTCCATGCAGGTTTCGGCCGCGCTGGCGTTTATAAACGGGCTGGAACTTTCCGCCAAAGAGCAAACCATTGCCAAAGACGTACTAAAAGAAATTAAAGCGCGCCTGGGCTTTTTAAACAGTGTGGGCCTTTCTTACTTAACGCTGGACCGCAAAAGCCAAACCCTTTCCGGCGGGGAAGCGCAGCGCATCCATTTGGCCACGCAAATTGGCTCTGGCTTAACGGGCGTATTGTACGTGCTGGACGAGCCGACCATCGGCCTGCACTCGCGCGATAACGACCGCCTGATAGACACCCTTAAAAACCTGCGCGATTTGGACAACACGCTCATTATCGTAGAGCACGACAAAGACACCATTTTAGCGTCCGACTATGTAGTGGAAATCGGCCCCGGCGCGGGCGAACACGGCGGGCAGATTGTGGCGGCCGAGCCCACTGGCGAGTTTTTAAAAGACAAAAACTCCCTCACCGCCTCTTACTTAAACGGGCGCAAGATGATTTTGCCCCGCCAAACTTTACGCAAAGGCAACGGCAAAAGCATACAAATCCTCGGGGCACAGCAGTTTAACTTAAAAGGCATTGACGTTAAAATTCCCCTGGGCAAGTTTGTATGCGTAACGGGGGTTTCCGGCTCGGGCAAAAGCACGCTGATACACCAAATTTTATACCGCGCACTAGCCAAAAAGTTTTACGGCGCTAAAGACGCCCCGGGCAAACACAAAGACATCAAAGGCCTGGAAAATATTGATAAAGTAATTATTGTGGACCAAAGCCCCATTGGCAAAACGCCGCGCAGCAACCCGGCCACGTATACGGGCGTATTTTCCCACATACGCGATTTATTTGCCGAAATGCCCGAAGCCAAACGCCGCGGCTACAAGCCGGGCCGCTTCTCCTTTAACGTAAAGGGCGGCCGGTGCGAAAAATGCCAAGGGGACGGCATTTTAAAAATCCAAATGCAGTTCCTGCCCGATATTTACGTTAAATGCGAAGAGTGCGACGGCAAACGCTTTAACGAAGACACCCTGCAGGTAAAATTTAAAGGCAAAAACATTGCCGAAGTGCTGGATATGAGCGTAAGCCAGGCGTTGGAATTTTTTGACGCCATCCCCCGCATTAAACGCATTTTGCAAACTTTAAACGACGTGGGCCTTGGCTACATTAAACTGGGCCAGGCGGCCACCACGCTTTCGGGCGGCGAGGCCCAACGCGTAAAACTGGCGGACGAACTTTCCCGCAAGGGCACCGGCAAAACGCTGTATATTTTGGACGAGCCCACCACCGGCCTGCACTTTGCCGATATTGATAAACTGCTGCACGTATTGCACGGCCTGGCCGATAAAGGCAACACGGTGCTGATTATTGAGCATAACTTAGACG
>CALUXL010000121.1 GCA_944324735.1 uncultured Elusimicrobiales bacterium
CAAAATTTCTATTATATCCAATAAAAAACCCCCGGCTTTACACCGGGGGTTTATATTGTGTTAGACTTACATTATCTGCAAGCACGTACTAAACTACCGCACACGCAACCTCGTCTACTATCAAAACGGCAACTGTTGCCCTGATAGAAACCGCAGTCACAAGTACAGGTTTTCGTATTCCAGGTACCGCCGCAGCTTTCACATTTCTCTTTGTCTTCTCTATTCGAGCATTCGGGTATAAAACCGCCGCCGCCAGATCCGGGGTCTCTTAAATCTCCTTTATAGCATTTGCTTAAATTATCTACCTCACCGCAAGTTACGCAGGCATAATTATATGCAGAGAAAGAAGAGCAGTATTTATCATTTCCGCGGCAGCAACCCCATGTATACACATAAACATAGTTTTTACCCACTTCGCAGTTGCACTCTTTGCCGGGTTGACAAGAAGTTAACCCTACCGCATTACAATCTGCTTTCATATCCATGGTCCAAGCAGCGGTCACCCAGTGGTCACAACTGCCGGTGGTTCTGCGCTGAGCATTGACTAAACATTTGTAGGTTTTGCAGGTGCTGTCATCGCAAGACCAGGCACCCCAGGTACCATTCGCTCCGCAAGTGCGGGTACATTTCTTGGTAGAAGAAGACCCTACCCCACAGGATTCCGTTTTGGTTTCCGTTTGATTGGGGGTACACTCTGTCGGGCATTCTCTGTCCCAGTTACCAGCCGTCCATACATTGTTTACGCAGGTAAAGGTTTTTTTGCGCACGGTTTTACCGTCAGAGCACGTTTCCGTTACGTCCGCCGGTTTGGTGGGGCAGGCCGGGAAGGCCTCTTGCACCCAAGTATAATTGGTGCTTGCATCGCACTTGTGGCTGGCCGTTACCGTACCGCATTCACACTGTTTTACCGCGTCCGCCGGTTTGGTAGGGCATTGCGGCTTGGGGGCACATTCTTCCGCCGTTTTAGAGCAGGCGCCAAGCACATTGGTCCATTTCCCACCCACACATTTTTGCGTGGTCTGCGTTCCGCACCCGTTGCACGCTTGGCTGCCTTTTACTTCGCCATCCGTACATTCCGGCGTTTCGCCCGGGTCCGTCCCAGGTTCCCCCGGGCCCCCTTCTGTCCCAGCACAGTTAGAAGTGGGGAAGCTTAAGGTGGCACAGTCCGGGTAGTTCTTGTTTAATTTCTTACAACCCGCACCTGTGCAGCAATAGCTGCCGTCTTCGTAAGATAAAATCTTAAGCGTATAGTCTCCGCTCGCACTCTGGGCCGAGATTCCCTGAGGTTGCAAACTATACGTGTAGTTTTTGGTATTGGCAGAAGAGATGACATCAGACAAGTTAGAAAAATTTGTCGTATAGTTTTGGTCTAACGAACAACGTCTTTCCTGCTCCATACGAACCGCGGACATCATTTCTTCCGCTTCTGTTACTTTGCGGTTTTCTATCACGCGGTTGAATTTGCGCAATGTAACGGCAGATAATACGCCAATTACAATGACCACAATTAGCAACTCTGTAAGCGTAAAAGCACGCTTACGCCGTATGCAATTGGTTTTCACGAGGCCTCCTTGCACTACTTCGTAATATTAAAATATAACAGCAAATCTTTATATAGTATAACCCAAAAAAGAGCAAAAAAACACTTTTTTTTATGCTTCTACCCCATCCTGCGGGTAATGCAATTTATACCATTGCAGGGTAATAATGGTTTTTGCATCCGTAATTTTACCCGTTTCTATCATGCGGTACGCCGTTTTTAAAGGGAAACGTTTTACGTTTAAAAACTCATCCTCATCGGGGCAGTCTTGCCCGCGGGTGAGCCCGGTAGCCAAGTACAAATGCTGAATTTCGTTAGAAAAAGCATTACACGGGTGAAAAACCATAATTTGTTTTAAACTTTTAGCGGTAAGTCCGGTTTCCTGTTTCAGTTCGGCCCGGGCACAGGATAAAAAGGTTTGGGTCTTTTCCCGCTTGCCGGCGGGTATTTCCCAGGTGGGGGCCCCAATGGGGTAGCGGTACTGCTGGACCAAATAGACATGTCCGTCTTCCACCGGTAAAATACCGCTGGCGCCTTGATGGTCCAAATACAGGCGGGAAGAGGTTTTACCGTTTAACAGGCGCACCTCATCCAACTTTACTTTTAGTACCCCTTTATATAAAGTCTCCGAAGAAATTTTTGCTTCTTTTAATTTACTATAATGTTTCATATAGTTTATCTTATAATATTTTGGCCCCGCCGGGGCCTTTGGCCCATATACCGCAGCACCTGCAACGGCCCGTTTACAAAAAAGGATTTTACACCATGGCTGAATTTGTCCATCTGCATAACCACAGCGAATATTCTTTGTTGGATGGTATGCTTCGCATATCGGAAAACCATAAACCGTCCAAATTTTTAAAGGGACTGGCGGAGCAAGGCATTAAAGCCATGGGGCTGACGGACCACGGCAACATGTACGGCGCCCTGGATTTTTATGATTCCGCCAACGCGGCCGGCATTAAACCCATTGTTGGGTGTGAGTTTTACATTACAGAAGGCAAACATACCGAGAAAGACAAATCCCGCACCGGCCACCTGACCCTGCTGGCCAGAAACCACGAAGGCTATTTAAATTTAATGAAGTTAAACTCCCTGGCCTGGGTGGACGGGTTTTATTATCACCCGCGTATAGACAAAGAAATTTTAGCTTTGCACTCAGGCGGATTACTGTGCTTATCGGGTTGTTTAAAAGGTTTTTTGTCTCAATACACGCGGGAAAAAACTTTTGAACAATGTTGCGCCCTGGCCAAAGAGTATGAAGACATCTTTGGCAAAGGCAACTATTATATAGAACTCATGGACCACGGCATTAAAGAAGAAGTGGAATCCATCCCCGTTTTAAAAGATATTGCCAAACACACCGGCATCGAACTGGTAGCCACGAACGACTGCCACTACGAAAAAAAGGAAGACTGGGAAGCACACGACGTACACGTTTGTATCGCTACGGGCAAAACCCTGGCGGACCAGAGCCGTATGAAAATGTCGCACGAGTTGTATTTTAAATCGCCGGAAGAAATGTGTGCTTTGTTTTCCCACACGCCGCAGGCCTGCTCCAACACCCTGGCCATTGCCGAAAAGTGCGACTTGCAGTTTCCCAAACACGGTTTTATCCTGCCCAATTTTGAAATTCCGCCCCAATACCCCAACTCGGCCGAGTATTTTAAGGACTTGTGCCGCAAAGGCTTAACCAAAAAAATGCACGGCAACGTGCCGGAAGCTTATTGGAAACAGCTGGAGTTTGAGTTCAACGTTATTATCACCATGGGGTTTGACTGTTACTTCCTCATCGTGCAGGATTTTATTAACTGGGCCCGCGCGCACGATATTCCCATAGGCCCCGGGCGTGGTTCCGGCGCCGGTTCTCTGGTGGCTTACAGCTTGGACATTACCCGCGTGGACCCCATACAAAACAAACTGCTTTTTGAACGTTTCTTAAACCCGGACCGCGTAAGCATGCCGGACTTGGATATTGATATGTCCGACGCTGGGCGCGGACGCGTTATCGATTACGTACGTAACAAATACGGGCATGACCGGGTGTCCCAAATCATCACCTTTGGTACCATGAAGGCCAAACTGGCGTTAAAAGACGTAGCCCGCGCCATGGGCGTGCCGGTGGCCGAGGCCAACCGCATTGCCAAGATGATTCCCAACGACCCTAAAATGACGTTGGAAAAAGCCCTGGAAGTAAACGAACTTAAAAACGAAATTGAAAAGAACCCCCAAAGCAAGCACCTCTTTGAAATGGCCCAAAAGCTCGAAGGCCTCAAACGCCACACGGGTATACACGCAGCCGGGGTGCTGATTACCAAGGACGCCGTGTCCGAATACGTACCGCTGGCCCGCGGCGCGCGCGACGCGGTAACCACTCAGTTTGAAGGGGAACCGTGTTCCAACCTGGGCTTGTTAAAGATGGACTTTTTGGGCTTACGTACCTTAACCGTTATCGATAACGCCGAAAAACTCATCCGCAAGCGCCATGACCCCAATTTTAATATTAACGATATCCCGTTAGATGACAAAAAGACGTATGATTTGCTTTCCTCCTGCAAAACGTTGGGTATATTCCAGCTGGAAAGCGGCGGCATGAGAGACTTAATCAAAAAGCTCCAGCCCTCTAAATTTAGCGACGTATCCGCCCTGGTGGCCCTGTACCGCCCGGGGCCGATGGAATCGGGCATGATGGATATGTTTGTGCGACGTAAAAACGGGCAGGAAAAGATTAAATACGAAACCCCGCTTTTGGAATCCGTCCTGCAAGACACCTATGGTTGTATGGTGTACCAGGAACAGATTATGGAAATTTCCAAAAAGCTGGGCGGTTTCACCCCCGGCGAAGCCGATACCCTGCGTAAAGCCATGGGTAAAAAGAAGCTGGAAGTGATGGAAAAATTCGGCGTGAAATTTGTGGAAGGCTGCAAACAACACAACATACCGGAAAAAACGGCCCAGCATATTTACGAGCAGATGAAAGCCTTTGCCGGATACGGCTTTAACAAATCGCACTCATACGCCTATGCATTGGTGTCTTATCAAACAGCATACTTAAAAGCCAATTATCCCATTGAATTTATGTGCGCCGCGCTGACCAACGAAATCGGCCACAACGCCATCGGCGCGGACGACAAAGAAAACAAAATTGTTACCTATCTGGAAGAAGCCCGCAACCTGGGTTTTGAAATTTTACCGCCGGATGTAAACGCCTCCCAGCCGGAATTTTCCGTAGAGGAAAAAGACGGCAAAGAATACATCCGCTTCGCGCTGGAAGCCATTAAAAACGCTGGGGAAGAAGGCTGCGTATCCATCGTAAAAGAGCGGGAAAAAGACGGCCCCTATAAATCTTTAACCGATTTGTGCAACCGCATAGACATTTTCCAAGCCAACAAAAAAACCATTGAAAGTTTAATAAAAGCCGGCGCTATGGACAGCCTAATGCCCGACAAAGACCCCAAAGAAGCCCGCGCCGCCCTGCTGGCCAGCATGGAAGACGCCGTGGACATGGCCCACATGGTAGCCAAAGAAAAGCAAAACAACAGCGCAAGCCTGTTTGGGGACGACTTATCGGCCGTCATGAGCGTAAAGAAGACGGAAGAGAAGAAAAACGTCCGCCCGCTTACCCAAAGCGAGCTATTAAACTACGAAAAAGAAGTACTAGGTTTATATTTTAGCGGCCACCCCATGGCCAAATATCAGCCGCATTTAAAACAATTAAAATGCACGCCCATTGCGGATATTTTAGACGGCAAAGCCACCGGGCATTTAAACGTGGTGGGCATTATTACCCTGTTTAAAAAACGCCAAAACAAACAAAAAAAGGAATGGGCGCAATTTGTAATAGAAGACTGCACCGGCTCGCTGCCTGTAAACGCTTTTGCCAGGGCTTATGAAACCATGTCCCACAAGCTGGGGCCCAACGCCATTTTGAATTTTACGGGCGATATACGCGTGGATGACGAAAGCGCCCGCTGCGAGCTGAACTTGCAATCCGTCAGCAGTGTAACAGACTTGCTGGCCACCGCCGCGCAGGAGTTTACCATAGAGCTCCCCGCCAAATACACCAAAGACCAACTGCAAAAATTAAATTCTTATCTGGACATGACCAAAGGCGTCACCCAGGTATTTTTGGAAGTTCCCTCCAAAGAGGACCCGCACAAAATGCTGCGCGTGCGCACGCACAAGCGAATCTTCCTGCACCGGGCCTTGTTGGAATTTATCGAAAACACCCTGGGAACCAGCTGGTCCTTTAAATAACCGGCCGAAATTCCAAAGCATTCTAAAACCCCCTCTGCCTAAAACAGAGGGGGTTTATATATAAAGACTTTTGATGTTACACGATAGACAACTTTTCCATTTTTAGCGCTGTACGAGCGAACTTCCTCGTGCAATAAACCACATAGGGCACGCCTTTATTTTCTGGCACCTTTTTGCTGCAAGGCGTTAATGATGTTTGTATAGCCTTTTTGGCTGGCAAGTTCCAGGGCGGTTATACCATCCGGGGTAGACTGATTGGGGTCCGCCCCCGCATCCAGCAAGGCCTGCGCAATGTTTAAATAGCCCTCTTGGCTAGCAATCATCAGTGGGGTTACCCCATCCTTACGCGCCAAATTGGGCTTGGCACCGCCACCCAGTAACGCTTTTACAATGGTTAAGTAACCGTTTTGGCTGGCCACAAATAAT
This sequence comes from uncultured Elusimicrobiales bacterium, assembly GCA_944324735.1. Classification (GTDB taxonomy): domain Bacteria; phylum Elusimicrobiota; class Elusimicrobia; order Elusimicrobiales; family Elusimicrobiaceae; genus Avelusimicrobium. The sequence continues at coordinate 6,224 of CALUXL010000121.1, forward strand.
GGGGTGGTGCCACTTTTATCCTGCACGTTGGGGTTTGCCTTGGCCTGCAAGAGCACCTGCACCACATTTAAATACCCTTCCTGGCTGGCCAAAAACAAAGCGGTTATGCCATCGCGGCGGGGAAGGTTCGGGTCCGCCCCCGCCTGCAATAAAAACTGCGCAATATCTGCCGCCCCTTTATAGCCGGCCATTACCAGGGGGCTGTTTCCGTCCGCCGTTAATACATTGGGTTTTACCCCACCCTGAAGCATAAACATCACTTGTTCCGCCTGGCCGCTGGCAACCACATCCAATAATTGCTGGGCGTTTTTTTGCGCTTGGAGCGCTTGATCCGCTGCGGACTTTTCAGGAGCACTCACCAAAGGATCCGGCGCCGTAAGCGGGGTGGGTTCCGGCTCTGTGTTGGACGAGCACCCCGCCGCTAAAAATAAACAAAATAACAACCCAAGTAAACGCATATTCTTTTCCTCTTGCTATATGTATGTGCTATTAAATATTACAAATTTTAAAAGAAGCAATACTTAAAATTACCGCCGGGGTAGGCACTGCGCCAAACCGCCGGCAGGCAATACCACGCCAGTGGAAAGGTGTTTCTTCCATCATTTCTCCCCAACCAGGCACTTAACCAGCCCGCCCGCTGTTGCGCCCACCGGGGTATTTAGAACTGCTTTTCAATAAAAGCCGATAATTTGCTATAATAAATAAGTGCTTAAACCGTTTTAAGCCCAGTTGGCGCAGGGGTAGCGCGTTCCCTTGACATGGGAAAGGTCATAGGTTCGATCCCTATACTGGGCACCATTTAAAACCACCCTTACGGGTGGTTTTTTATTTGCCTGTTTTCCCCCATAGAAACTCCTAAACGGATAATTATTTAAAATTATTTTTATTTTTCGCCCGCATACTACAAAATACCACTGGTTTATTGGAAGAATAAAACCTATAATAAGGAATCACTAAACGGAGATAACATAATGAAAAAACAATACATGCTGCTATTTGCTTTTTTGCTTTTAGCCTTGTCTGCCGGGGCCGCCACGCCGGATACAGACAATAACAACACCCTTACCTTTGAAGGGGAAACCGTCAGCGGTTCTACCGAAATTATGGCCGGTTACGGCCAAAATGACGCTAATAATAACACCGTTATTATTAATAACAGCACGATTGAGGACAACAACAGCCCGTTGCATAACTCTCAAGTAGTGGGCGGCTGGGGGGTAAAAAATGCCGCTAACAACAACCGCATTGAAATTACGGATTCTACCGTTAACCGCAATATTGTGGCGGGGCAGTCCTCCTACGGCAATCAAGCCAACAACAATGTGGTTACTATCACTAATTCTCAAATTAACGAAGGAGTCCCGCTAGATGAAGTACCCACCCTGTCCGAATATCAGGTAGAGCACCGTTATGATGACCAAGGCAAAGATATTTATGTTATCTCCAGCTTTGTGGGGGACACGGTACAAGTATCGGGCGATTTAACGCCGGAATTTTCCAAATACACCATATATGGGGGCATGGTAGCCAACGGGGAAGCCCGCGGGAACCAAATTATTGTTAAAGATTCCAAAGGCACCATTGGCAACAACTTGGTGGCGGGGTATTCCCCCTATCTGGCCGAAACGCACTTACACGATAACAGCGTACAGGTTATTAACTCCAAAGTAAGCGGGCTCATTGTGGGGGCCACCAGCTTAGGTGCTAACTGGGAAAGCTCCATCACAGACCCGCTGACCAATAACAACAACTCCGTTCTGTTGCAATCTTCCCAAGTGAACGATGCCATTGGCGCATACGGCGGTATTCATACGGACGGAAACCAAATTATTTTAGTCAATTCTTCTGCCAACAACCTCTATGGGGTATCATTTGGGCAGAATATTTTTTACTCCAATACGAACCCGGTATACATTGAAAACACCGCCCAAAATAACAGCGTGCGCTTATACAACGGTTCTACCGCCTCGGGCAATATTTACGGGGCGCAAAGCCATAGTGTACAGTCCCGCGGGAACTGGGTGGAATTAGCTGGCGGCTCCCAAGCCCAGGGCAGTGTCTACGGCGCACATATGACCAACACCCGCGTGCAGGTAAGCGACCAGGAAATTGCCTGGAACACCGTTCAAACCGCGGCGGAAAACAACTCCGTCATTTTTAGAAGCAGCACCGCCACCAATTCCACGGCTGAAATTGCCGGTGCAAAAAACTTAAGCGGTGCCGCCAACAGCAACAGCGTTCAGTTGAATTCTTCCACCCTGGCCGCCGCCACCGTGGCAGGTGGCTGGGCACAGCATGAACGCCAAACCTTAACCACGGAAGGGCAACAGGCATTTTCCATTGGCTACCAGGCCAACACCAATACCGTTTCGGCCGTTCTCTCTTCCATTAATGCCGACGTATACGGCGGCTTGGTTTCTTATAAAGAAGACATTAACCCGGATGGCGAGGCCGACACCACCCAATCCACCGCCTGGGCCAACTTGGTGCATTTGGATTCTTCCTCCGTTACCGGCAATGTATACGGCGGTGCGGCGCAGGGGGACTATACCTCCGCCAGCTACAACCGCGTATGGCTGACGGACACCCAGGTAACGGGTGATGTATACGGCGGCAAGGCCGACGGTACCCATTCTTATGCGGGCTGGAACCAACTTATTTTAAACAATGCCTCCGTATCCGGCGACGTGTACGCCTCCGCCGCAGCGCAAGGCGGCAACAACACGGTTACTTTATCGGGCAAGACGGATATTTCCGGCACGATCTACGGCGGCAACAGCGGCAACAACCAGCTGACGCTGCTGCACTTTCAAAGTGCTAACCCACTGGATTTAAACGGCTTTGACCGGCCGTATTTAATCTCCGGGGCGGATACGTCCGTCACTTTTGCACAGGACGTGCAAGAAGCCAATGTATACGTACAGGGGATTAATGATGTAAAAGACCATGTAATGATCCGCACGCCGGACCAAAATTCCTCCTTTATTTTACACTCGGTGGACAGCGGCGTCTACACCTATCATTTAACCCCGCAAGACGGAAGCGACGGCTGGACCAACTGGATTTTAACCGGCGGCTTCTCGGCCGAGCGCGCCAAAACCTATGCCCAAACCGCCATGGCCGCTTTGGCCTTAACCAACGCGGGGGACGGACTGCTGACGGACGCCATCGCCCAAGCCCAACAGGATGAAAAAGAAACCGGCACCTTCCTGCAAACCGGTTACGAAAACGCCAAACATGAAACCGGCAGTTCCATCCATCTGCATGCCACCACAGCCCTGGCCGGGCTGTACCTAAAAACCGGTGATTGGCTGACCGGCTTTTACGGACGTTATGCTTATGGGGACTATAACACCTCCCCCATACACTCCGGCAGTTACGCCACCTCTTGGTCTGGCGGGGTATTTGGTGCCTGGAACGGAACAGAAAACCTGCGTTTACTGGCGGACGCGCGCGTGGGCTGGCAAAACGCCAGTTATGGGGACAATTATTTAACCGACGCCAGCTTTGATTATGAAAGCGTGTTTACCTCCGTTCAAACAGGTGCGCAATATGCGTTTTGCCCCTCGTTGCTGGCGGATATGCGCCTGCGCTGGAGCCACCTGCAAGGAGACACCATAACCGATAATTTGGGCGAGCGTATTTACCTTTCCGGCAGTGACAGCCTGTTAGGCGCGGTGGGGCTTTCCTTACGGCCGGAGAGCTTGGCCTTTGGGTATTTTACCCCGCTGGCCAAGGCGGAAGTGCTGCACGAGTTTAACGCCAATACCCGCTCGGAAATAGAAGGGCACCGCATAGATACGCTCTCTCTGCGCGGAACCACCGGCCGGGCCACCCTGGGTTTAAATTACAATAACCCGCTGCGCGGTTTAAGCGCGGCCCTTTCCGGTTTTCTGGAAGGGGGGCAAATGGAAGGCTGGGGCGTTACCCTGCAAGGCGCCTTGCGGTTTTAAGTTTTCAACGGCCCGCTTTACGGCGGGCCGTTTTATTTTATGCGTAAACGTTTAAACTTTGAACAATTACAAAAAGTTATAATATACACATAAGGGGAAACCCGCTATTTTAATGCCCACAGGTAATAATATGATTCGCTTTAATTGTGATTATAATGAAGGCACCCACCCAGCCATTTTGGAACGCCTTACCCAAACCAATATGCAGCAAATCCCCGGGTACGGGGAAGACCACTACTGCCAGGAGGCGGCGCAGCTCATCCGCGCCAAATGCCAGGCGCCCCAAGCGGCCGTGCATTTTTTGGTAGGCGGCACCCAAACCAATTTAACGGTTATTGCCTCTGCATTAAAACCGTATCAGTGTGTGATATCGGCTGACTCCGGCCATATTAACGTGCATGAAACCGGCGCCATAGAAGCCACCGGCCACCGCATTATTTCCGTGCCGGGTACGGAAGGCAAAATTTCCGCCGCCCAAGTACAGCAAGTGTGCGACGCCCACTACGCAGACGATAACCCCGAATTTGCCGCCCAGCCCAAAATGGTTTATATTTCCTTCCCTACCGAATACGGCACCCTGTACACCAAGCAGGAATTACAGGAACTGCACAACGTGTGCCAAAAAAACAAACTGTTTTTATTTGTGGACGGAGCCCGCCTGGGTTACGCCTTGACGGCTAAAAAGAACACCGTTTCCCTGCCGGAGTTGGCCGCCTTGTGCGACGTATTTTATATTGGCGGCACCAAAGTAGGCGCTTTGTTTGGGGAGGCGGTGGTAATCACCAACCCCGCTTTGCAGGAAGACTTCCGCTATTACATTAAACAACGCGGCGCCATGCTGGCCAAAGGCTGGCTGTTGGGTTTACAGTTCTTAACGTTGTTTGAAAACGACCTGTACCTAAACATCGCCCGCCGCGCTAACGAGTTTGCCTCCCGCATTAAAAAAGCTTTTCAAAAGGCGGGGTTTCCTTTGTTGTATAACTCCCCCACCAACCAGCAATTCCCCATTTTACCTAACGACTTGGTAAAAAAGCTGGAAGAAAAATACGTGCTAGCCCACTTTGGCCACCCGGATGCGGAACACACCGTCATCCGAGTGTGTACCAGCTGGGCCACCACGGAAGAAAACGTGGCAGCCCTGGAACAGGACATCGCTTCCTTATAATTTTAAAGGCCCAGCCAAAAGCTGGGCCTTTTGACCCTTGCCCCCCGTCTGGCCAAACAGCTACCCTATAAGTATGAAAAACTTTCTTTTATTATTATTAAGCGCCTTGCTGCCGCTTAGCGCAAGCGCGCTGCCTACCCCGGCCCATACGGCTGCCCACGCGGTGGAGCAAGCCTTTCAAAACACCCCCAAGCTGTTCACCTTACACGCCAACAGCTTGCGCGCTTTGCCCAAAGACCAGTTTGAAGCCTTTGCCAGTGCTCTGGCTTTGGTACAAATGGCCAAGCCTTATGCCAAATCGCCCGATTTTACCGATATTCCCCAAGCCGCTTTCCCGGACGTGTTAAGCGTGCAGGTTATTTTTGATACGCGCGCCAATATTACGGCCCAGCTTTCTCAGGTAAAAATAGCCAAAGATGTATTAAAAAAATCCAACGGCCTTACCATTACCCAGCAAACCCCCAATAAAAAATACATCCACACCGTGTTTATCCCCACGGATGATTTTACCGTAAACCACCCCGCCCCTTATATTACGGCCCGCGTGGCAGTGGTGCTGGCACATGAAATTTACGGCCATGTATACCATTACCTGCAAGACCCCAAACTGGCATTTTCCCCGGAACAACAAAAAGAAAAACTGGCCTATGAACAAAGCACGGCGTTTGCAAAGGGGATTGTAAATTCCGTTGTGTTCCAAAACTTTCCGCCTCAGTTACAGGCGCAGTTTCGCTCGGCCTTGGCGCGGGAGGAAGCCCTCCTTCGCTCTTACAGCAGCGGGAAATAATATTTATTGTCACCTCTCAAAAAGGTAAAATATAGTAAAGACGGCAGGGCTCGCCAAGCAGTAAAAGACGTCCTCCTACCGCTGGAGGAGAAAAAATGAGTATTTTTGAAGCATTAATGATGTTAGGTTTTGGTTTGGCCTGGCCGTTTAATATATCACGCTCTTTACGCACCAAAACCGCCGCCGGCAAAAGCTTTTTATTTATGGTTACCATTGAGTTTGCTTACGTATGCGGGATGATTCACAAAATTTTGCATAATTTTGACTGGGTATTTTGGCTGTACGTATTAAACTTTGTGATGGTAGGCATTGATTTTTGCCTCATGCTTAAATACACCCGGTTAGACGCATACCGCAACCTACGCCAACAGGCCCGCAAACGCCGCGCACAAAAAGCCAAAGCGCAGTAACCGTTTTTACCCCCCGCCCACAGCGGGGGTTTTTATTTTTAGGCTTTTTAAAAAAATTTGCGCCAATCCCCCGCAAATTAAGTACAATAATATACATGAATAAAAACACCGCACTAAATATGAACCGTTTACACGCCCTAATTACCGGGTGCGTGCGTGCGTTTGTGTATTCTATGTTTATGTTTAAACGCGCAAACGGGCTAAGGAGCGGGATATTGTAATATAAATTTTTGTGTATATAAACAAACCGGCTCCTAAATAAAAGGAGCCGGTTTTTTAATTGGAAAAAGAGGAAAGAGAAAATGATAAAAAAATGGATGACCGGTTGTTGTGCCTTGTTAATCTGCCCGCTGTGGGCCCAAGCTTATGACGCGCAAGCTTTTATGCGCCAATACAAAGATACTATCTCTATTGTAGAAACCAACTATAAACACAATTTGCCCATTTCCGGCTATGAAAGAGAACAACTGTTTAAAAAAGAATTTTTAATGCGCGCGGCGGAATTTGGCCCGCAGGAACTTTTGGATAAAGTGCTTTCATTGGCCACTTCCCCCCTGCAAATTGCGCAGGAAGATGACCTGGGCAGAACGGCCCTTTTCTACGTGGCGGACGCCAAATCGGCCGATAGCCTGTTAAACCGCTTTTTATCTTTAGAAACCGCCCGCGGCCTGCAAATTGGCTACGCCGCCATGAACGAAGGCCCCGTGGCCCCCGGCCAAAAAGCCCTGCGCTTTTTAAACAAAAAAGATAACGAAGGCGCCACCGCTTTAATGATTTTGTTAAGAGACGGCAAAACCTCCGCCGCCCTGCGCTTACTGCAAAGAGGGGCCGACCCCTGCGCAAGCGATAAAGACGGCGTAACCCCCCTGCACATGGCCGTACTGGCAACCAAAAACGATAATCCGCAAGCCCTTCAGGCCCTGCAAAAAGTATTAAAAGCCTGCCCCGCCAACCTGCAGGCCAAAACCAAAGACGGCAAAACCCCGCTTAACTGGGCGGACAAATCGGCCTTTAGCCAAGCCTACGCGCTGTTAAAGGCCGCCGCACCCAAACCGGCCGCCCGGAATTGGGAAGGAAAATTAAACGCCTTATAATTTTATAAAGCCCATAAAAACCCCCGCTTGCAAAAGCGGGGGTTTTATTTTAACGGCCTAAATATTTAAACGGATATTGCACCAGGTATTTTAAAAAGCGGGCCGGGTGCATTTGCGGGTCCGGGGAGCGGTCAAAAAATTTAAACCGCTGCAGGTTATATTTTTTAATCATTTTCAGCCAGGGATGTTCCTTATCCGTATGGGGTTTACCGCCCATTTGCAGATACTGGCGGTAGAACTCCTGCCAGGGGGCGTTCCAGGTATAGGTCCAAAAGCGCACACCGCCGCCGGCGCAGTGATAAATCAAAACGTCCTTGCGGTTTTTATCCAAATATTTGGGGTTACTGGGCAGGCAGTTGCAAAGATCGGGCAATACTTCCACCTGTATGCCAAATTCCTGGAACATAACGTTTACAACGCCCTGGTCCGGGCAGACTAAATTTTCCAGCCACTCGGCCGTTTTGTGGTAACACCACATGCGCAGTTCCTGGCGGTGGGGTATATTATCACAAAATAAAGTAACGCCGGCATTGTAGCAAGGCACCGTCATATCATACTGGGGCATGGGGTGCACAAAGTTTTTGGTAATAAGCGTAAGGCCTTTTTGCGTGTCTTTGCACATGGCTACGCCGGTTTTATCCCCAAAGTTATTAAAGATATAGCTTAAATCGCCGCCAATCATTACGTCCACATCAATATAAAGCACTTTTTTGTAGGTGTCCAGCAAATCAAAAATCTCATAACGGGCAAAGGTAAGCTGGGTGAAATTTTTAAAATTAATATTTTCAAAATCGGTTTCCACCGCAAAATGATACTCTTTAAAAATACAGGGGGTGATGGAATTTAAAAAGGTTTTGTCGGCCTCCGTAAAACCTTGGTAATAAACCAGCACGTCCGTAGTTTTTAACAGTTCGGCACAATGTTTTTTTAAGCTTAACAGGGCGATGGCCAAAGTAAAAATAAAGCGTTCGTTACAAGAAAAGAAAATGGCATTTTTTTTGCTCATAATTCGTCCTCAAAAGGGGTTAGTAATATGATAGAATTATAGCATAATTGCCAGGAGAAACCCCGTGGACGAACGCCTAAATAATTTAAAACTTGCCGCTCTGCAAGCCCAGAAGCTAATCACTCTGCCGGCCCAAACCAGCCGTTTGACTTCCTGGGCGATGGCCGCCCACCGCCTGCGCAAACAATTTAAGCAAAATATGCGCTTATGGCTGCGCACCTTAAAGCACCGCCCCGTGGCCCCCACCGGGCCGCTGCGGGTATTGGTGCACGTGCGCGGCGGAATTGGGGACGTGTGCATGACCCGCATGTTTGTAAAAGTATTGCGCGAAGCACTGCCCAAAGCGGAAATTTTATTTTGCTATGACAGCAAAACCGTGGTGGATGCGGTATTTCAGGACGGGCAGTTTATTAACGGCTTTCAAAACCGCAAATACCTTGCGCAAGAGTTTGACCTGGTCATTTCCGGCTGCCATGTACTGCGCTACGCCTATTACAGACAAGAGCGCCTGGAACAACTGGCCCCCTCCTTTATGCCGGCCTTCCGGCAGGGGCTGGAAATGCAAAAGATTTTTAATTCTTTTGACCAGAACACCCCCTTCCTGGACGGCTATTTAGCCCAAGTTACCGTACAATACGGCAGCAGCCGCGTGGGTAACTTGGGGCTTTCCACCGGGTTAAATGTAACCCAAAAGACCCGCGCCCCCCTGGCGCTGGACAACCAGGAAAGCCAAAACATTTTACGCCGCCTGGGTTTAGCGGGCAAAAAATACATCACCATCCACGATGGTATAAACACCAATACGGATACGTCCTCCGGGCACCCCACCCGCTGCTGGCCGCAGTATTGCTGGCGGGAATTTGCACTGCTTTTTAAACGCCAGTTTCCAGGGATATTACTGGTACAGCTGGGCGGCAGCAAAAGCACCGTGTTTGACTTTGCTGACGTATCCCTGGTAGGTAAAACATCCGTGCGGGAACTGCCCCATATTTTAAACAATGCCCTTTTACATGTGGACGGGGAAAGCGGCATGGTGCAACTGGCCAATTTAACCCAGGTAAAAAGCGTGGTTTTGTTTGGCCCCACACCGGAAAAATATTTTGGTTATTCTCAAAACATTAATTTGGTATCGCCGGAATGCAAAGCTTGTATGAATATCGATGCCAAATGGATGACACACTGCATTTTAGGCCGCCCGGTAGAGAAGCAATGCCTGGCGTCCATACAGCCGCAGACCGTCTTAAAAGCGGTGGCGCAAATATTAAAAAATAAATAGCTTGCAACAAATAAACAAAAGTGCTATACTATTTATGTAGTAAGAAGGGCCTGTAGCTCAGCTGGGAGAGCGCCTGCATGGCATGCAGGAGGTCGCAAGTTCGATCCTTGTCAGGTCCACCATTTTAAATCGATTACCCGCCGAAAGGCGGGTTTTTTATTGCCTCATTTTGCCATATTGCCCAAGAATTCCACTTTCCTTATAAACAGCTTACAAAGAAAGATAGGCAATAAAATAATATAATATAATATGTCTATATAATATTAATCTATTTAAACTATAAATATATAATGGAGAGAAAATGAGAAGTATTGAAACTTTACGACAACAATTCAGGCAAGGAAACGGGGAGTGGCAACTATTTATTAAAAGTATAAAAATCAGTAATATCCATGGTTGGCAAGGACAAGAAATAATATTTAATTTCCCAGTAGTTGCTGTAGTTGGAGAGAATGGAATAGGAAAAAGCACCTTCCTTAAAGCTGCGGTTTGTGCTTACAATAATCAAGCAGGCAAAAGTTTTTATCCTTCTAAAATGTTTATGAGTACGCAATGGGATGAAAAGGCTTTATCTAATGCTTCTATTGAGTACAAGGTTAAACATGGGGAAACTGAACGTATTCTGAAATGGAAAAAGACACGGGATTGGGGCTTCTCCCCCAAAGGAAAAAAACCGAAACGTCATACATATTTTCTTGATATTTCCCGGACTCTTCCATTAGATGCCACAGCTGGATATGCCAAAATAGCAATGACTTCTAATGCAGAAGCAGGAAATGCCTACACTCTTAATGAACAGTCTTGTAAAGACCTATCCTTTGTACTAGGGCAAGCATATCAAAGTGCAAGATTTACTAAAACCAATATTAATGCCAAAGAGGTAGGGCTTTTAACTAAAAACTATGGTGAGATCTCCCAATTTCACCAGGGGGCGGGAGAAGACACCATACTAGATCTTTTTAAATTGCTTCAAGAAATTCCGCCACAATCGCTTTTAGTAATTGATGAAGTCGAAAATTCTCTACATCCAAAAGCTCAACGCCGCCTTGTTCGTTATTTGTTGGACTTAGCTAGGAGAAAAAAGCTCCAAATAATATTATCCACACATAGTCCTTTCGTTTTAGAAGAACTACCGCCTGATGCCAGAATCATGTTAGTAAGATTTTCCGACCGAAAAGGAATTATGTACGGCGTATCCAGTCAATATGCATTATCTACAATTGACGATAAGGAACACCCAGAAGTATACATATATGTGGAAGATGCAGAGGCCAAAATATTGTTCTTAGAAATATTGAAAAAAAACACTGCCAAATATGAGGAGTATCTCCAAAAAATATCTATACAAGCGGTGGGAAGTTGCGATATTGTCGAAACCTTAAATAAGTTAGCGAAAGCAAACAGAATGCCTTACCCAAGTATCGCTATAGTGGATGGAGACTGCCACAAAAGATATCCGGACTGTCTGTGTTTACCAGGTACCACAGCGCCTGAGAAAATGGTATTTGAAGATCTAAAAAAGCTAGGGTGGAAGCATCTAGATGAGCGCTTTGGAATAGGGGCAGGACACTTATTTCAATATTTAGAAGATGCAATGCTACAACAAGACGTACATGAGTGGACAACTTATGTAGGGGATAAAATTCACAAAAACAAAGAATCTGTTTGGACAATTATGGCAGAGGAGTGGTGCAAACAATGTTTAAATGAGCAAGTAGCTAACGAATTCCTTGAAGAGTTTAATTCTCGCTACCAATCTCTTAAGAAGAAATAAAAGAGTTCTCTTGTCCATTAGAGTAATAACACTGGAACTTATATGTATTATTTCTAAAAAAGGTAGCTTCTAGCAAATATTAGAGAAAAAAATCCTCCGCATAAAAAAGGCCAAACGGCATAATTGCTGTTTGGCTTTTTATCTCACCCAAAGGGTACTTTAGTTTTTTAGCAAACGCGTTACGTATTGATAGTACGAGTTTTTGGGTTTGCCTTCCAAATATTTTTGCAGTTGCGCTTTGGTAATAAAACCTTTTTGCAAGGCAATTTCTTCCGGGCAGGCAATTTCTATCCCTTGGTTTAACTGCATGCTATGCACAAAATTAGCCGCTTGTAACAAGGTTTCATGCGTGCCGGTATCCAACCAGGCAAAACCGCGCTCCAAACGGGCTACGCGCAGTTTTTTATCTGCCAGGTACATTTTGTTTAAATCGGTAATTTCCAGCTCACCGCGGGCAGAGGGCTTTAATTGCTTGGCGTAGCGCACTACTTGGTTGTCATAAAAATAGAGCCCGGTAACGGCAAAATTACTTTTAGGATGTTGGGGCTTTTCCTCCAAAGAAACGGCCTGGCCTTGGGCGTCAAACTCCACAATACCAAAGCGTTCCGGCTCGCTGGTTTCATAGGCAAATACGGTGGCGCCTTCGGTCTGTTTGGCGGCAGAAAAAAGCATCTGCTCAAAACCGCTTCCGTAAAAAATATTGTCCCCCAAAATCAGGGCGGAAGAATCCCCCCCGATAAACTCTTCTCCCAGCAAGAAAGCGTCCGCTATCCCCTTTTTTACATGCTGTATTTTATAACTTAAATGCATGCCCCACTGGGAACCATCACCCAACAGCTTTTGAAAATTAGCATCATCTTCCGGGTTGGTAATAATCAGCACGTCTTTTATTCCCGCCGCCATTAAAACAGACAGCGGGTAATAAATCATCGGTTTATTATAAATAGGAAGCAATATTTTGGAAATAGGCAAAGACGCAGGATACAAACGTGTGCCTGCGCCGCCCGCTAGTATAATGCCTTTCATGCCGCGGCCTCCTCTTGTTGTTTAAATTGCATGGAGTATAAAGAATAATACGCACCGCGCAGTTTTATCAACTCTTCGTGGGTGCCTTGTTCGGCAATTTTGCCGTCATTAATCACCACAATCTTATCCGCATTTTGAATAGTGGTTAAGCGGTGGGCAATAACAATAACGGTGCGGTTTTTCATTAAGTTGTCTAAGGCCTCCTGCACCACTTTTTCGGACTTATTGTCCAAGGCGCTGGTGGCTTCATCCAAAATTACAATCGGCGCGTTTTTAACAAACGCCCGGGCAATGGCTAAACGCTGCTTTTGCCCGCCGGAAAGTAAAATGCCGCGCTCACCAATTTCTGTATCTAACTGTTGCGGAAGGCCTCTTACGAAATCGTCCAAGCAGGAATTTTTAAGTGCCTGCCAAATGGCGGCTTCGTCGGAGTGTTCATTTCCCAAAAGGATATTTTCCCGGATGGTACCCGAAAATAAAAAGTTATCCTGAAACACCATAGCAATATGGCGCCGCAAAGATTTTTGAGAAATTTGCTTAATATTTACTCCGTCAATGCAAATAGCCCCGCCGTTAATTTCATACAAGCGCGGAAGCAGGGCGGAAATGGTGGTCTTGCCGCCGCCGGAATTACCCACCAAAGCGATGGTACTGCCAACGGGAATATTCAAATTAATATCATGCAATACTTCCCGCTCCGGGATATAACCAAAGTTAACGTGATCAAACGTAATATTCTTGCGGATTTCTGTTAATTCTTTGGCGTCGGGCACATCGTGCAAAGAGGGTTGCAAATCCAAAATTTCAAAAATACGGTCAATGGCTAAGAAAGAATTTTGAATAGCAATATAGTTATTCCCCACCGATTTAAGCGGCGTATACAACAACATTAATGCCGCAATAAACGCCACAAAGTTACCGCTGGTAATCGTACCGCTGACAATTAAATAACTGCCAAACCCAATTACTAACGCCACCCCGATAGACATAATAATATGCATCAAGGGAGACAGCCAGTTGGTACCTTTAACCATTTTCATCGCCAAAGAAAACGTCATATTCGTTACATCATAAAAACGCCGCTTGAAGGTTTCTTCCAGCGTGAAGGAACGAATGGTTTTATTGCCGGCAAAAGTTTCGTTATAAATGGTTAACACGTAGGATAAGTTACCCACGGTTTTTTCCAAAATCTCTTTCATTTTTTTACGTACTTTTGCCATCGGATACACAAAAAACAACAACACAGCTATAGCAATAAACGCCAATTGCCAAGAGTTGTAAAACAGTACAAAAATTAAAGAAATGGAAGAGAACAATTTGGATAAAAATTGTTTTAAGTTATCAATTAAGCCGGTGGATGCGGTTTCCGCGTCGTTAGAATAGCGAAACAAAATGGTGCCGGAATTATTCCTGTCAAAATACGAGGTATCCATAGACAGTAATTTTTCATACAGTCTGCGCTTTACTCCAATAGTAATTTTCTGCGCCACCCATGTATTTAAATAGTTGGACGAATAAATCAACACCCCCTGCACAACCGTAAAACCTACAATTAAAAAAGGAATTAAGGTGGAAAAATGCGGCTGTTTATCCACCATTACCTTATCCATAAACGGCTTTAAAAACATCGCCACAACGCCATCCAGCGCCCCTACGGGAACCGTCAGCGCCACCCCTAAGGCCGCCCTAAACCAATACGGTTTTATATAGGGCCACATGCGTTTAAAGTTAATAACAAGCAAGTTGTTTTCTAGCAATTTTGTCATATCTGTTAAGGCCTTAAAATGTCTTTCTCCCCGTTGGGCAGCTCTACCCCTTTGTTATAAAGAGAGATTAAAGCCGTTTCTTTTGTATACAAAAAGCTATGCATTACATGGGGGTAAATGATAAAAAAATCCCCCGCGTGCATGGTGTATTTGGCTTTTTCGTGCGTGCGCATATCTTCCAGCGAGAGTTCAAACTCCCCAGACACGACAAAAAAAGCTTCTTCATTTTCTTTATGATAATGATCCCCCCGCAGGGCACCGGCCGCACTGGTAATATAATTTACCTGGTTCCAGCCTCCGTGCACCAGTTGGGTTAATGAACCGCGGTCATCCGAAAATTCAAAATCAGGTTTAATAAATTTAATCAACGGCATGGTTACAGCTCCAAATGTACCTGCGGTAAACCGAGGATTTGTTTTAATTTGCTATTATCCAAAATAGCGCTGGAAGCGCGTTTGGCCACAAAAATACCTTGCGTTTGCGCTACCGATACGGGACGAATGAGAGATTTATCCAACCCAAACTTATCCGCCAACGCTACCGCCGCATCATATTTGGAAAGGACATCATCCCCCGCTACATTTACAATTTTTTCCTGGCGGGCTTTTTCATTTTCCATCAGCATTACCAGGTAACGGGCGCATTGGTCAAAACTAAGGGTAGAACGGAAAGAATCCGAAAACATTTCCACCGTTTTGCCGCCGGCTAAGTCTTCCCGGATGCGGTCAAAAAAATGCGGTCGCCCCTCCACCAACGAAGGCCCGAATATAAACGGAAACCGCACCACATTATACCCCTTAGCCAGCACGATTTGTTCCGCCAACACTTTATGCTGCCCATACAGGTTAACGGGTTTTAAAGAGGCCGTTTCCAAAAATTTGTGCTTTTTGCTACCTTCCCCGTAAACAGTATCC
>CALUXL010000122.1 GCA_944324735.1 uncultured Elusimicrobiales bacterium
AAGAAATGCTGGAACTGGAACATTACGACTATGCCCTGCTAAACGACGATTTAGCCGAAGCGGTAGACAAAATGGCAGGCATTGTGGCGGCGGAACAGTGCCGCGTAAGCCGCCAAGACACCAAAATAACAGATTTGAAGTAACCTTAAGGGAGTGAAAACATGTCTATAAAACAAGATAAAGAATTTGACGCTAAGCTGATGAACTTTGACGGCGACCGCTACGACGTAGTGGTTTTGGCGTCCATCTGGGCCAAAGAATTAAAAAAGAAAGACGAATACAAAAACCAGCCCAATGCGGTGGTAATTAAAGTAGCGTTGGACGATATCATTTCCGGCAAAATTTCCAAAGAAGAAGTGCTGAAAATCAGCAAAGAAAACCTGGAAGCCGAATTAAAAGCTCAAGAAGAAGCCCGCAAAGAAGCGGAACGCAAGGCCAAAGAGCCGATGAAATTATAAGAACGACATGGCAGATAAGTCCGTACGTGCTTTGGCGGCCGAATTAAAAAACTTTCTTTCGGCCCATGAAGAGGAAGACTTTATATCGGCGGCCGCTACCAATCAAGCGGCCGCCGGGTTTTCGCGTCTAACGCAAGAAAATACGTCGGCGCAAACCGCCCCACAGCCTTCTTCTACCCCGCACGTACCCGTGCAGGAAGTTCCTGCCACTCGCCCTTCTGCCGCAAAAATCGTTTCCCATTCTCCCGCCCAAGATACGTTAACCGTAGTCTTTGGCCAGCCTGCGCCGCAAACACCGCAAACCATCACGGTGGAAAAGCCCCAGCCTGTTTTGGCTTCTGCGCCGGCTGAAAGCCCTGCCCCCGCCGGAGGCACTATGACCACGGAAGAAAAAACCGCCGCTTTGGCCGAATTGGCCGCCACGATTAAAAATTGTTCCCGCTGCCCCTTGGGCCAAACCCGCTTAAACGCCGTACCCGGTGAAGGCAATGTAAATGCCCGTTTAATGTTTGTGGGCGAAGGCCCCGGCTATGATGAAGACCGCCAAGGCCGTCCGTTTGTGGGGCGTGCCGGGCAGTTGCTTGATAAAATGATAGTCGCCATGGGCCTCAAGCGCGAAGAAGTATTTATTGCCAATATTGCCAAATGCCACCCGATGGTGGACCCGCAACACCCCGAAAAACACGGTAACGACCGCGCCCCCAACGCCCAGGAAATTGCCTGCTGCCGGAAATATTTGGAAAAGCAAATTTCCATCATCATGCCGGAAGTAGTGGTGGCTTTGGGCGGCGTATCTGCCAAAGCGCTGATTGCGGATGCCAAGTCTTTAGGGGCTTTGCGCGGTAAGTTTTATACATTAAGTTTAGATAATGTATCCTTACCCCGCCCGGTTAAAATCTTGGCCACCTTTCACCCTGCCGCCTTACTGCGCAACCCCGGATGGAAAAAAGACGCCTGGGCCGACTTGCAGATGGTAATGGCGCATATGGGCTTAAAAGCGCCTGCCAAATAAGGTATTTCCATGTTTTGCAAAGTTGTGTTTGACGTCCCGCTGGACCGTGATTTTGACTATCATATCCCCCCCGAACTGGAACCCCAGGTTCAGCCCGGCGTGCGTGTTACGGCCCCGTTTGGCCCGCGGCTTACGGCCGGGCTGGTGGTGCAGGTAACCCCGTCTTGTGAGTTGCAAAACATTAAAATTAAAGACATTGTTTGCGTGGTGGACCCGCGCCCCGTTTTTGGCAGTGATTTATTCCCTTTGGCGCAATTTATCAAAAAAACTTGGGGCGGCGCCATCGGGCAGATTTTGTTTTCCCTGGTTCCCCCCCAGCCTTATTTTAAACTGCAGGAAAGCCCGGTTCCTCCCCCGTTTGTGGCCAAAGGGGCCCCGGAAACGTTTACCGCTCAACAAAAAACCGTATTTAACGAGTTGGCTTCCGCCCCCGCCTATGAGTTTTACCCCGTTTTATTAAGCGGCCCCGCCGCCACCGGCAAAACCCAACTTTGTTTAACCCTGGCCGAGCAGGCCCTGCAAAACTGCGGCCAAGTACTTATTACCGTGCCGGATATTGTAGCCGCCAAAGATTTTATTGCCCGCGCCCAACAGCAATTTGGGGCGGAATATGTATTCTGCTGGCACAGCAAAACGCCGCTTGCGCAAAAGAAAAAATATTTTTCCGCCGTGGCAAACGGGGTGCCGTGCGTGGTAATAGCCATGCGCTCGGGCATACTCCTTCCGTTTAAAAACTTGCGTTTAGCCGTGGTGCTAAAGGAAGAGGACGAGAACTACAAGCAGGAAGAAAACAAGCCGTATTACCACCTGCGGGACTTGGCCCTTTTACGCGGGCAAATGCATTCGGCCATGGTGGTTTTTGTATCCCAAACCCCCAGTTTGGAAATGTTTAAACTGGTGCAGGACGGGCGGGTGGCACACTTTCAGCTTACGCAAAAACGCCCGGGGGCCGATTATACCCCCCAGGTTAAAATTACCGCCAAACGCGGGGAACACTCCAAATATATTTCCGACTTTCTGGCCGACCAAATCCGCCAAAACTTAACCCGCAAGGAGCCGGTACTGCTCATTTTAAACCGCCGCGGTTATTCCAATGCCTATTATTGTTTAAACTGCGGGGAGTACGCCCGCTGTAAAAAATGCGGGGCTATCCTCTCGCGCGAGAACACGCCGCAAACGGGTGATTTTTTGCTTTGTAAAAAATGCGGTGCGCGGGAACCTTTGGAACAAAAATGCCCCAAGTGCTCCAACCTTATTTTTAAATCACGCGGGGGCGGCACGCAAAAGATAGTAACCGAAGTGCAAAAGCTTTTCCCCCAGGCGCGTATTTTGCGCTTGGATTCGGACACCCTAAAAACCAAATCCGGCCAGGGGCACGAAGCGGCGCACGCCATTTACAGCGGCCAGGCCGATATTTTAA
>CALUXL010000123.1 GCA_944324735.1 uncultured Elusimicrobiales bacterium
AACGCCCCTTGGTAATAGAAAACGAGCGGATTAATTTTTAGTAACCCTTAAAACACAGCAACGGGCTGTGTAACGTGAGGCTTTGCATGACTAAAATTTTATACAGCATTATTATGCCCGTTTACAATGCGGAAAAATATTTACCGCAGGCTTTGGCCAGTGTGGAGGAATATTTAACCGCCGGGGCGGAGCTGATTGCGGTGGACAATATGTCTGCCGATGGAAGCTGGAAAATTTTGTGTGATTTTGCCGTCAAACACCCCGCCAGTGTAAAGGTGTTTCAGCATGCGGGCGGCATGGCGGGGGGAGCCAGAAACGAAGGTTTGCACCATGCCGAGGGCAAATACGTATTTTTTATGGACGCGGATGACGCCCTGGCCCCTGGGGCTTTGCATACGCTTTATCAAACCGCTTTAAATTACGGGGCGGATATTGCTTTGGGGCAATATGTATCTTTTAACCAAACCCCGCCTAAAGAGGTTCCCGCTGCCACCGGCCAAGATATTAAAATTTGGGACCGAAATGAGGGAAAACTAACGGACTTTTTTCAATTATCCCAATCTTATAACGTACCCTGGAATAAGTTTATCCGCCGGGAGGTTTTAACCCGCCATCAGTTGGCTTTCCCGGAGGGAATGCCGCACGAGGATTTACCCTTTATCAGCACGGTTTTTGTTTGTTCTAAACGTGTGGTTTTATATCCCGGGGTTACGTATTTATACCGCTTAACGCCCAATTCCCTTTCCAAAAGAGACCCGGAAAAGAAACTTACCTTCTTTATGCAAAGTTTTGCCCTTATGCGCGGTAAATTAAAAGAAATGGGACTTTATGCCCCCTTGCAGGAAGAATATGAATACTATTTACTGCAAATGATTATTGGTAACGAAGGCCCCGGAAACGGCAACTTAAAATTATTAACTGCGTCTCAGCTTCGTTCTTTTTTAAAGTACGCGGCAAGTTTTTATTTAGCTTTGCCTAAAGACTTGTTTAACCAGCGTTCTTGGTTGTTTAGGTGGAAGTTTTGGGCTTTCCGGCTGGCGCTTAGACACCAATCCCCTGTGGTAGTAAAAACCGCTAAATATATAACCGATATTTTAGGATTATTTGCTCATAAACAAGCCCGGTAACTATTGCCGGGCTTGTTCTTTTCTAGCTTGGATAGCTGCCATTACTTTTTTGCGGTATTCCTTACGCATCTTGTTATAACGCCAGTATTTAAAAGGCAGCTTGATGAAAAAGAAAAACAGCACGTTTGTTGCGTAACGTACCCGCTGCCAGGAGGACATAACGTTCCAGGGATCGGCTATGTTTCTGAAAAAATTCTCGCTGAAAATAAAATTCTTTTTCAGCATTTTTTGTACGCCATTGCTAAAACCCTTTTCCATGGCAAACGCTTCCACCGCTTGGGTACGGAATGCCTTATCCGTAAAGAGTTCCAAAGAATTAAGATAGGACGGATCCCACTTGCGATACTTATAGGTAGGGGGAAGGGGTTGTGTTTCTTGCCACCAAATGGCGGGGTTATTGTCATTTTTGCCAAAAGTAACCAGGTTATGTTGGCAAATGTAAATAGAGCCGTGATTATTAAACACTTGTGCGGCGGGGGCTAATTGCGGAAAGTGATTTTGAACATTAAAATGCATACGCATCAGGGTAAGGCTGTCCAAGTATTTGCTTTTGTGTATAGCGCTTGGCACAAAAGTTAAAATTAAAGGCAAATGTGCTTCTTTTACCTGGGGAGAAAAGATTTGAGTAGTGGTGATGATTAAATCAATATCTTCTTCCAGTGCTTTTTGTACTTCGGGCCAGTGTTCCCAATGAAAGTCATCGTCATCACAAATGACCCAGTAACGGGGGGAAGTTACTTCTTCAAAAGCGCGGGTAATGTTAGCATCCCCACCCACATTGCGGTTATGGCGAATAACGCGCATATTGGGGTGTTTGGCCTCGTATTGGGCCAGCAATTGGGGTGTGCCATCCGTGGAAGCATTATCCAAAAACGTCATGTGGCAATTTTTTACCGGGCTGTTGGGGGCAAGTAATTGTTCCAGCGTGTTTTTTAAAAAAGGGGCGCGGTTGTAAGTAGGGCATAAAATTTCTAAAGTGTCTTCTAGTTTGATAGTCATGTCAGTTTTCTTGCGTGTAATTGTTTAGTTCTTCTTCAATGGCTTGCTCTACATAACCGGGTGCATGTCTTTGCTGAAGTTTGTTTAAAACCTTTTTCTGCAGGAATAATTGTTTTTTAATTGCAGCTATGTCTTGAGGAGATAAACCATTCTCCGAGGCGTTTTTCAACAACTGTGTGTTGTGCTCAATGCCGGCTTGCACAAATTGCAACATCACAGGCCCCCGCATAAAAGACGGGATTTTGTTTAAGGTTTTCATCTTGCTTGCAGGGATTACTTGAGCAACATCGGCCCGGTCCTCTTGCTGTATCTGCTGCTGCACTTTGGTAAATGCTTGGTTGTAGGCAGGGTGTTTTTCAAGCTCGCTTAAAGGGGCTTTTTGCGGGCTTGTGGCTTGGGCGCGCACAAGTTCAGCCGGTTTGGGGGAGCGGGAGGGGAAAAGTTGTTCTTTGATTAACATCCCTTCTTGGGTCATGGGTAGGGAAAGCTCCTCTTCGGCCGGTTTACTTTGGCTGGGTACTAGCTGTAAGGAGCTTGGATCGGAAAATTCGATTACCTCCGGGAGGGTGTTATCAAAAGACTCTTCTTTGCTTAAGGCCGGGGCCTGGGTGGAAACGGCCTCCGTTTCTTGGGGGCTATTATTTATATCTTGTTTGGGTATAAATACGGGAATAAGCCGCCAAAGCACAAAAGAGAGTATAAGCATAAAAGTAATTTGCATAACAAACAAAATCACTTTTATGCCAAACGGGGTGGGCAGTGGTTTTTCATTAAACGGAAGCCATGCAAGCAGTAAAAACCAGCCCAGGGTGATCCCCGCAAAAAAACTAAAAAAGTTCCACGGCATAAACCATAGAAACGCCAAATACAAACAGGTAAATATTAGTGTTTTTATCTTTTTCATAAATTTTTATTTGTTATATATACCAAAGGCGGATAAACAACAAAATTGTTTATTCCGCCTTTGGTGTTGTGGTAGTAAATTAATAAGGCTATGTCACAACAAACAGTTGATAAATAGCCATTTTTATAGGGGAGTATCAGAACTCCCCTACAAACTGTTATTTGCAGTTATCTATACTCATTTGGAATTTCGATATG